>DASPTE010000039.1:0-32255 GCA_035623585.1 Steroidobacteraceae bacterium | reverse complement strand
CTGGCGATCGAAGCGCCCGGGACGCAGGAGCGCCGGATCGAGCACATCGGGGCGGTTGGTGGCAGCGATGACGATGATGCCCTCGTTCCCCTCGAAGCCATCCATCTCGACGAGCAGCTGATTGAGCGTCTGCTCGCGCTCGTCGTGGCCGCCGCCGAGCCCGGCGCCGCGGTGGCGGCCGACCGCATCGATCTCATCGATGAAGATGATGCAGGGAGCGTGCTTCTTCGCCTGCTCGAACATGTCGCGCACGCGCGAGGCGCCCACCCCGACGAACATCTCGACGAAATCCGACCCCGAGATCGTGAAGAACGGCACCTTGGCTTCGCCTGCGATCGCGCGCGCGAGCAGCGTCTTGCCGGTGCCGGGCGAGCCCACCATGAGCACGCCCTTCGGAATCTTGCCGCCGAGCTTTTGGAACTTGCCCGGATCTTTGAGGAAGTCGACGATCTCGCCCACTTCCTGCTTCGCCTCGTCGACCCCGGCGACGTCGGCGAAAGTGACGTTCACCTGGTCCTCGCCGAGGAGCCGCGCGCGGCTCTTGCCAAAGGACATCGCCCCGCGGCCGCCCGAGGTTCCCTGCATCTGCCGCAACATGTACAGGAACACGAGTATCAAGAGCAGTGCCGGTGCCATCTGCAGGAACAGCTGGCCGATGAAATTCGGCTGCTTCGGCGGGCGGCTCTCGATGACGATATTCGCCTTATAGAGAGTGCCGATAAGCGCGGTGAAATCGGTTTCGGGATTATTCGTCTTGAAGCTCGATTTGTCCTTGCGCACCCCGTAGATCATGTCGCCCTGGAGCACGACCGATTCGACCCGGTTGTTGCGCACGTCATCGAGGAACGTCGAGTAAGGGATGTCCTGCGGTTGCCCCACGGTGGGCATGTAGCGGCTGAACACCGCGAGCAGCACGAGCACGATGACAACCCACAATAGGATATTCTTTGTCAGATCGTTCAAAGGCTTCCGTCCTTGTGCGGCCCACATTCCGTGGCGCCAAAGCACTTCTACACCAAGCGAAACTGCCTGGCCAGTAGATACGTCTCGGGGCTGCGAGATCGCGACGCCCCCGGCTTGATCCGCTTCACGGTGCCAAAATGACCCCGCGCGGACGCCACGAGCTCCTCAAGACCCGCACCCTCGAACACCTTGATCAGGGCACTGCCGCCCGGCTTCAAGACGCGGAGCGCAAGCTCGAGCGCCCCCTGCGCGAGCTCGAGCGAGCGCGGCTGGTCGACGCTGGGTTCGCCCGAGAGGTTCGGCGCCATGTCCGAAAGCACGACGTCCACGCCTTGCGGGGGGAGCCGCGCGATAAGCCGCTCAAGCTGCCGCGCCTCGCGCAAATCCGCCTGCAGGAACTCGACACCGGGGAGTTCGGGCATCGGCAGGATGTCGCTCGCGAGCACCTTGCCCGCCCCGCCCATGCGCCGCGCGGCGTACTGGCTCCAGGCGCCCGGCGCCGCACCGAGATCGAGGCACAGGTGCGCGCCCGCAAAGAGCCGCTCGCGCCGATCGATCTCCTCGAGCTTGAACACCGCCCGCGAGCGCCAGCCCTCGCGCTGCGCACGCTGCACGAAGGGATCCGAAAAGTGTTCTCTGAGCCAGCGGCCACTGCTCTTGGAACGGCCCCTCGGCGCTTTAGTTGACCCTCGCAAGGCTCCCGAGTCCTCCTACAATGCATCCATGGCGAGCGAGGTTCCAGGCAGTGCGAGCGTGCGCGCGCCGCGCCTTTCGGAGCGGCAACGCCGGCACCTGCGCGGGCTCGCGCACCCGCTCAAGCCCATCATCCGTCTGGGCGCCGCAGGGCTCACGCCCGCCATCGAGCGCGAGACCTCGCGCGCGCTTGAAGATCACGAGCTCATCAAGGTGCGCGCACCGCACGGCGATCGGGCGAGTCGCGAGGAGCTCTTTGCCGCACTCGCGACGCGCACCGCGAGCGTCCTCGTGCAGCGCGTCGGGCACATCGCCGTGCTCTATCGGCCGAATCGCGAGCTCCCGCGCATCATGATTCCGGACCCATGAGGCGCGCACGACTCACTTGACGCGCACGGCGACGATCTCGTACGTGCGGGTGCCTCCAGGGGCGGCCACTTCCACGGTCTCGCCCACCTCGCGCCCGACGAGCGCACGCGCGATCGGCGAGCGGACCGAGATGCGCCCGGCGCGAATGTCCGCCTCGTCCTCGCCGACCACCTGGTAGACGACGCGCGCGCCGTCCTGCTCGGCCTCAAGTTCGACCAGCGCACCGAAGACGACCTTGGATGTGGCGGGGAGCTTCGCCGGGTCGATCACCTGAGCGTTGGCGAGCTTGTGCTCGATCTCCTTGATCCGCCCTTCGATGAATCCTTGCTGCTCACGCGCGGCATGGTATTCGGCGTTCTCGGCGAGATCGCCATGGCCGCGCGCTTCGGCGATCTGTTTGATGATCTGCGGGCGGGCTTGGGACTTCAGCCGCTTGAGCTCGGCACGCAGCGCCTCGGCGCCCGTGAGTGTCATCGGCGTGCGCGTCATGCGGCGGACGCCTCGCGGTGCAAATCCTGCAGGCGGTTGACCTCGACTTCATCGAGGTGATCGAGCGCCTCGCAGGTCGCAAGCCCCGCGGCGAGCGTCGTGTAGTAGGTGACGCGGCGATGCACGGCCTCGCGGCGGATGGAGTTCGATTCGCGGATCGCCTGCTTGCCTTCGGTGGTGTTGACGATGAGATCGATCTCATCGTTCTTGATCATGTCAACGATGTGCGGCCGGCCCTCGCGCACCTTGTTGACGCGCCGGCACGCGACGCCCGCTTCCGTGAGCGCGCGCGCCGTGCCCTCGGTGGCGACGAGCTCAAAGCCACGGGCGATGAGTTTCTGCGCGAGCGCCACCGCCGGCCCCTTGTCGCGATCGCGCACGCTGATGAAGCAAAGCCCGGCGCGCGGCAGCACGACGCCCGAGCCGCTCTGGGCCTTGGCGTAGGCCTCCCCGAACGTGCGCCCCGTGCCCATCACCTCCCCGGTCGACTTCATCTCGGGGCCGAGGATCGGGTCGGCTTCGGGGAACTTGATGAAGGGGAACACCGCCTCCTTCACCGAGAAGTACGCGGGCACGCGCTCGATGGCGCCGACGAGCTGCTTGAGCTTCTTGCCCGTCATAACGCGGGCGGCGATCTTCGCGAGCGGCAGCCCGGTGGCCTTCGAGACGAAGGGTACGGTGCGCGAGGCACGCGGGTTGACCTCGAGAACGTAGATCACCCCGCTTTGGATCGCGAACTGCACATTCATCAGGCCGAGCACGTTGAGCGCGCGGGCGAGCTTGCGCGTCTGCTCGCGCAGCTCCGCCTGCACCTCGCGCGCGAGGCTGTACGGGGGGAGCGAGCAGCCCGAGTCGCCCGAGTGCACCCCGGCCTGCTCGACGTGCTCCATGATGCCGCCGATCAGCACGTCCTCGCCGTCGCAAACCGCGTCCACGTCCACTTCGATGGCGACATCGAGAAAGCGATCGAGCAGCACCGGGCTATCGTTCGAGACCTCGACCGCGGTGCTCATGTAGGCGCGCAGGTCCTCTTCGTTGAACACCACCTCCATGGCACGTCCGCCGAGCACGTAGCTCGGCCGCACGACGAGCGGGAAGCCCACCTCGCGCGCGAGTCGCACCGCCTGCTCTTCGGTTCGCACCGTCGCGTTCGCAGGCTGCTTGAGGCCGAGCTTGTGCACGAGCGCCTGAAAGCGCTCGCGGTCCTCGGCGATGTCGATCGAATCGGGCGAGGTGCCGATGATCGGCGCCCCGGCCGCCTCCAGCGCCCGCGAGAGCTTAAGGGGCGTCTGGCCACCGAACTGCACGATGACGCCCTCGGGCTTCTCCTTGGCGAGGATCTCGAGCACATCCTCGAGGGTGAGCGGCTCGAAGTAGAGCCGATCGGACGTGTCGTAGTCGGTGGAGACGGTCTCGGGGTTGCAGTTGATCATGATGGTCTCGAAACCATCCTCGCGCAGCTGCAGCGCCGCGTGCACGCAGCAGTAGTCGAACTCGATCCCCTGGCCGATGCGGTTCGGGCCGCCGCCGAGGATCATGATCTTGCGGCGCTCGGTGGGCGCGGCCTCGCACTCTTCCTCGTAAGTGGAATACATGTAGGCCGTGGCGGTCGCGAATTCCGCCGCGCAGGTATCGACGCGCTTGTAGACGGGCACGACGCCGTGTTCGTGCCGCTTGTCGCGAATCGCCTTCTCGGGCATGTCGACGAGCGTCGCGAGGCGGCTGTCGGCAAAGCCGCGCCGCTTGAGCTCGCGCAGCCGCGCCCCCGTGAGTGCCCCGAGTCCTTCGGCGCGCACCCGCACCTCCTGCTGCACGAGTTCCTCGATCTGCGCGAGAAACCAGGGATCGATGTTCGTGAGCTCGCGCACGCGCTCGAGCGGCCAGCCCGCGCGCAGTGCATCCGCTACATAAAGGAGGCGGTTCGCGCCTGGGACGCGCAGCTCGTGCGCGAGCTTATCCTGGCTCTCATCGTTCAGCGGCGTCGGCATCTGCGGCACGAGCCCATCGAGGCCGGTCTCGAGCGAGCGCAGCGCCTTCTGCAGCGACTCCTGAAAGGTGCGCCCGATCGCCATCGCTTCGCCCACCGATTTCATCTGCGTCGTGAGGCGATCGTTGGCGGCGGGGAACTTCTCGAACGTGAAGCGCGGGATCTTCGTCACCACGTAATCGATCGAGGGTTCGAAGGACGCGGGCGTGGCCCCTCCGGTGATGTCGTTCTTGAGCTCATCCAAGGTGTAGCCGACCGCGAGTTTCGCGGCGATCTTGGCGATCGGGAAGCCGGTCGCCTTGGAGGCGAGCGCCGAGGAGCGCGAGACACGCGGGTTCATCTCGATCACGAGCAGTCGGCCATCGCGCGGGTTGACCGCGAACTGCACGTTCGATCCCCCGGTATCGACGCCGATCTTGCGCAGCACCGCGATCGCGGCATCGCGCATCGTCTGGTATTCCTTGTCGGTGAGAGTCAGCGCCGGGGCGATGGTGATGGAATCGCCGGTGTGCACGCCCATCGGATCGAGATTCTCGATCGAGCAGACGATGATGCAGTTGTCCTTGCGATCGCGCACCACCTCCATCTCGAATTCTTTCCACCCCGCCACCGACTCCTCGAGCAGCACCTCACCGGTCGGTGAGGCATCGAGCCCGCGGCCGACGATGTCCTCGAGTTCCTCGCGGTTGTAGGCGATGCCGCCGCCGCTGCCGCCGAGGGTGAAGGAGGGACGCACCACGATCGGGTAGCCGATCTCGCCCGCTATCGCGAGCGATTCGTCGAGGCTGCGCGCAATCTGCGACTTGGGCGTCGCCAAGCCGATCTCGCGCATCGCGTTACGGAAGAGCTCGCGGTCCTCCGCCATGTCGATCGCTACGCGCGAGGCGGCGATGAGTTCCACCTTGTACGCATCGAGCACGCCCTCGCGCACCAGATCGAGTGCGGTGTTGAGAGCGGTCTGCCCGCCCATCGTCGGCAGGAGCGCATCGGGGCGTTCCTTTTCGATGATGCTCGCCACGGTGCGCGCATTCACGGGCTCGATGTAGATGGCGTCCGCCATCTCCGGGTCCGTCATGATCGTGGCGGGATTTGAATTGACGAGGATGACCCGATAGCCCTCCTCCTTGAGCGCTTTGCAGGCTTGCGCGCCCGAGTAATCGAACTCGCATGCCTGTCCGATCACGATCGGGCCCGCCCCGATAATCAGGATGCTCTCGATGTCGGTGCGCTTTGGCATCAGCCCGCCTGTCGCCCGGCCTGCCCCTGCCGCCCCTCGTCGGCTTCGGCGAGCCGCAGCTGCGTCTGCAGACGGCGCAGCATGAGGTGGTTGAAGCGCTCAAAGAGCGGGCGCAAATCGTGCGGCCCGGGGCTCGCTTCGGGGTGTCCCTGGAAGCCAAACGCAGCACGCTCCTTGAAGGCGATTCCCTGCAGCGAACCGTCGAAAAGCGAGCGATGCGTGGCCCGCACGCCCGCGGGCAAGGTGGCTTCATCGACCGCGAAACCGTGATTCTGACTCGTGATGAACACCCGCCCGCTCTCAAGATCCTGCACCGGATGATTGGCGCCGTGGTGACCGAATTTCATCTTCACCGTGCGCGCACCGGCGGCGAGCCCAAGGATTTGATGCCCGAGACAGATGCCGAAGAGCGGCAGATCCGTTTCCAGAAACCGCTGCGTGGCGTTGATCGCGTAGTCGCAGGGCTCGGGATCGCCCGGCCCATTCGAGAGAAACACCCCATCGGGCTCGAGCGCGAAGACCTCATCGGGGGTCGTCTGCGCGGGCACGACCGTCATGCGACAACCGCCATCGGCGAGCAGCCGCAGAATGTTGCGCTTGATGCCGAAGTCGTAAGCGACCACATGCAGGCGTTCCTGGGCGCGAATTTGCGAACGACCCACATCGGGCCAGAGGCTCCCCTCGTTCCATTGATAGCGACGCTTCGCGCTCACGACCTTGGCGAGGTCCATGCCCTTGAGCCCGGGGAACTTGCGCGCCGCCTTCACGGCCGCCGCCTCATCGACTTGATCGCCCGTCATGATGCAGCCAGCCTGCGCGCCCTTCTCGCGCAACAGGCGTGTCAGCTTCCGCGTATCGATGTCGGCGATCGCGACGAGCCGCCCGCGCTCGAGAAACTCGGGGAGCGATTCGTTCGCACGCCAGTTGCTCGCGAGCGCAGCGAGGTCGCGGATCACAAGCCCCGCAGCGAAGATCTGCGCAGACTCAAGATCCTCGGGCGTGGTTCCCGTGTTGCCGATGTGGGGAGTGGTGAGGGTGACGATCTGTCGCGCGTAAGAGGGATCGGTGAGAATTTCCTGATACCCGGTGGGCGCGGTATTGAAAACGACTTCCCCTGTGGTGTTGCCCTTGGCTCCGATCGAGCGGCCGCGGAAGATTGTTCCGTCGGCCAGCGCGAGCACCGCAGGTACGCTCACGTCAGCTGCTCTCCCCGACGCACATACACAAAGCGGGAGGAGTTCTCATCGAACATCCTCCCGCCTTGCATGGACTAACCCGTACACGGATTAGGCGGAAAGTTTACGGGCTTTAAGCCCGATGTGTCCACGGGAAATTCCCGCCCCGAAGGGGTGCATCCCGAACCTCGATTCGTTCGTTGAAGTGCTCCTAAGTAACTGTTTCAACACCTAATACGTCCCTCATCGCGTAGCGTCCCGGGGGCTGCATCGCAAGCCAGAGCGCAGCTTCGAGCGCCCCCCGGGCGAAGATCGCCCGATCGCTCGCCCGGTGGGTGAGAACGAGCTGTTCGCCGTTCCCCGTGAAGAGCACTGAGTGCTCCCCGACGAGGTCCCCGGCACGCACCGAGGCGATCCCGATGCCCCCCTCACCGCCTGGGAGCGGGCGGGCTTGCGGTGGGGCCCTGCGGGCCTCGCGCGCCGCGCGCGCGAGCGCGAGCGCCGTGCCCGAGGGGGCATCGGGCTTCGTGCGATGGTGCGATTCGACGATGTCGATGTCGAAGCCCGGCGGGAGTGTGCGGGCCCCCGCGCGCACGAGCTCAATGAGGAGCGTGACCGCGATGCTCGTATTTGCGGCGATGAGGAGCGGGATCTCGCGGGCGGCGGCGCTGAGCGACGCATCGAGCTCGCTTGCGATGCCGCTCGTCCCGATGAGCAGCGGCTTCTTCGCCTTGCGGCAGGCCTCGAGGTTTCTCGCCGTGGCGCCGGCGCTACTGAAATCGAGCGCGACATCGGCGCCCTCAAGTGCCCGTGCCAGAGCGTCCGTGACAGAAATTCCAAGGGGCGCGATTCCAGCGACCTCTCCGACATCGCGCCCGAGTGCTGCGCTCGAAGCGGACGCGACGGCCGCGACGATCTTGAGAGCACTGAATGAAGGTGCGGCGCGCACGAGCGCCTTGCCCATGCGGCCCGTGCCACCGATGAGGGCGATCCGGGTTGGGGTATCGAAGGAGCGGGTCCGGCTTGGCATCGGCACTCCTAGGACCCGTCGGCGCGGCTGAAAAAGCGGCGCACGCCCTCGAGAAAGCCTTTCTCGCGCGGAGTGTGCTTGCCGGGCTGAGCGCGCAGCGATTCCTCGAGGCGCCGAATGAGATCACGCTGATCCGCCGCGAGGTGCACGGGCGTCTCGACGACGACGCGGCAGAACAAGTCCCCGCGCGAGTGGCTGCGCACGGGCTTGACGCCCTTATCGCGCAGGCGGAATACGCGTCCCGACTGGGTTTCGGCAGGGATCTTCAGCTGCACATCGCCCTCGAGAGTTGGCACTGCCACACTCCCCCCGAGGGCTGCGGTCGCGAA
This sequence comes from Steroidobacteraceae bacterium, assembly GCA_035623585.1. Lineage (GTDB taxonomy): Bacteria > Pseudomonadota > Gammaproteobacteria > Steroidobacterales > Steroidobacteraceae > 13-2-20CM-66-19. The sequence goes on along the minus strand of DASPTE010000039.1, from coordinate 23,983 downwards.
ACTGACGGGTACCTCGCAGCTGAGGTGCGCGCCATCGCGCTCGAAGATCGGGTGCTCGCGCACCTGTACCTCGACGTAGAGGTCCCCCGGCGGGCCGCCGTTGCGGCCAGCTTCCCCCTCACCCCCGAGGCGCACGCGATCGCCGCTGTCGACGCCCGCGGGAATTTTCACCGCGAGCTTGCGTTTGCGGCGCACGCGCCCCTGGCCGAGACAGCTGTCGCAGGGGTTGCGCACGATGCGACCCGTGCCGCGGCAGCGCGGACAGGGTTGTTGCAGCTGAAAGAAACCCTGGGAAATGCGCACCTGGCCGGCGCCGCCACAGGCATCGCAAGTGACGGGGGAGCTCCCCTTGGCGGCACCGCTCCCGTGGCAGGTTTCGCACTCGGCAAGGCGCGCCACCTCGATCTCGACCTGATGGCCAAAGACGGCCTCGGGCAGCTCGAGCTCGAGTTCGTAGCGCAGATCTGCGCCGCGGAACACCTGCGAGCGGCCGCCCCGGCGACCGGTCCCGAAGATGTCACCAAAGACATCGCCGAAGATGTCGCTGAAGGTGTCGGCACCGAAACCACCGCCGCCGCCGCCGCCCCCGCGCGCGCTCGCCTCGACGCCGGCGTGTCCGTACTGGTCGTAGGCGGCGCGTTTGTGCGGGTCGGTGAGGACCTCGCAGGCTTCCTTCGCCTCCTTGAAGGACTCCTCGGCCTCCCGATCGTTGGGGTTCCGATCGGGGTGATATTTCATCGCGAGCCGGCGGTAGGCCTTCTTGATCTCGGCCTCGGTCGCGGTCTTCGGTACATCGAGTACCTGGTAGTAGTCCCGCTTGGCCATCGGCCGATTAAGAGGCCTTGCGTCCCTTGTCCTTCACCTCTTCGAATTCGGCGTCGACGACGTCCTCGCCCCCCTTGCCGCCCGCCTGGGCGCCCGGTTGGGCACCGCCGGCGCCCTCGGCCCCGCCGCCACCCGCCGCGCCCTGCTCAGCCGCATAGGCGCGCTGGGCAATGCTCGCGGAAGCCTGCGCGAGAGCTTCGGTCTTTTTCTCGATGACGCCGCGGTCTTCGCCCTTCAAAGCGGTGCGCAGATCCGAAGCCGCGCTCTCCACCTTGGCGCGCTCGCCCGCATCCACCTTGTCGCCGAGACTCTTGAGGGATTTCTCCACCGCATGCACCAGCGCATCCGCCTTGTTGCGTGTCTCGACGAGTTCGCGGAAGCGCTTGTCCTCGGCCGCGTGGGCCTCGGCATCGCGCACCATGCGCTTGATCTCCTCCTCGTTGAGGCCGCTCGAGGCCTTGATGACGATCTTCTGCTCCTTGCCGGTGGCCTTGTCCTTCGCCGAGACGTTAAGGATGCCGTTCGCGTCGATGTCGAAGGACACCTCGATCTGCGGCATGCCGCGCGGGGCGGGCGGAATGTCCGAGAGGTCGAACTTGCCGAGCGACTTATTATCCGCGGCCCGCTCGCGCTCACCCTGCAGCACGTGAATGGTCACGGCCGTCTGGTTGTCGTCCGCGGTCGAGAAGGTATTCGATGCCTTGGTCGGAATCGTCGTGTTCTTCTCGATGAGCTTGGTCATGATGCCGCCGAGCGTCTCGATGCCAAGCGAGAGCGGAGTGACATCGAGGAGCAGCACATCCTTCACCTCGCCCGCGAGCACGCCCGCCTGGATCGCCGCTCCTACCGCGACCGCCTCGTCGGGGTTCACGTCCTTGCGCGGCTCCTTGCCGAAGAGGTCCTTCACGTACTTCTGCACAAGTGGCATGCGCGTCTGCCCGCCCACCAGGATCACCTCCGCGATGTCGCTCCCGGAGACGCCGGCATCCTTCATGGCGATGCGGCAGGGCTCGATGGTCTTCTGGACGAGATCCTCAACGAGCGACTCGAGCTTCGCGCGCGTCAGCTTGATGTTGAGGTGCTTCGGTCCCGAGGCATCGGCGGTGATGTACGGGAGGTTGATATCGGTCTGCTGGGTCGAGGAGAGCTCGATCTTCGCCTTCTCCGCGGCCTCCTTGAGGCGCTGCATGGCGAGGGGGTCCTTGCGCACATCGACGCCGGACTGCTTCTCGAACTCGTCGGCGAGGAAATTGATGATCCGCAGATCGAAGTCCTCGCCCCCGAGGAACGTATCGCCATTCGTCGAGAGCACCTCAAACTGGTGCTCGCGATCGACTGCGGCAATCTCGATGATCGAGATATCAAAGGTGCCACCGCCGAGGTCGTAGACGGCGATCTTGCGATCCCCGCCCTGCTTGTCGAGCCCGTAGGCAAGTGCGCCCGCGGTCGGCTCATTGATGATGCGCTTCACCTCGAGCCCGGCGATGCGGCCGGCGTCCTTGGTCGCCTGGCGCTGCGAATCGTTGAAATAGGCGGGCACGGTGATCACGGCCTCCGTGACCTTCTCGCCGAGGTAGTCTTCGGCGGTCTTCTTCATCTTCATGAGCACGCGCGCGGAGATCTCGGGCGGCGCCATCTTCTTGCCCTGCACTTCCACCCAGGCATCGCCGTTGTCGGCGCGGATGATCTTGTAGGGCACCATCTTGATGTCGCGCTGCACGACCTCGTCGTCGAACTTGCGGCCGATGAGTCGCTTGATGGCGAAAAGGGTGTTCTGGGGATTGGTGACCGCCTGACGCTTGGCGGGCTGTCCGACCAGGACCTCGCCGTCCTTCGTAAAGGCGACGATGGAGGGGGTGGTGCGATCGCCCTCGCTGTTTTCGATCACGCGCGGCTTACCGCCCTCCATGATGGCGACGCATGAATTGGTTGTGCCGAGATCGATGCCGATTACCTTAGCCATGGGTTAACTCCGCCAGAAACTCATCCAAAAGAGGGGTAGTCCAGAGCCACTTCTTAGGGGTACGGAAGGGGGCTTTCAAGCCCCGGCAGGGGCCTTGGCCACGATCACCCGCGCCGGCCGCAGCAGCCGCCCATTGAGCTCGTAGCCCTTCTGCACGACCTTGAGAACCGAATTGGGCTCCGCGGTCTTCGAATCCTGGGCCATCATCGCCTCGTGCCGGGAGGGGTCGAAGGGCTCGCCCTCGGGGTCGATCTCGGTGACCCCGGCCTGCTCAAGCACCCGGTTGAGGAGCTTGAGCGTTGCCTCCTGGCCCTCGCGCAGCGCGCGGATATTGGTGGCGGAGGGGTTCTGGAGGTTCTCGACCGCGAGCTCGAGGCTGTCCTTCACGGGAAGTAGCTCGCTGATGAACTTATCGAGCGCGTAGCGGCTTGCGGACTCGATGTCGCGCTGGGCGCGCTTGCGCACGTTGTCGAGGTCCGCGACCGCGCGCAGATACTGCTCCCAATGGCCTTTGGCACGCTCCTCGCTCTCGGCGAGCGCCTGCTGCACCCGCTCGAGTTCGACGAGCTGCGTGGCGGTCTCGGGCAGTACGACCGTCGGCTCCCCGCCCCCACTCCCTTGTCGATCCGGTGCGTTGGCAGTCATTTTGATAGGAACCTCCGCAAAAACCTCGGGCACGCCTCGCGTGCCCGCTTTGGCGCTTCCCCGGGTTGGGGGGTCAGCGGCGCGAATTCAAGGCAGCACTGAGAAGTTTAGCCGTCATGTCGACGATCGGTATCACCCGCTCGTAGGCCATGCGGGTGGGACCGATGACGCCCAGCACCCCGACCACCGCATCGCCGTCCGCATACGGGGCGGTCACGACCGAGCAATCATCGAGGATGTGATAACCCGATTCGTGACCGATGAAAATCTGCACGCCCTCGGCTTTGAGGCTATGGTCGAGGATATTGAGGAAATCGCGTTTTTCGTTGAAAGCCTCAAAGAGCCGCCGCAGCTTTTCCACGCTCGTGAGCTCGGCCACGCCCATGAGATTCGTCTCACCCTTGATCACGTACTCGAGCCGCTCCTCGGCGGTGCCCTCGAACACCTGCTGCGCGACCGCAATCGCATCGATCATGATCTGATTGAGATGCGCCCGCGCTTCGGAGAGTTGGCGCAGGATCTCCTGGCGCACCTCAGGGAGCGTACGGCCGCGGAACTGCTCATTCAGGTAATTGGCGGCGCGCTTGAGCTCGTCGGGGGAGTAGTGGCGCTCGAGCTGAATGATGCGGTTTTGCACCTCGCGGTCATTGAAGACGAGCACCACGAGCACCCGATTCTCCGAAAGGGCCACGAACTCAATCTGCGTGACCGACACGAGGCGACTGCGCGGCAGCGTGACGACGCCCGCGAGCTGGGTGGCGCTCGAGAGCAGCTGCGAGACCGTCGCGATCAGATCGGTCGAGGTCTCCTCACGGCTCGCCGCGAACTTGCGGCGCATCTCGGCGCTCGCCGCCTCATCGAGCGGCCGCCACTGCAGCAGCGTATCGACGAAGAAGCGATAGCCCTTGTCGGTCGGGATGCGGCCGGCGGAGGTGTGCGGGGAGACGACGAAGCCGAGCTCCTCGAGATCGGCCATGACGTTGCGGATCGTGGCCGAGCTCAGCTGCAGTCCCGACTCGCGCGAGAGCGCCCGCGAGCCCACGGGCTGCCCGTCACGGATATAGCTCTCAATGAGTATCCGCAACAGGTGCTGAGCCCGCTCACCGAGGGCCTCGTCCCGGGTATCGTGCGCCATAAAACCCCATCGATCCGCGGGTGCGATCCTCGATCGCCCCGCTCTCGGGGCAACCTAGCGTTGGGCCGCACCGACCGTCAAGCAAGCTCGACCGAGGGGGGACTGCCTCTCCTCGCCAAGCTGTGACCTGGCACATTGGCTGCGGGCCGCCCGTGCGTGCTAAAAAGGCGCGCCTCGCGCTTCGGGCGAGATGACCCACGAGGGGTAATCCGTGGCCTTCCCAGTGCGCACCTGTGCCTTAGTGGGCAGATTTGAGGATCCGCGCATCGCTGAGACCCTGAGCGCGCTCGCCGCTCATCTCAGCGCGCGCGGCGTGCGTGTACTCATCGAGCACGATAGCCACCTGCCGGCGCCCATCGCGGGCGTCGAGCGCGTCCCGGCGGGCGCGATCCCCGAGCGCGCGGATCTCGTCATCGCGATCGGCGGCGATGGCACGCTCCTTTACGCCGCGCGCCTCGTCGCGCGACACGACGTGCCGCTCCTTGGAATCAACCGCGGGCGGCTCGGATTTCTCACCGATGTGATGCCGCAGAACATGACAGCGGCGGTCGATGCGGCGATCGCTGGCGAGCTCGATCGGGATTCGCGGCCGCTCCTGAGCGCGCGGCTGCGTGCGGCGGGTGGCCAGGTCGCCCAGGCGTTCGCGCTCAACGATGTGGTCATGCAAAAGCGCGACACCGGGCGCACGCTCGATTTCGAGACCCGCATCAATCACAACTACGTGAACACCCACGATGGCGATGGGATCATCGTCGCGAGCCCGACGGGCTCGACGGCGTACGCACTCTCCTGCGGTGGGCCGATCCTCGAGCCGCACCTGCCCGTGCTCGTGATCGCCCCGATCTGCGCCCACACCCTCTCCGACCGCCCGATCGTGGTGTCGGCGGACTCACTCATCGAGGTGACGCTGCTTGAGCGACCCGACACCCGTGCCCAGGTGAGCTGCGATGGCGCGCTCCTTGGGGCGCTCGCTCCCGGGGATGGACTTGAGATCACGACCGCGCCCGAGCGCGTGACGCTCCTCCATCCCAAGGGCCACGACTACTACCGTCTGCTGCGCTCGAAGCTTCACTGGGGCCGCGGCAGCTTCGAGCGTTAGGAACCGATGCTCACGCACCTGCAGATCCGCGACTTCGCCATCATCGATTCGGTGGAGCTCGAGTTAGCATCCGGTCTTACGGTACTCACCGGGGAGACCGGCGCCGGTAAGTCGATCCTGGTCGATGCGTTGCAACTCCTCGCGGGCGGGCGCGCCGGCGCCGAAGTGGTGCGCGTCGGCGCCGAGCGCGCCGAGATCTCGGGCAGCTTCGATCTCACCAACGTGCCGCGCTCACTCGTGCAGTGGCTCGAGGAGCAGTCGATCAGCGCTCTCAACGAGCTCATCGTGCGGCGGGTGATTGGGGCGGATGGGCGCTCGCGCGGCTATCTCAACGGCCAGTCGGTTCCGCTGCAGCTGCTGCGCGAGGCGGGCGACATCCTCATCGACCTTCACGGCCAGCATGAATTCCAGTCGCTCACCCGCAGCACCGCCCAGCGCGAGCTCCTCGATGGCTACGGCGCCCTCACCAACCTCACGAGCCAGGTCGGCATCGCGCATCGGGTGTGGACCGAGCTCTTGAATCGCACGCTCGAGCTCGACAGCAAGGCTCGCGATCGCGACGCGCGGCTCGACCTCCTGCGCTATCAGTTGCGCGAGCTCAAGGCGCTCGAGCTCAAAGAAGGCGAGCTCGAATCCCTGAGCGCCGAGCGCGCGCGACTCACGCACCGCGGTCGGCTCGCGACCGGGACCCAGACCGCGATCGGCGAGCTTTACGAGAACGATGCCGCGAGCGCCCATGCCGCGCTCAGCCGTGCGCTCGCGGCCCTCAAGGGACTTGCCGGCGTTGACGCGAAGCTCGCCGCCGTGCTGCCGATGCTGGAAGAGGCGGTGATCGTGGTGCGTGAGACCGCGCGTGAGCTCGAGCATTACCGCGAGAGCCTCGACGTCGATGCGACGCGCCAGGAAGAGGTCGAGCGGCGACTCGCGGCGATCGAGGAACTGGCACGCAAGCACCGCACGACACCCGCGCAGCTCTCCGAGCGCACCGCGGAGCTCGACCGCGAACTCACCGCTCTCGAACGCGCGGATCTCGATCTCGAGGTGTTGCGCAAAGAGCTCGCGAGCGCGCTCGAGGGCTACCGCGTGCAGGCCGGGGAGTTGACCGCCAAGCGCATCGCTGCCGCGCGCGCGCTCGCGCGCGACATCACCTCGCGCATGCAGACGCTCGGGATGACAGGCGGACGCTTCGAGGTCGATGTTACCCAGGCCGGCAACGCCGAGCCGGCCCGTCACGGTATCGATCAGATCGAATTCCGCGTCACCGCGAACCCGGGACACCCCCCGCGCGCGCTGGCCAAGGTGGCCTCCGGGGGCGAACTCGCACGGCTCTCGCTCGCGGTGCAGGTCGCCTGCGCGATGCAGGATGCCCGCTCCATGGTCTTCGATGAAGTCGATGCGGGCATCGGCGGCGCGGTGGCGGAGATCGTCGGCCGCGAGCTCCGCACGCTTGGCGGGCGCGCGCAGGTGCTATGCGTCACGCACCTCCCGCAGGTTGCCTGCCAGGCGCACCATCACATCCGCGTGACGAAGCTGAGCGATGGACGCACGACGCGCATCACGGCCGCCACACTGAGCGGCGAGGACCGTGTGGAGGAGCTCGCGCGCATGCTCGGCGGCGTCGAAATCACCCCCAAGGCTCGCGAACACGCCCGCGACATGCTCGCCTCGGCGACCTACCCGCCGCCATCGCGCTCGAGCGGGGCGACCGGCGCCCACCGTGTGGCGGAGGCAGCGCCCGACTCCACGGCCGACACCGCGCAGACGTTGATGCTGCCGCGACTGAGCGGCGGCAAGAAGGGCCGCAGCTAGCTCGACTTGCCTTTACGGTGCGGGCAGTGCGTGCGCCGGCACTGTCCATAGAGAATCAAGGAGTGGTCGCGGATCGTGAAGCCGAGCCGCTGCGCGACCGCCGTCTGCCGCTCCTCGATGCTGGCGTCCACGAACTCCTCGACGTGTCCGCAGTCGCTGCACACGATGTGATCGTGGTGCGTGCCCTGATTCAGCTCGAAGACCGCCATGCCGTCCTCGAAGTGATGACGCGTGACGAGCCCCGCCGCCTCGAACTGCGTGAGCACGCGGTACACGGTGGCGAGGCCTATGTCCTCGTGCGATTCGAGGAGCGTGCGGTAGATGTCCTCGGCCGAGATGTGCCGATTGCGGCTCCCCTCGAGGATCTCGAGGATCTTCAGGCGCGGCAACGTCACCTTCAAGCCGGCCTTGCGCAGATCCTTGCCTTCCACACACCTCTCCATCCGAGCGGCGCACCGCCCGCTGCGGACGGGCGTCGATCGGGTATCATTCGCGGTTTCGATTATCCTCCTTCGGAGAACGATGCGCCTGTCTTCACGCCTAGCCACCACGCTCGCGGCCCTGCTCGCGGGCTGCACGCTCCTTGGGGGCTGCGTCTACCGCATGAACATCCAGCAGGGTAACTACCTCGAGGGCCGAACCGTCGATCAGCTCCAGGTCGGCATGACGCGTACCCAGGTCCGCTATCTGCTCGGCACACCGATGGTGCCCGCGGTGTTCGACAAGGACCGCTGGGACTACGTCTACTACTTCAAGTACGGACGGCTGCGCACGCCCGAGGAGCGCCACCTCGTCGTCTACTTCAAGGAGGACAAGGTGACGCATTTCGATCGCGTCAACGTGCCAAACAGCGCGCCGCGCGCTCCGGAACCGGGCCCCTCGCCCGCCAAGTTCCCGACGATCTAGCGCTTTCCGCTCTTCGTGCCCGCGCGCCGCTCGCGCGCCACGCGCTCCCGGCGGCGCAGGCGCGGATCGACAGCGAGGGGGCGGTAGAGTTCGATGCGATCCCCCTCCGCGCAAGGATCCGTGCGCCGGCGCGCTTCGCCGTAGATCCCCACCCGTGCCTTGTCCCAGGGGATGGGATCGGAGCCGCCCAGCTCCTCGTGCTGAGTGCGCGCGGCAGCGAGTGCATCCTCGATGAGGGCTGAAGGCTCGAGCTCGACGCTCCAAAGATACTGCCGCTCGCGCAGCGCATACGCCACGAGACAGCGCTTGCGCGCTCGGGGCTGCGTCACGATTGCGCCCGCGCCACGAAGGCATCGACGAGCGAGCCCACGGTGTACGCGAACTGCCCCTCGAAGAGCACGGCCGTGATCGGGTTCTTGAAGGCGAAGCGCATCGTGAGCTCGATCTTGCAGCCATTCGGGCCGATCGGCTCGAGGCGCCACTCGCCCTCGAGGCTTCGGAACGGTCCGCTCACGAGCTGCATGCGCACGCGCGAGTCGGGTTCGAGCGTATTGCGGGTCGTGAACTCGCCCTCGAGCGGCCCCTGACGCACCCCGATCGTGGCGAGTAGCTCGCGCTCCGAGCGCGAATCGACCCGGGCGTGCGTGCACCACGGCAGGAACTGCGGGTAGCTCTCGATATCGTTGATGAGTGCAAACATCTGCGCCGGCGACTTGTTGATGAGCGCCGAACGCTTGACCTCGCGCATGCGCGCATTGTCCCATTACGCCCCCGTATGACCAAAGCCGCCGACAAAGCGCCGCGACTGATCGCCGAGAACCGCAAGGCGCGCTTCGACTATTTCATCGAAGAGCGTTACGAGGCCGGGCTCGCGCTTGAGGGCTGGGAAGTGAAGGCGATGCGTGCGGGCCGCGCGCAATTGAAGGAGGCATATGTGTACCTGCGCGGGGGCGAAGCGTTCATGATCGGCGCGCATATCTCGCCCCTTCCGACCACCTCGACTCACCGCACGCCAGATCCCGTGCGCACCCGCAAGCTCCTCCTTCATCGGAGCGAGCTCCAGGGGCTCATCGGTGCGGTCGAGCGCCGCGGCTACACGCTCGTGCCGCTCGAGCTCTACTGGAAAGCCGGACGCGCGAAATTGCAGGTCGGGCTTGCCAAGGGCAAGAAACAACACGATAAGCGCGCCGTCGAGAAGGATCGCGACTGGCAGCGCTCCAAGGCGCGCTTGCTCCGGCGTGGCTGAACGCAGGCGCACCCCGCGGCGCGGGGCGCTTACTCCGGCGCGAGCTTCGGGTTCTTTAATTCGTAGACCAGGTTCACCGTAGTCAGCGTATCGGTCCCGACCGAACCCGTTGGCGGATTACTGTTGTGTTTGTACTGGTAGCCAATGGAGAGCGCGAGGAGTGAGCTCATCTTCACCTGCAGCGAGACAACTGCCACGGTAAGGGTGTTGGTCGAGCCGGCATCGAGCGAGGCCGTTACCAGGAGCTTGGTCGATGAGTTGAAGGCATGCTCGTAGTTCGCCGCGGCGTCGAGCACCGCATCGGTGGTTGCCGGAAGCTTGGTGCTGCTCACGATGCCGCCGATGGCGTCCTTGACCAGGATTTCCTGCTGCAGCTGGCGCGCGCCGACGCCGATCTGGGCGCTGAGTTTCGTGGCATCGCTCTTGACGAACTGATAACCGACGCCCGTGGCGAGTGACTCCTGGTACGCAAATCCACTGAAGTGGTCGTCGTCGTACTTGAGTCCCCCGTACCAGTAAAAGCGCGGCGTGATGTTGTAGTTCGCCTGCAGATACCCATCGAAGGACTGCGCGGTGGTCTCGCCCTGGGTGGATCCATAAACGCCGGAGATGCCACCGAGGAGCTTCCAATCCCCGATCACGTGCGCGGCATGCGCGAGGTAATTGAAGGTGGTCGTATCGGTGTTGCCGCTGGTCTTGGAATAACCGAGCGCCGCGCGCGCGGCCCAGGTCTCATCATCCGCACGGGCAGCGCCGCCCAAAGCCAGAACCCCAACGAGGAGCCAACGAGTTTCCTTCCCCATCCGGGCGACTCTCCCTTAAATAAGAAGGCGCCCGGGGGCGACTTGTCATTGTGAGATCGCGCCGCCCGCAGGGCACCCGTGCGCATTGTGCCACAGGTCCCACCCGCCCTTGAGGTATGCTTGTCTGGTGTGATGCCTTGAAGGGGGCGACCGGTTTCGACGTGGGTTACGAACCTTCAGGGGCGTACCGAGGTGCAGTGCCCTCGTAAAACCTGCTGCAACTCATAGTTGCCAACGACGACAACTACGCTCTAGCTGCCTAGTCGCAGCTGACCTCTGACCGGCTCGTGCCTGTGCGACCGACTCAGGGGACGCGTTCACAGGATCGCGCTGCGGCGTGCGACAGGCCGCAGCGTTAAGAGTCACTGGCCGCTGGCGTTGCGTCTTCCCTGCTCCTCGGGTAGCGCCGCGCGAGAATCAAAGAGAGAGCTACGTACGTAGATCCTGAAGTCTAGGACTTACGGACGGGGGTTCGATCGAGGGTCGCGCCAGGCCGAGAGGTCTGGCTGAGAACGGAGCTCACATCGGCGAAACCTGACGGCGCTTTCCTCTTTTGGGGAGCGGCATGGCAACGCCGAGGGGTAGGAAGAGGGCCAACCTCAGGCCTGCCCCGTAGAGACTCATAGACCCGCCGACGGCGCAGCGCGCCGCGGGCGGGCACTAGGATTCGGCCGGCACCTGGCGGCCGAATAACACGCTCCGCGTCCAGGCGTCCGCACTCCGGAGCGCATGGATGAAGGCATAGTCCAGCCCGTGGCGAAAGCCGCGGAGACGCTGTCCCCCCGCCTCCACCAACCCTGCGGTTCCCGGTCACGAAACACCGGGAACCGCATGCTTCCTATGCCACCCGCTTCTTCCGTGTTAGTTACCCGGGGTCAGTTTTCGCATCACCTCATCGAGGTTGAAGCTCGCGGGTCGCTGCCGGATCGGATACTCCTTGAAGCTCGAGAGCCAGTTCGCAACGATGGCTTGTGCCGGGACCTGCACAAACACCCGGCGCACCATCCAGTCGTTGTAATAGATCGAGCTCGGACCGCGCTCGAAGGGGTCCTCACGAAGGTTGTAAAGCATTGGCACACGAAGCTTCGTGTACTCCTCTTGCCAGATGCCGATACCTTCGTGGTACTGCTCAAAGAAGGCGATCTTCCAATCTAGAACACGGATGGCAAACAGGTCCCCGTCGTCGCTCCAGTAGAGAAACTCCTTACGCGGCGATTCCTGCACCTCGCCCTTAAAGAAGGGCATCAGGTTATAGCCGTCAAGATGCACGTGAAATGAACTGCTGCCCAAGCGGCAGGATTTCATGCATTGCTGGACGATCTCGGGATTGCCCGCGGCCGCTGCAAACGTCGGGATGAAATCCTCGTGAGCAAAAAACTGATTGTAGATCGTTCCGGGCTTGATGACTCCGGGCCAGCGGATGAGTGTCGGCACACGGTAGCCGCCCTCGAAGTTCGTGGCCTTCTCCCCGCGATAGGGCGTCGTGCCACCGTCGGGCCAGGTCATTACTTCCGCGCCGTTATCCGAGGTGTACACCACGATGGTGTTGTCGGCGATACCGAGCTCATCCAACTTCTTAAGCAACTGCCCGACGTGATCGTCGTGTTCGACCATGCCGTCGGCCTCGATCCCGAGGCCCGTCTTGCCAACGGAGGCGGGTTTCAAGTGCGTGAAAATATGCATGCGCGTCGAATTGTAATAGCAGAAGAAGGGCTTACCGGCCCTCGCCTGTGCCTCGATCCAGGCGAGTGCTGCGTCCGTGAACTCATCGTCAATGGTCTGCATTCTCTGCGTAGTTAGCGGTCCGGTGTTCTCGATACTCTGCCTGCCCACTCTGCCGTAACTCGGGTCCACAGTGGTGTCGTCCGCTGCGGTCGCCGTACAGCGCAACACGCCTCGCGGTCCAAATTTCGCTTTGAACTTGGGGTTTTTTGGATAATCGGGATTCTCCGGTTCCTCCTCGGCGTTCAGGTGATACAGATTCCCGAAGAAAACGTCGAAACCGTGCACACAGGGAAGAAACTCGTTGCGGTCACCCAGGTGATTTTTCCCGAACTGCCCCGTTGCGTAACCGAGTGCCTTCAGCACGTCAGCAACACTCGGGTCTTTGGCACTCAGTCCGACATCCGCACCCGGGAGCCCGACTTTCGTGAGACCGGTGCGAATTGGCGACTGACCGGTAACGAATGCGGCACGCCCGGCCGTACAACTTTGTTGGCCATACCAGCTCAGGAACAGCGCGCCTTCTTTGCCGATGCGGTCGATGTTGGGCGTCGCATAGCCCATGTCGCCGCGGTTGTAGATGCTCGTGTTGTACCACCCGATGTCATCTCCCATGATGACCAGGATGTTGGGTTTGTGGGTCTGAGCGAATGAGGTAGTTGCGAGCAGTGTCCAGCAACACGCCGACAGGAACACCAATAGAATTCTGGAACATCTAAGATGCGGCATCTGGCTCCCTCCTGTTTTTTTGCGACGAGCCCGACACAGGCAACGTCAGGGCTCGCGCAATCCTACACACGCAGGGCATAGACGGACACGAGACCTGACAGTCAGGTGCCGAACAAAGCGCTCGCCGTCGAAGATAAGATCGAGCTCAAGTTCCGCGCACAGGGGGCGGGAGCCGGTTCAGCGGACTCCCGTACGGAACAGCCCTCAGTCCCCGCCCGCCCGCGGGCGCGGGCGGCGTGCGGGTGCGGACGCCTGGGCGGCGCCGCCACGTCCATCGAGGGAACTCAATACTCCGTAGAGCTCGGGACGGCGGTCGCGGAACACGAACCAGTTATCGCGCAGTGCCGCGATTGCCTCCAGGTCGAAGGTATGCGTGAGCACGGCCTCGCCCTCCTCCGGCGCCGCGGCGACGATTGCCCCCATCGCATCCGCGATGAAAGAGGAGCCATAGAAGCGGATGTAGAGTCCTTGCGGGTCCTGAAGCGAGCGCTCAATTCCATAGCGGTTGGCAGCGACGAGTGGCGTCAGGTTGGCCGCCGCATGCCCCTGTTGGGTGCGCTGCCAGTGCTCGCGCGAATTCACAGGAAGTGCAGGAGGGGGCTCGGTGCCGATCGCAGTCGGGAAGAAAAAGAGCTCGGCCCCCGTGAGTGCCATGGCGCGCGCGGTCTCAGGAAACCACTGGTCCCAGCAGATCCCGACCCCGATGCGTGCGAAGCGCGTCTCCCACACCCGAAATCCCGAGTCTCCGGGTGAGAAGTAATTTTTCTCCTGATAGCCAGGGCCGTTCGGAATGTGTGACTTGCGGTAGACGCCGAGGTTCGTGCCGTCGGCATCGAGGATCGCAATGGAATTGAAGTAGGCGCGACCTGCGCGCTCAAAGAAGCTGATCGGCAGCACGACGCCGAGCTCGCGCGCGATGGCGGCGAAGTGTTGCACCGCGCGGTTCTCGGCGGTGGGTCGCGCGAGAGCGAGATGACGCGCATCCTGCTCGATGCAGAAGTAGGGGGTTTCAAAGAGCTCGGGCAGCAGAATGATCTGCGCGCCGCGCGTTGCCGCCTCGCGCACGAGCCGCTCGGCGCGCGCGATATTGCCCTCGCTGTCCCAGCTCATCGCCACCTGGATCGCCGCCACCGTCACCGGCCGCGGCTCGCGCCGAAAATGCTCTGGCTCGCTCACCCTCGTTGACCTTCCCGATCGCGCGCTCCGCCTGATTCTACTACCGCCCCCGCGCACGCTTGCCCCGTGCTGGCGCGCGCGCCGGGCGCGCCGCGCGTGCACGCCCACCGCGCGGCCGCCTCTCGAGTTGCGCCAGCGAGTGCTGCACCTGCTCGGTGATGCGCATAGCGGTTTCGAGCGCCCTGAGGCCCGCTTCGCCCGAGACAACCGGCGGGCGGCGCTTGCGTATGCAGTCAAGAAAGGAGTCGATCTCCGCTTTGAGCGCATCGCCAGGCTCGAGACTTTGCTCCTCGATCGTCACCGGGAGCGCACCCGGAGCATCTGCGGCGCTGCGCTTACGGATCACGGTGACGATCTTCTGCTGCAGATCGAGCGAAAGATACGCATCGCCCGCGAAGATGCGCATCTTGCGTTCGGTCTTCATGCTCACCCGCGAGGCGGTGGCGTTCGCAACGCAGCCATTCCCGAAGCGGATGCGGGCGTTGGCGATGTCGATCTCGTCGGTGAAGACCGGCGTGCCGACCGCATCGATCGACGTGATGGGAGAGTCGACGATGGTCTCGACGATGTCGATGTCGTGGATCATGAGATCGAGCACTACGTTCACGTCCGTGCCGCGCTCGCGATAGGGCGCGAGGCGATGGCATTCGATGAAGCGCGGGTACTTCAGGTGCGGTTCGGCGGCGAGGATCGCTGCGTTGAAGCGCTCGAGGTGTCCGACCTGCAGGACCCGTCCGGCGCGCGCGGCGATCGCGATGAGTTTGCGCGCCTCCGGGATGGTCTCGGTGATCGGTTTTTCGACCAGCACGTGCGCCCCGGACTCGAGGAACTCGCGCGCAATCGCAAAGTGCGTCGGCGTCGGTGTGACCACGCTCACCGCATCGACCGTACCAAGGAGCGAGCGGTGATCGGCGAGGGGACGCGTCTTGAGCTCGGCAGCGACCGCATCGCGGGCCTCCTCGCAGGGGTCGACGACCGCGCAGAGCTCGCAACCCACCGCCTGCGCGTACTTCTGCGCGTGAAAACGCCCGAGGTACCCTACCCCGATGACCGCGGCTCTGATTTTGTCCATGACAACGCTATTATGCCCGCCGTGTCAGTCCCGCAAGCGACCTCGAATCCACCCTCCTCCCCACCTCCGACCGCCGAACCGACGATGCTCGAGCGCCTGAAGGAGCTCTGGGAGAGCCACCCGCGCACGCAGCGCGAGCTCGTCATCTTTGGTCTCATGTTCGCCATCGGTCTCTTTGGCGTGCCGTTTCTCATCTGGTATGTCGGCAACCGCATGCTCGGGCCCTACACGCACGGGCAAAACACCCATGCGGGGCCGTTTGCGCTGCTGCTCGACTACTTCACCGGCCTCATGCATGGCTCGGCGGTGTTCTGGGCGGTCGCGCTCGGGCCCTTCGTAATGCTGCTTCTTAGTCGCATCATTGTCCTGCTCATTCGCGCGCGCCCACCGCGTGGGGACGGCTAGGTGGCGGGCGCCGAGCGGTTGAGCCCCTCACTTAGGCCAGTAAAGCCACACCGCAACGGCGAACATGAGGAGCGTCGCGGCGTGAGCCGCGAAGCGCCAGCGCCGCTCGCGCAGCTGCGCGTAGAAGCTGCTGCCCGAAGCCGCTGCGAACACGGTGAAGACCGCCACGGCGCGCATGAGAGCGGGTTGCTCGGGGGCGAAGCGCGCCTCGTCGGCGGGAAGGAACAGGATCACGATCCAGGTCATGATGAGCCCGGTGGCGAGGGCGACCGCCGAGCCGGCCAGAATTGCCAAAAGGGCAGCCATTGGTCGCATGGTGGGAAACCGGTACTTGTTAAGGCGAACCGCAGGCTCTAGCCTTGGTCATACGGAGTTTACCTAAGCTGCGAGCCCCCCGATGACCGACTCCCTGCGCCGCTCGTCCTGGTGGATCACCGCCGCCGCCCTCGCCGTCGTGGCGCTGGCGCTCGCGAGCTCCACCCAGGCGCCGGCGAACACGGCGACCCTCCTGCCCCCGGGAGCCATCGCACCGACAGATACGCAACGGGCCACCGCGCGCAAGATCGGGCGCATCCTCGAGGAGGCGCACTACAGTCACGCCCAGCTCGACGACAAGATGTCGGAGACCGTCTATCAGCGTTATCTCGAGTTTCTCGACGGGCAGCGCAGCTATTTCCTGCAAAGTGACATCAACGATTTCAACGCGTATCGGTTGCAGTTCGGCGACATGATCCGTACCGGGGAAATTGAGCCGGCGTATCTGATCTTCGCGCGCTTCCAGCAGCGCAACCGCGAACGCATGGACTACGCGCTCGAGCTCCTGAAGACCGAGCCCGACTGGACCCTCAACGAAACCTTCGAATTCGATCGCGCGCACGCCCCCTGGCCGGCCGATACGGCCGCCATGAACGAGCTCTGGAGAAAGCGCGTCAAGAACGATGCGCTGTCGCTCATGCTGACCGGCAAGACCTGGCCCGAGGCGGGCGACATCCTGCGCAAGCGCTACGAACGCGTGCTCAAGCGCGTCGATCAGGTGACGAGCGAGGACGTGTTCGAGAACCTGATGAACGCTTACGCGCGCGCCTTCGATCCGCACTCGAGCTACTTCTCCCCGCGCAGCTCCGAGGAATACCGCATCCAGATGAGCCTCAACTACGAGGGCATCGGCGCCTCGCTGCAGTTGGTCGATGACTACGTCACCATCATGAACGTGCTCGAGGGCGGTCCCGCGGCGGTCGCCGGCACGCTCAACATCAACGACCGTATCACCGGTGTCGGCCAGGGACACGAGGGACCGTTCACGGATGTCATCGGCTGGCGGCTCGATGATGTGGTGCAACTCATCCGCGGCAAGGCGGGCACCACGGTGCGTCTGCAGATACTGCCGGCGGGCGCAGCTCCGGGAAGTACCGAGAAGGTCGTGGAGTTCACGCGCAACAAAGTCACCCTCGAAGCGCAGGCGGCGCACAAGGAAGTGAAGACCTTCGCGCGCAACGGACGGACGCTCAAGATCGGTGTGATCACGGTCCCCGGGTTCTACCAGGACGTCGCCTGCGAAAACGCGGGCGCCGAGGACTGCCGCAGCACGACGCGCGATGTGCTCAAGCTGGTCCGCGAGCTCAAGGCCGAAAACATCGACGGGCTCGTGCTCGACCTGCGCAACAATGGCGGCGGCTACCTCCCCGAGGCGACCGCGCTCACCGGGCTATTCATCGATCACGGCCCCGTGGTGCAGCTGCGCGACACCACCGGCAGACTCGAAGTGCTCGACGACCCGGAGAGCGAACCCGCCTACACGGGTCCGCTCGCGGTGCTCGTCGATCGCCTGAGCGCCTCGGCGTCCGAGATCTTCGCGGGCGCGATCCAGGACTATCACCGCGGCGTCATCCTCGGGCAGACCACCTTCGGCAAGGGCACGGTGCAGAACCTCGTGCCGCTCGATCGCTCGTCGCAGCGCAACGGGCAGCTCACGGTGACGATCGGCAAGTTCTACCGCGTCACTGGCGAGAGCACGCAGCACCGGGGCGTCGAACCCGACGTGCCACTCGCCTCCGCGCTCGACACCAAGGAAGTGGGCGAGAGTGCGCTTGAATCGGCCTTGCCGTGGGACCGCATCGCGGGGGTGCCGTTCAAGGCCAGCGCCGGCACCGCGGCCGCGCCGCCGGTCGCGGCACTCGCGACCCAGGAGGATGCGCGCGCCCAGCACGATCCCGACTACCGCTGGCTGGTCTCCGACATTGCCGCGATCGACTCGGTGCG
The DNA here is from genome assembly GCA_035623585.1 of Steroidobacteraceae bacterium. Classification (GTDB taxonomy): domain Bacteria; phylum Pseudomonadota; class Gammaproteobacteria; order Steroidobacterales; family Steroidobacteraceae; genus 13-2-20CM-66-19. The sequence continues at coordinate 6,189 of DASPTE010000039.1, read as the reverse complement.
CGAGCAGCGCAGCGTGTCGCTCAATCTTAAGACCCGCCGCGAGGAGCGCGCGCACATCGACCACGAACGGCTCGCGCGCGAGAACAGCCGCCGCGCGGCCAAGGGTCAGCCACCGCTTAAGAGCGTGGAAGAGCTCGACAAGACCAAGGACGACGCCGCGGACGTGGTGCTCGATCAAGCGACCCAGATCGTCGGCGACATGGTGACCGGCGCCCGTCCCTCACCTTCCCCGCCAGCACCGCAGCAGAAGACCGCCCGCGTCGGCTGAAGACACCCCGCGCGAGCGCGCTTAGCGTTGCACGATCCGGAAGATATCCCAGGTATCTTCGGCGAGTACGTTCGGCGGCCGTGCGGCCGCGGGCAGTACCTCGCCGTCGGTCGAATTCAGTGATTCAGCGACCGGTGTACTGTCGTTTGCGTTACGGTACTGCGCGACTTTCTTCAGGCGCCCGGTGCGCACCTTCAATTCCTCGGCGAGCCCCTGGTTGTCGCCGATCACGCGCTGGGCGCGGGCGATCAATCCCATGAGCAGCACGCAGTCCTGCGGGGAGCCGTAGCCCTCGCCCGCCTCGCTCCGGCCCGCGGCCTCGCGCGCGAGCTGCACGAGCGGGGTCTTCAGCTGCGAAAGCCGCAGGCAGAGTACTTCCGCGTAGGCGATCGCGGCGAGATTGATCGCGCGGCGCGCCGCGAGCGAGAGCCCCGCGAACTCCGGGGTCGCCTCGCGCGTGATCTGCTCGAGCGTGCCCTGCGTCTGCGCGAGCGCGCTGGCCGTGCCCGCCAGCGCCTCCTGGGTTTGCCCGATGCGCCGCTCCACGGAGCGGCGCTTGAAGTAATGCCAGAAGCGCGTGAGCTTCGCGCGCTGTGCCTGCAGCGCCGCGAGCTCCTGCGCGACCTGCTCGTGCTGCAACTGCGCAGCCTGCAGATCGTGCAGCGCCGCCTCTTTCTTCGCGTTCATGCGGCGATTGTGCTCGGAGAGGTGCGCGCGCCGCTCGAGCTCGTCCTGCTGCCGCACGAGATCGGCGACGAACTGCGTGATGAGCTCGCGTCCCGCCTGCCAGAGCCGCCGCAGCTGATAGTGCACGAGCACCGAGTAAGCGGTGTCGGCGGCGCCGAGTTTGCCTTCGAGCCGATCGAGCGAGTCCTGCACCCGCTTGGTGGCTCCCTCTTGCTGCTTGATGAGGTCCCTGAGGTGGTAGATCTCATCCTGCAGCACGCTGTACTGCTTCTTGAGCTCCGCGCGGTTCTTGAAGAGCGCGATGACGCGCTGCTCTTCCTCGTCCTGTTTAGGTTGCGGCCGGAAGGCGAATTTGCCGAAGCGCAGTTGTCCGAAGGCCTTGAGGAGAAAAGCAGCGGCAGACCGCCCTTTCTCAGGCTCCGTCGTCGTTACATCTTGTGCGGGTTGAGAAGCGATGGCCCCGCTCCACGCAGTACTCCAGCCATTTATTTAACATCATGTTCCGCGCCCAGCGCTGATCCAGTTCACGCTCCGCGCTGCCACCGTGGGGCTTCTTGGGCGGCGCGAGCTGCGCCGGTGCCCAGGGTTGCGCCTCAACCAGATGGGCGTCCAGGTACACGCACAGGCGCATATCCGGATACTCGCGTGCGCCCTCGGGGTGGGGGAAGAGATAGCTCAGGTGCGCGGTGCGGGTATAGGGGGAACGGGCGGTCACGCTGAGAACGAGATCACAGTCGCCGCGCACGCTCGAGCGGTGCTGGCCTTCGAGTGTGTGCAAGTCTCCCGCGAGCCAGCCGAGGCGGATGAAATTGCTCTCATACAATCCCATGAGCGCGACGAAACTCCGCGGCCGCGCGCGCCAGGAGACGACAGTACGTGTGTCAGTGAGAAGCACGCGCCGACTATAACGCACAAGGGAGGGGCTGCAAGCCGATCAGGGCGCGGATTTGCCTAGGTTTCGTGCCGCGAAGTGCTTGCAAGTTTCGTGCGACCTGCCGCAACTGCGCACAGCGAGCGCAAGACGTGTTAGAATTGCGCGGCTCGGTGCCCGAATCTCAGGGCCGCAGCCGCCGTTCTATCCCGGTCGTCGTGAGGATGCGGCTCGCAATTTCCTCAATCGAGCATTCCGTCGTATCGAGCGATGGGATCGCGTAGCGCGCGAACAGCGCCGCCGCGGTGCGCAACTCGTACTGCACCTGTTGCTGCGAGGCGTAGCGGCTCGCGGGGCGGCGCTCGTTGCGGATCTGTTGCAGCCGCTCGGGCTGGATGGTGAGCGCGTAGAGCTTGCCGCGGTGAGGTTCGAGCCGCGCCGGCAGCTTGCCGTTCTCGAGGTCTTCATCGGTGAGCGGATAGTTGGCGGCGAACACCCCGTACTGCAACGCCATGTATACGCAGGTCGGTGTCTTGCCGACCCGCGAGACGCCCACGAGTACCACATCCGCATGGCCGTAATCGCCTCCGCTGCCGTCGTCGTTGGCAAGCGCGAAGTTCGTGGCGTTGATGCGCGTTGTGTAGGCGGCGAGATCGGCCATGCCATGCGCGCGCCCGGCGCGGTGCGTCGCGAGCGCGTTGAGTTCGCGCTCGAGCGGCCCGACGAACGTCGAAAATAAATCGAGAAACAAGCCGTTCGCGCCGGCGAGCACCTCACGCAGCTCATCCTGCACCAACGTGCTGAAGACGATCGGTCGCAAGCCGTCTTCTTCCGCCGCACGGTTGATGCGCGCGACGGTTTCCTGCGCCTTGTCAAGGCTCGACACAAATGGCAAAGTCACCGGCCGAAATTCCAGCCCCTCGAACTGCGTCATGAGGCTGTGGCCAAGCGTTTCCGCAGTGACGCCCGTTTGGTCCGAGATGAAGAAAACGGTGCGGCGTGTCACGGCGGCGTGCTCTCGCGTGCGGGGCGATGGCTCGGCAGTGTTTCACCGCGCAAGCGCCCGAGCAAGCGCGTGCCCCGATCCTGAGTGCGAGGAGCAGCTTTGAGCGCCTACGTCATCCCCTTCGAGCGGCTCGGCATGCGCGACCTCGAGACGGTGGGCGGCAAGAACGCCTCGCTCGGGGAGATGATCAGCTCGCTCGCGCGGCTCGGGGTTCAGGTGCCCGGCGGCTTCGCCACCACCGCTGAGGCCTACCGCGCATTCCTCAGTCAGGGCGGACTCGACGAGCGCATCCGCGCGGAACTCGCCGCGCTCAACGTCGACGACGTCCCGAAGCTCGCCGCAAGCGGCGCGCGCATCCGCCAGTGGATCCTCGCCACGCCCTTCCCCGCACCATTCGCCGCCGCCGTGACCGGTGAGCTGCGCCGCCTCGGCAAGGGCGGCGAGCCCTCGGTGGCCGTGCGTTCCTCGGCCACGGCCGAGGACCTCCCCGAGGCCTCCTTCGCCGGGCAGCAGGAGAGCTTCCTCAACGTGCGCGGTGAAGCCGCGGTGCTCGCGGCGATGCACGAGGTGTTCGCCTCGCTCTTCAACGACCGCGCCATTGCCTATCGCGTGCACCAGGGCTTCGATCATTCCCGCATCGCGCTCTCCGCGGGCGTGCAGCACATGGTGCGTAGCGATCTCGGGGCGAGCGGTGTCATGTTCACGCTCGACACCGATTCGGGCTTTCGCGAGGTGGTGTTCATCACCGCATCCTGGGGACTTGGCGAGATGATCGTGCAGGGCGCGGTGAACCCGGACGAGTTCTACGTTTATAAGCCGACCCTGCGCGCGGGCAAGGACGCCATCCTGCGCCGCAACCTCGGCGCCAAGACGCTCAAGATGGTGTACGCGCCGCAAGGCTCCGCCGAGCGCGTGGCTACGATCGAGGTGCCCGAGGCCGACCGGCGGCGCTTTTGTCTCGATGACGCCGACATCACGACGCTCGCCCGTCAGGCGCTCATCATCGAGGAACACTACGCGCGGCCGATGGACATCGAATGGGCGCGCGATGGCGCCACGGGCCAGATTTTCATTCTCCAGGCGCGCCCCGAAACCGTGCAGAGCCGCGTCGGACGTACCATCCAGCGCTTCTCGCTCAAGGGCCGCTCGCGCGTGCTCGCCACCGGCCGCAGCATCGGGCAGAGGATCGGGGCGGGTAACGCCCGCGTCATTCGCGACGCGCACGAGATGGCGCGCGTACAAAGCGGCGATGTGCTGGTCGCCGATATGACCGACCCCGACTGGGAACCGGTCATGAAGCGCGCCGCGGCCATCGTCACCAACCGCGGCGGACGCACCTGCCATGCGGCCATCATTGCCCGCGAGCTCGGCATTCCGGCGGTCGTCGGCTGCGGCGACGCGACGCAGCGCATCCACGAATCCCAGCCGATAACGGTCTCGTGCGCCGAGGGCGATACCGGGTACGTGTACGACGGGGTGCTCGACTTCGAGCGCAAGCAGATCGAACTCGATGCGCTGCCTAAGATCCCGGTCAAGATCATGATGAACGTCGGCAACCCGGATCGGGCGTTTGATTTCGCCGCCATCCCGAACCGGGGCGTCGGGCTCGCGCGGCTCGAGTTCATCATCAACCGCATGATCGGCGTGCATCCGCGCGCGTTGCTCGAGTTCGATCGTCTCGAGAGCGAACTCAAGGAAAAGATCCGCCTGCAGATGGCGGGCTACTCGGATCCGGTTGGCTTCTACGTGGAAAAGCTCGCCGAGGGCATCGCGCAGATCGCGGCGGCCTTCGCCCCGGAACCCGTCATCGTGCGGCTCTCCGACTTCAAGTCCAACGAGTACGCGAACCTCATAGGTGGCGAGCGCTATGAGCCCAAGGAAGAGAACCCGATGCTCGGCTTCCGCGGCGCCTCGCGCTACGTCGATGAGGCGTTCCGCCCCTGCTTCGAGCTCGAGTGTCGGGCACTCAAGCGCGTGCGTGAGGCCATGGGTCTTACCAACGTCCAGGTGATGGTGCCCTTCGTGCGCAGCGTCGAGGAAGGACGGGAAGTGACCGAGTTGCTCGCGCAGAACGGTCTTGAGCGCGGTGCGCAGGGACTCAAAGTGATCATGATGTGCGAGCTGCCGACGAATGCGCTCCTCGCCGAGGAGTACCTCAAGTACTTCGATGGCATGTCGATCGGCTCGAACGACATGACGCAGCTCACCCTCGGACTCGATCGCGACTCGGCGATCGTGGCGCAGCTATTCGATGAGCGCGATGCGGCGGTGAAGAAGCTAGTGGCGATGGCGATTGCCGCCTGCCGCAAGGCGGGCAAGTACAGCGGCATCTGCGGCCAGGGCCCCTCCGATCACCCCGATCTCGCTCGCTGGCTCGTCGAACAGGGAATCGACAGCCTCTCGCTCAATCCCGATACGGTGATCGAGACCTGGCTCTTCCTTGGACAGCCGGGCGCCTCGGCTAAGGTCTCCTGAGAAAAGCGCGCCGCTCAGCTCGGAAACTTGAGCGCCTGCAGTACCGCCTCAAAGCGCGGCTCTTTGCGCAGCGGATCGAGCAGCGGATCCGTCTTGAGCTCGACTAGCCCCGGATCACGCAGCCGCAGCGCGGTTTCGACCCACTCGAGCGCTTTCGGCACATTGCCCCACTGCGCGTAAATCTCGGCGTACTGATAGGCGAGCGCCTCGCCCATCGCGGCCTGCAGTTTCGCAAGCTCCGCTTGCGCTTCTCGCTGCTCGCCGAGCTTTTCGTAGCTCAGTGCAAGACACACGCTGTTCGACCAGTTCTCGTGCTTGACTAAGCAGGATTCGCGCGCGCTCTGCAGGTTGCCGAGCACATAGTAGGCGAGTCCGAGAAAGCCATAGGCATCGGGATCATCCGGGTCGAGCGTGCGAAAGTCCTGGAACACGGCGCGCGCTTCCTCGAAGCGTCGAGCGTCGAGGAGCGCCTGGCCGAGATGGCTGTACGCGATCGGATTGAGCGGATCGAGGGTCACCGCGCGCCGCGCGATGGCTAGGCCCGCGTCGGTGCGCCCCATCTGGACCGCAAAGCGCCCGTAGCGACCAAGGAGCCGCACATTCCCCGGCCCGAGCGCCATCGCGCGCTCGTACGCCTGGCTCGCCTGCGTGAAATCGAGGAATCCCGCTTCAAAAGAGCTAGCGAGTGCCGTGTAGCCATCCGCAAGGTCCGGGGCGAGCGCGATGGCCTTGCGCGCGTCCGCTTCTGCCTTCTCAAACGCTTCGCGAATGGCCGGTCCGGTCGCGAACTGGCCCGCGTAGACCGATTGCGCGAGCGAGCGGCCTGCGAACGCGAGCGCATAGTTCGGATCGATGCCGATGGCCTCGGTGAAAAGGGCAATA
>DASPTE010000007.1:0-40959 GCA_035623585.1 Steroidobacteraceae bacterium | reverse complement strand
GGACATCTGGGGGATGGATGTCGCGCGTTATGGCGACTGGGCCACGCTCGCGTATACGAACGCCAAGGTGCGCGAGAACTATTCGCGGCGCTTCCGCATCCGCTTCCCGAACGAGGAATTGCCGGCGGCGAGGCCCCTGCGTACGACCCCGATCTACGAACGGCTCGAAGGCGCGCACGCGGTATTCGGTGATTACTGCGGGCTCGAGCACTCGCTCTGGTTCGCACCGAGCGCCGCAGAAGCCCACGAGGAAGTGACCTTTCACCGCTCGAACGCTCACCCCTATGTTGGCGAGGAGTGTCGCGCGGTGCGCGATGGGGTCGGACTTCTCGAGATCTCCAACTACGGAAAATTTGAAGTCACCGGAGCGGGCGCCGAGGAATGGCTCTCGAAGGTGATGGCGAATCGGGTGCCAAAACCCGGCCGCATCGCGCTCACGCCGATGCTGAACGAGCGCGGCAAGCTGATCGGTGACTTCACGATGTGCCGTCTCAGCGCCGAGCGCGTGTTCCTCGTCTGCACCTATGCCGCCGAGGACTACTACCGGCGCTGGTTCGAACGCTATCCGCCGCCCAGCGGGGTCACGGTGCGGCCCTGTGCGATGGAGTATGTGGGTCTATCGGTCGCGGGCCCCCGCTCGCGCTCGCTCCTTCAGAGCCTGGTACGCGTCGACCTCTCGAGTGAAGCATATCCCTTCCTGACCTTCCGTCAGGTCGACCTCGGCATGATCCCCTCGCTCCTCGGGCGTATCAGTTTCACGGGCGATCTGGGCTATGAGATCTGGGTGACGAGCGAGTACCAACGGGCGCTTTACGATCTCCTCGTGGAGGCGGGGCGCGCACACGGGCTTAAGCTCTTTGGGGGCCGGGCCCTGAACGCGATGCGCATCGAGAAGAGCTTCGGCAACTGGGCGCGCGAGTACCGCCCGATCTATGGGCCGTACGAAGCGGGCTTAGGGCGCTTCGTGGATCTCAAAAAGGGCGAGTTCGTCGGCCGCGCCGCGGCGCTCGAGGAGAAGGAAAGCGGCGGAGCACTTCGTCTGGTCACCTTCACCGTGGATGCGGGCGATGCGGATGCGGTGGCGGATGAACCGATCTGGCATGACGGCAAGGTCGTCGGCTGGGTCACATCCGGCGGCTACGGCCACCGTGTCGGGCGCTCGCTCGCGCTCGGGTATGTCCCACGCGCGCTTGGCGCGGAAACGTCCGGGTTCGAGATCGAGATCATCGGTGAGCGACGCAAGGCGCAGCGGGAGAACCAGGCCGTCTTCGATCCCGACGGCAGCAGGATGCGCGCTTAAGGATGAGGAGCCGAGGGAGCTGGCCACACGCGGTGTGCGGTGCTCGCGCGGATCTCAGGCAATGAACATGGCGATGACGCTGGCCGTGAGCGCAGGTTTCGTCTCGCCCTCGATCTCCATCGTATTGTCGGTGGTGACGAGGTAACGCTGGGAGCTCTTCCCCTTCACCGCGGCGAGTCTGATGCGGTTGCGTACGCGCTTGCCCGAGCGCACCGGGGAGACGAAGCGCACGTTCTCGAGTGCGTAATTGACGACCGAGGTTGGCCCGACGCGTGCGATCAGGACCTCAAAGCTCGTCGGTGCGATGAGCGATAAGGTCAGAAATCCATGAGCGATGGTGCCGCCGTAGGGGCTCTCGCGCGCGGCGCGCTCGGCATCGAGATGGATCCACTGATGATCGCCCGTGCAATGGGCGAACTCGCGGATGCGCGCGTCATCGAGCGTGGTCCAAGAGGACACGCCGACTTCCGAGCCGATGTGTTTGGGCAGATCGGCCCAGGGAATCTTTTCGTACTCCATCGCGCGCCCTTGTGCCCCCGAGCCAGATTGGGAATTCATTCATGGCGGAGGCCCGTTCGCTCATCTTATCAAGGCGCCCCTTTGGGGAACCGTCCCCGCGGCAGTGCAACCCCACACCGCTCCAACGCTCTTCCCTTACCGCGCCGCAAAAATAAAATACAATATCTCAGCCGATATAGTCACAATATATTCATGTAATTCATGATGTTAATATTAAATGCATTTTTGGTAATTTGTTCTCTTGCAGTGCATACAAAAAGCGCTATAATGTTTACATAGACCCCGCGAAAACACCCTTACTGCAGGAGCTGACATGATGGACCGCAACTACGACCTGAACACCTGGCTCGAGACCTACAAAGAGACTTTCACTTCCATTGCCAAGGCCCAGCAAGAGGGCTTCAAGGCGCTCGAGCGTTTCGCGCGCTTCCACTACGCGGTCGCTGGCGACGTGCTCGAAGCCGGCCTCGCCCAGGCGAAGGCCACCATGACCGCACGTGCGGCGGTTGGCACCGAGGCGATTGCGGAGCTGCTGCAGAAGCAGGCTGAACTCGGCACGCAGCTGAGTGAGAAGCTCAAGACGCGTGCGCAGGAGTTTTCGAAGCTCGCGACCGAGGCGCAGGAGCAGGTTGCTTCCTTCGCCGCTGAAGCTGCAAACCGCGCGGGTAAGAAGGCGGCCTAAGGCCTTCCTCTATCCACGCGAGACCCCCCACAGGGGCGGCCAGGAGGCCGCCCTTGTGTCTTTTTGGGGGGCGAACAATTCTTTGTCGATTCCCGAGGGGACAACGCTAAACCGCAACACGGGTGTCGCCACGCTGTAACACCCGGGGCCTACCGTCCCCCCGCGCGGCTCTTCCTGATCGCTTTGCGCCGCGCAAAAAATCAACTTAAAGAGAGGCCCGCCGCAATGATCAAGCATATTTCGGCAGCTGCCGTGAGTTTGCTTCTTTTGAGTGCCCTGCCAGCCGCGAGCGCATGGAACGAGGGCGGCGGCATCTCGGGCGAGGAGGTGAAGCACGTACTCCTCATAAGTGTCGATGGCCTGCACGCATTGGACCTGACGAATTACGTCGCCTCACATCCGCACTCCACACTCGCCGCGCTTAGCAAACATGGTGTGACGTATACGAATGCTTCCACCTCGACCCCCTCCGACTCATTTCCGGGTCTGGCCGCGCTCGTAACCGGCGGCTCGCCGGTCACGACAGGTTTCTGGTACGACGTGACCTGGAATCGCGCGGTCGCCGCGCAGGCGTCTGGCAACACGGACATTGGCTCGAGCGGTGGACCCTGCCCCTCAACCCCCGGCGCCCAGGTCGAGTTCGACGAGGGGGCCGATTTCGATCTGAAGAGGCTCGATGGCGGTGGTGGCATCAATCCCGCATTTCTGCCGCGCAACAACAGCACCTGCCAGCCGATCTTTCCGCACCAGTACCTGCGGGTGAATACGATTTTCGAGGTGGTCAGATCCCACGGCGGGCGCACGGCATGGACCGACAAACATCCGACCTACGAATGGACTAACGGACCGAGCGGGCAGGGCGTCGAGGATTTCTACGGACCGGAGATCAACTCGATACCCGTTGCGCTGTCCCAGTTCCCGGGGTGCTCACCGGTCAATTACCCCGATCCCATCCCCGATGATGGCTGGACGACGAGCTTTGCGAATATCAAGTGCTACGACTCGCTCCACGTTCAGGCCGTGATCAACCAGATCCGCGGCTACACCCACGATGGCTCGAAGTGGGTTGGCGTTCCCGCGCTCTTCGGCACCAACTTCCAGGCGGTGAGTGTCGGCGAGAAGCTCAACGTTGACCCGCAGAATTCGGCGCTCACCGGCGGCTATACGGATGTGCTCGGGACGCCAGGCCCCGGTCTTTCCGGGGAGCTCGATTTCGTCGATCAGTCACTCGGCAAGATGGTCGAGGAGCTCAAGGAGCAGCATATCTACGACTCGACCCTCATCATCATTGCCGCGAAACACGGCCAGTCTCCGATCGATGTGAGCAAGCGGCAGGGGATCGGCGGTGGGCAGCCCGCCACGCTCATCGGCTCCGCCGAGGCGTTCGACATTTCCGACGACGGCTCGCTCATCTGGCTGAGCTCACCCTCTCTCTATCCCGAGGTCGTCAAGCTGCTGAGCGAGCCCTCGAGCCAGCAGACGCTCGGTATCCAGGAGATCTTTGCCGGACCCTCGCTCATCAACAAATTCAATGATCCAAACAAGGATCCGCGCACGCCCGACATCATTCTCAAGGTCAACACCGGGGTCATCTTTACCGGTGGCCCCAAGCTCTCCGAGCATGGCGGATTCAACGAGGATGACGTCCACACTGCGTTGCTCGTCTGGCACGCTCATCTCGCGCCACTGGCGGTTAAGAGCGCGGTCACCAATCAGCAAGTCGCGGCAACAATCGTCAAAGCGCTCGGGGCCGATCCGAATGAACTGAAGGGCGTCCAACAGGAGCAGATCCACGTGCTGCCATTCCTCTTTGGCAGCGACTGACTGCATGGCGCGGGCCGCGAGGTGAAAGGCCGCCCGAGTTTCCGGACGCGTTACATCCGGCATGAGGGCGGCAGGGAAGCCACCCTCATGCATTTTGCGAATCAGGAGTGCCTGCGAGTTTTCAAGCCGGAATTGGTGGAGTAGGGTTCGATGCCAACCATCTTTGGCTCGCAAATACTCCGGACTCCTATGCCGGCCACTACGTCTTCGGGTGTCAGCGCCTCGGGTACCCTCCGCATCGGCGGCGATCTCAGCGTGAATCGCCTGGGCTTTGGCGCGATGCGTGTCACGGGTCCAGGGGTTTGGGGGGAACCGCAAGATCCCGCGGAGGCACGGCGCGTGTTGCGCCGAGCGCTCGAACTCGGCGTCACCTTCATCGATACCGCGGATTCTTACGGGCCGGATGTCAGCGAACGGCTGATCGCAGAAGCGCTGCATCCTTACCCCGAGGGACTTGTGATCGCTACCAAAGGCGGGCTGGTGCGCCCGGGTCCCGATTCCTGGCAGAGGGACGCTCGACCCGCGCAGCTGCGCGCGGCGTGCGAAGGCAGCTTGAAGCGGCTCAGGCTCGAGCGCATCGATCTTTACCAGCTGCACGCCCCCGATCCGCGCGTGCCCCTCGAGGACTCGATCGGCGAACTCATGCGTCTGCGCTCGGAAGGCAAGATCCGCCACGTCGGAGTCTCGAACTTCAGCGTCAAGGAACTCGCCCGCGCGCAGCGACTCGGCCCGATCGTCTCGGTGCAGAACCGCTACAACATCGCTGATCGCTCCTCGGCCGATGTGCTGGCCGCATGCGAGCGCGATGGCCTCGCATTCATTCCCTGGGCGCCAATCGCTCACGGGGATGCGCGCGGGGAGCGAGCCCTCGAGACGATCGCCCGCAGCCATCGCGTGAGCGCTTCTCAGGCGATGATCGCCTGGCTGCTCGCGAAATCTGCGGCCATGCTGCCAATTCCAGGAACGTCCTCGGTCGCACACCTCGAGGAGAACGTGGCGGCGGCGCGCATCGAGTTGACGGTGAGCGAGCTCGCCACGCTCGCCTGAACGCGCGCGGCGGTCGTAGCTTCAGTCAGCCAAGAAAGAACGCCACGGATGGGCAGAGCATCCGTGGCGTTCAGTGGCGTCGGCAATAAACATCAGCTTCGTCGAATCGGCTCCCTTAGCGGGAGGCAAGCTTCGCGCCCTGCACGGCGTTTAGCGCCTGCGCAATCGCCCGCTGCTCGCAAGTGCGCGCGGCAGGGAACGCGACCAGGTCACGAATGTCGCTCTCACCGCACACCTGCCGCGCGGCTGCAGTGATGCGCGCGCGAAGCGCCTCGTTCCCCTGCGTGGTGCCGAGGTTGAGATCGCTGTAGCGCACCGTAACGGTGGGGGCCGAGGGCGAGCCGGCCTCACTGACGCCGGCGACCCCTACGAGCAGAAACGCAGCCATCGCCGCCCGCACCGCGTGGACGCGCCAGGCGCTCTTCGCAATTGCCATCGAGTACATGAGTTGCTCCTTGCTGTGTTGAGTTAGAACCAAAATCGTCATCAAACAACTTCATTCACGGTGCACATATGAAACTCCCAACAGCGCCGCGTGCGAAGGTGTTGGTTTGCGAGTTGATCCCCGCAAACGACGCGTTCGTACCGCCCTCGAGAATCGTTCCCGCAGCGCGCATGCGCTGCCGATCACACAATTGATCGGTGAGTGCGCGCAACTCTTGCGCCGGTTCTGCCGCGTTCGTCCCTGCATCCGACGAGCTCGTCCCCGGTTTCCCGGCATTTAAAGCGGCGTCGCGCACTTAGGGGTACGCTATGGCTCAAATGGGCGTTCTTGACGTCCCCTCGCGCATAAGGAGAGCCGCTTGAGATGAGCGCCCCACCGTTTGACCGCATTGCACCGGCCCCCGTGCTCCTGCCTGGGGAACGGAGCGCAAGCCGCGCGCGCGCAGTGTCCGCTTCCTGGGCCGAGTTCCGGCCGTACCTCGGCGTCGTGACGGCGTTCTGGATCTACGTCGCCGTCTCGAACCTCATGTACGCGAACAACATGCAGGCGAGCCTCTCGGCGATGAAGGTGGAGCACGTCTTTGCGCCATGGGGCGCGCGCGTCGTGCAGCACCTCGTTCTCTATCCGCTCTTCGTGCTCGGCATGTGGCGCTCGCTGCGCATCGGCTGGACGCCGCGCTGGAAGACGTATCCGAAGCAGATTCTCTGTGCGCTCGGCTTCGCGGTGCTCGCCGCTCCCGCACTGGTCTTAGGCGAATGCGTGACGGGGAACTGGGACCCGATGGACGATCAGAAGATCCACCACATGGACAGCTATACCTGGTCGGGGTTGATGCCGGACATCCGCCTGTGGGCCGCGAGTGTTACGACCACGCTCGTGACCTACGGGTTTGGGCTGGCGCTCGTTACCGGTTTCGCCTTCTACCGGCGCCTCAAGGGTGCGCAGTTGCGCTCAGCGGCGCTCGAGCGCGCACTCACCGAATCACACCTCGCGACGCTGCGCATGCAGCTCTCCCCGCACACACTCTTTAATCTCCTGCACACGATCCGCGGCCAGATCACCTGGGACCCGCCCGCCGCGCAGGCGATGGTGGTGCAGCTCGGCGATCTGCTGCGGCGGCTGCTGAGCGCCGGTGAGCGGGAATTCACGCGCCTCGCGGACGAACTCAAGTTCGTCTCGCTCTACCTCGAACTGCAGCAGCGGCGCTTCGCCGATCGGCTCACGGTCAACGTCTCGGACGTCGAGGCGCTGCGCGGGTTCTGGGTGCCGAGTCTCATCCTGCAACCGCTCGTCGAGAATGCGGTGGTGCACGGGCTCGCGGGCCACGAGGGGCCGGTCACGATCCGGGTCGAGGCGCACATCTTCGGCGAGACGTTGCACCTTAGGGTTCTCAACACGATCGCCCCGGATCGCCTCACGGGGCAAGCCGGCATCGGACTGACTAACGTGCGCGAGCGACTCGAAGTACAGTTCGGTGAGCGCGCCAGCTTCAGCGCCGGGCCCGATGCGCAGGGAATCTGGCTGGCGGAGATCTCGATTCCGCTTCTTCGTGATGGGCCCGAGGGACGCTCGCGAGCATCGGCGGTCCCCGCTCCGTGATGGAGGTGATCATCGTCGACGACGAGCCGGCGGCGCGCCGCACGGTGCGCGAGTGCTGTGAGCGCGAAGTCGACCTCAGGGTGGTCGGCGAGTTCGGCGACAGCCGCGCCGCGCTCGAGGCCATCCGCAATCGCCCCCCGGACGTTCTCTTTCTCGACATCCAGATGGATTCGATGACCGGCATGGCGCTCGCACGCGCACTCGATCCGGAGATGCTGCCGATCATCGTGTTCGTCACCGCGTACGATCACTATGCGCTCGAAGCCTTCGAGGTGAGCGCGGTCGATTACCTGCTAAAGCCCTTTGACGATGCCCGCTTCGCCGCGGCCATGGCGCGCGTGCGCCGCCGCCACCAGGCAGCCGGCAGCTTCGATCGCCAGGGGGCGCTCGCCATGCTGCTCGAGCAGCTCGAGCGCGAAGCGCGCACCCGCTCCGACTCGCAGCCGCGCGTGCTCGCCGAAGCCGGCAGCCGCATGCACATGCTGGACGTCGCAGAGGTGGAACTCGTCGAAGCCGACCGCAACTACGTGCGGCTCGTGATCGGCCGCGACAGCTTTCACGCCCGCAGCACGCTGCAGCAGGCGGAAAAATCGTTCCAGAGCCAGCCGATGCTGCGCATCAGCCGCTCCTGTCTCGTGAACATGAAGCACGTCAAAGAGGTGAGCCGCACCCCGCGCGGGGACTTCATCCTGGTGGTGGCGGGTGGCACTACGGTGACGAGCAGCGAGGGCTATCGCGAAGCCGTGCGCCAGTACCTCGAGCGACTGAAACTCGCCCCGCTCTGAGCCTGCGGGTAAAGTGCGGCGCGCCCCCCCGCCCCGGATGCCCCGCTTGCCTGATCCCGCCCTCGATCGCCGTTCCGCCCGCCGGGCGCTCGTGGTCCTGAGCGGCATCAACCTTTTCAACTATCTCGATCGGTACGTGGTTCCGCCGATCGCACCGGACCTGAAGTCAGCGATGACGCTCACCGATGAGCAGCTTGGCTGGCTCTGGCCGGCGTTCATGCTCGTCTACACGATCACGGCCCCGGTGTTCGGCGCCTGGGGCGATCGCGGCTCGCGCACGCGGCCGATCGCGCTTGGAGTCTTCATCTGGAGTCTCGCCACGATGCTCTCGGGACTCGCGCGCAGCTATCCGGAGCTTCTTGCGGCGCGCGCACTCGTTGGAATCGGCGAGGCCGCCTACGTCGCGATCGCGCCGGCACTGCTTGCGGACTGCTTCCCCGCCGACCGCCGCGGCCGTATTTACGCCGTGCTCAACATGGCCATCCCGGTCGGCGCGGCGCTCGGTTACGTGCTCGGGGGGCTCATCGGCCATCATTTCGGCTGGCGCGCGGCGTTCTACATCGCCGGCGCGCCCGGGCTCGTGCTCGCGGCCGCGGTTCTCACACTCACCGACCCTCCGCGTGGCGCGCAGGATCAGGGCGCGCTCGCGGCTTCACAGATCCCCCTGGCGGGCGGGGTCTTGGGAGCGCTCGGTGTGTACCTGAGCCTCCTGCGGCGCCCCCCTTATATGCTCATCGTGCTCGGCTATGCGGCCTACACCTTCGCACTCGGTGGGCTTGGGTTCTGGATGCCGAGTTTCCTCGAGCGCGTGCGGCAGGTGCCGCCGGTCGAGGCGACGACGGGCTTCGGGGGCATCGTTCTCGTCACCGGCTTCATCGGCACGCTCGCGGGCGGGTGGCTCGGGGATTACTGCCTGCGGCGCTCACGGCAAGGCTACCTCTGGTTCGCGGGCACAATCACGCTCCTGGCCGTGCCCTTCGCGGTGCTCGCGCTCACCGCGCCGCTGCCCCGGATCTACTACCCGGCGGTGGTTGTCGCTGAGCTCCTGCTATTCATGTCGACGGGGCCCATCAATGCTGCCATCGTCAACATCGTCTCGCCGCTCGAGCGCGCTTCCGCCATCGCGCTTAGCATGCTGGCGATTCACCTCTTGGGCGATGTGCCATCACCTTGGCTCATCGGGCGGCTCTCGGACGCCCGATCGCTCGGCGAAGCCGTGCTCATCGTGCCCGCCGCTATCGCAGTCAGCGGACTCGTGTGGTTCGTCGCCGCGACCGTGGGCCAACGGAGCGATCCGCGGCCGAGTTCATGAGCGCTGCCGCCGAGCAATTCGACGCCTCCGAGTCCCCGGCCACGCGGCCGCTTAGGACCTGGGAGGCGGGTGCCATCGATATGCTCTGGCAGAGGGCGCTGGCGAGTGGCGATGGTCCCCTCGGTGCGCACTGCGTTCATGAGCTTTGGATGCGCGGGGAATTCCCTGCACGGATCGAGGCGGCACTCAACACGCTCTGGCAGTGCGCGCGCACATCGATACCCGAGTGGCTTCCGATGCGCTACATCGGGTGGCTCCCGGCCGCGTATGAAACGGCGCTGAAATTCCGCGCGCGCCGGCGCGGGCGCACCAACCTCTACCTCGTGCTCCTCGACTTCGAGGATCGCAGGCGCGGGCCCTACGGCGTGTACGTCGGCGTAAGCCAGTACCCGCCAGCGCAGCGCTTCGATCAGCACAAGGCCGGGATCCATGCCGCCGGGAGCGTCTTGAAGCGCGGCATCGAGGTGCTCACCGGGCCCACGCTCCATCTGCAGCGCATCGCGCGCGCGGAAGCGCTGCGCATCGAAGGCGAGCTCGCCGCGGCGCTCGAGGATGCGGGGTTACTGGTCGAAGGCGGTCACTAGAGGAGCGCGCCGCCGCTAGGCGCTAAGGCGCATCGCAAGATCAATTCCGGCGAGTTCGTAGCCTTTGCGGAAATCGCGGATGTGGCGCGCCATCCAGGTCGTGGCGCCTGCCTCATCCTGCCGCTCGAGCGCATCGAGGAGCTGGCGCTGCGCGGCGCCGATGCGCGCGCGCGCCTGCGGCACCTTGTCGATCATGACGCGGAGCGAGGGCTCGAGCAGCTGCAGGAGCGGCTCCTGCGCGAGTTGCAGCACCGGGTTGTGGGTCGCCGCCCCGAGCGCCCGAAAGAACTGCGCCGTGCGTTCGACCGCCGCCTCGGTGTCGCTGTGCTCGGCGCCAAAAGCTGCGGCGGCGGCATTGATGCGCCCGAGGTCCTCGCTCGTGCGGCAGCGGACCGCCGCTTGGGCGATCGGCGGTTCGAGGATCGTGAGCGCCTCCCACACATCACGCACCGTGACATCGTGGAGGAGGAGGGCATCGCTCACGCCCGCGGCGATGCTCTCGTGGTGGGGGCGGGCGACCGACATGAGTTTGGAGCCCGCGCGGCGCTCGACGAGCCCACGGCTTTCGAGTTCGCGCAGTGCCTCGCGCACGGTCGAGCGGTTGACG
This sequence comes from Steroidobacteraceae bacterium, assembly GCA_035623585.1. Taxonomy (GTDB): domain Bacteria; phylum Pseudomonadota; class Gammaproteobacteria; order Steroidobacterales; family Steroidobacteraceae; genus 13-2-20CM-66-19. The sequence continues at coordinate 30,255 of DASPTE010000007.1, read as the reverse complement.
CCAAACTGTCGCGCGAGCTCGGTCTCGGATGGCAGCCGCTCGCCCTCGCGCAGCTCACGCGAGAGGATGCGCTCGCCGATCGCGGCCGCCACCTTGCGATAGGCGGGCTCGATCTGAATCTGGCTGAACTCGACGCTCATGCCGCCGCCTCGAAGAGCTCGCGCCCGATCAACATGCGGCGGATCTCCTGGGTACCGGCGCCGATCTCGTAGAGCTTGGCATCGCGCAGCAGCCTCCCGGCGGCGTAGTCGTTGATGTAGCCATTGCCCCCGAGCGCCTGGATCGCCTCGAGCCCGGCGTGCGTGGCGCGCTCGGCGGCGAAGAGAATGCAGCTCGCGGCATCGCGCCGACGTGCGCTGCCCGCATCGCACGCCCGCGCCACCGCGTAGACGTAAGCGCGCGCCGCATTGAGCGATGCATACATGTCGGCGATCTTCCCCTGCATGAGCTCGAAGGTGCCGATCGGCTGCCCGAACTGCTGCCGCTCGCGCACATAAGGGAGCACGAGGTCGAGTGCGGCCGCGTGCAGTCCGACCGCGCCGCCAGCGAGCACGACGCGCTCGTAATCGAGGCCACGCATCACGATGCGCACGCCCTGATTCTCGGCGCCGAGGAGATTCTCGGCAGGCACGAGACAGTCATCGAAGACGAGCTCGCAGGTGCCCGAGCCGCGCATGCCGAGCTTGTCGAGCTTCTGTGCGGTCGTGAACCCGGGCATGCCGCGGGTGACGATGAACGCACTAATACCGCGGGGACCGGCCCCGGCGTCGGTCTTCCCGTACACGACGAAGACATCCGCATCGGGGCCGTTCGTGATCCACATCTTGCGGCCATTCAAGAGATAGCCCGCACCGCGCCGCTCGGCCCGAAGGCGAAGCCCGACGGCATCGGAGCCCGCGCCGGGCTCCGAGAGGGCGAGGGCGCCGACGTGCTCGCCGCTTATGAGCTTGGGCAGATAGCGCTCGCGCTGCGTGTCGTCGCCGTTCAGGCGCAACTGATTCACGCAGAGGTTGGAATGCGCGCCATAGGAGAGGCCGACCGCGCCCGAGGCGCGCGAGATCTCCTCCATCGCGATGGTGTGCGCGAGGTACCCGAGCCCCGCCCCGCCGAAGCGCTCGGGGACCGTGATGCCGAGCAGCCCCTGTTCGCCAAGGAGTGGCCAGAGATCGCGCGGAAATTCGTTGCTGCGATCGATGTCCGCGGCGCGCGGGGCGATCTCCTCGGCGGCGAAGCGCCGCACCTGCTTACGGATCTCCTCGATCTCCTCGGGGAGGCCGAAGTCGCTGTCGATGCAGTCGAGGGCGGTCATGGGCTTGCCTCCAATGCAGCCATAATCGTATGATTGTCGGACAAACAGGCAACTCTGGCAAGCCCCCTATGCCGCACATCCACTCCCGCATCGATCGGCAGTCGGCGGAATTTCGCGACAATGAGCGCGCCATGCGCGCGCTCGTCGAGGATCTGCGCGGGGAGGTGGGGCGCGTGGCGCGCGGGGGATCAAAGGCCGCGACCGATAAACATAAGTCCGCCGGCAAGCTCACCGCGCGCGAGCGCATCCGTGTCCTCCTCGACACCGGGAGCCCGTTCCTCGAGTTCTCCCAGCTCGCCGCGCACGGGATGTACGGCGGGGACATAGCCTGCGCAGGGGTGATCACCGGCATCGGCCGGGTCGGGGGGCGCGAATGCGTCGTGGTCGCGAACGACCCGACGGTCAAAGGCGGCACCTACTATCCGATCACGGTGAAGAAGCACCTGCGCGCCCAGGAGATCGCCCGCGACAATCGGCTGCCATGCGTGTACCTCGTCGAAAGCGGCGGCGCCTTCCTTCCGGCACAGGATGAGGTCTTCCCCGACCGCGACAATTTCGGCCGCATTTTCTACAACCAGGCGACGCTTTCGGCCGCGGGCGTCGCGCAGATCTCGGTCGTGCACGGTTCCTGCACCGCCGGCGGCGCCTACGTGCCGGCGATGTCGGACGAGAACGTGATCGTGCGCAACCAGGGGAGGGTGTTTCTTGGCGGTCCACCCCTCGTGAAGGCGGCGACCGGGGAGGACATCGATGCCGAGACACTCGGGGGGGCGGACGTGCACTGCCGCGAGTCGGGTGTCTGCGATCACTACGCGGAAAATGACACTCACGCGCTCGAGATCGCGCGGCGCATCGTCATGCGCCTGAAGAGAGGCGGCCCCACCGCCCCGGTTCGCGCACCCGCCGAGCCGCGTTACGACGCGGCGGAGCTCTACGGCGTCCTGCCCTCGAGCCTGCGCAAGCCCTACGATGTGCGCGAGGTGATTGCGCGGCTCGTCGACGATTCGGAGTTCGATGAATTCAAGGAGCTCTATGCGACGACCTTGGTGTGTGGCTTTGCGCACCTCGGCGGCTACCCGCTCGGGATCCTCGCGAACAACGGCGTCCTCTTCTCCGAGAGTGCCCTTAAGGGCACTCACTTCATCGAGCTCTGCGCGCGCGAGCAGATTCCGCTTCTCTTCCTGCAGAACATCACCGGTTTCATGGTCGGACGGCGCGCCGAGGCCGGCGGTATCGCCAAGGACGGCGCCAAGCTCGTCACCGCGGTCGCCTGTGCCAATGTGCCGAAGCTCACCGTGATCATCGGCGGCAGCTACGGTGCGGGCAATTACGCGATGTGCGGCCGCGCGTACTCGCCGCGCTTTCTCTTCCAGTGGCCGAATGCGCGCATCTCCGTGATGGGCGGCGAGCAGGCGGCGAGCGTGCTCGCGACCATCAAGCGCGAGCAGCTGCGCGGGGGCGAGCGCGAGTGGCCTGCCCTTGAGGAGGAAGCCTTCAAGCAGCCGATCCGCGAGCAGTACGAGCGGCAGGGGAACCCGTACTATTCCTCGGCGCGGCTTTGGGACGATGGGGTGATTGATCCGCTCGACACCCGCCGCGTGCTCGCACTCGCTCTCGCCGCTGCGCGCAACGCACCCGAAGAGAGCACGCGCTTTGGCGTGTTCCGCATGTAGGTTCGGAAACCGCGCCCATGATCAAGACGCTCCTGGTCGCCAATCGCGGCGAGATCGCCTGCCGCATCTTTCGCACCGCGCGGCGGCTCGGCATCCGCACGGTCGCGGTGTTCTCCGATGCCGATGCCGGCGCGCTGCATACGCGCAGCGCGGATCTCGCCGTGCGCATCGGGCCTGCTGCGGCGCGCGAAAGTTATCTCGACGTCGGCCACATCCTGGAGGCCGCGCGCGCAAGCGGCGCGGACGCGATCCACCCGGGCTACGGTTTTCTCTCCGAGAACGCGCAGTTCGCGCAGGCTTGTGCCGATGCGGGCGTGAAGTTCGTCGGCCCCCCCGCCGCGGCGATCGCCGCGATGGGTTCGAAGATCACTGCCAAGACGCGTATGCGCGCGGCGGGCGTGCCGGTGCTCCCAGGCTACGCGGGCGATGAGCAGGAGCTCTCCCAACTCGAGCGCAGAGCCCGCGAGGCAGGCCTGCCGCTTATCATCAAGCCCGCCGCCGGCGGTGGCGGTAAGGGCATGCAGATCGTGCGCACCGCGGCCGAGCTCGCGCCAGCCCTCGCGGCCGCGCGCCGCCTCGCCGAGAGCGCCTTCGGCGACGGTACGCTGCTCCTTGAGCGCTACCTTCCCGCCCCGCGTCACCTCGAGGTGCAGGTGTTTGCGGACACTCAGGGCAACTTCCTGCACTTGGGCGATCGCGACTGCTCGACGCAGCGACGCCATCAGAAGCTCATCGAAGAAGCGCCGGCGCCTGCGATCCCGGAGGAGTTGCGCGCGCGGCTGCGCGCGGCCGCGCTCGTGGTCGCGCGCGAGATCGGCTACGTGAGCGCAGGAACCGTGGAGTTTCTATACGACGGGGCCGAGTTCTATTTCATGGAGATGAACACGCGCCTGCAGGTCGAACACACCGTCACCGAGGCCGTGACCGGGCTCGATCTCGTCGCGTGGCAGCTGCGCGTCGCAGCCGGCGAGGCGCTGCCCCTCACGCAGGCCGAGATACGGTTCGAAGGCCATGCGATCGAAGCGCGCGTCGCCGCCGAAGACCCAGAGCGCGGTTTTCTTCCGAGCGCCGGCCGACTCGGGCTTCTCGAGTGGCCGACGGGCGAGGGCGTGCGCGTGGATGCGGGGTTCGAGAGCGGCGACTCGGTTCCTGAGGTTTATGATTCGCTCCTCGGCAAGGTCATCGCCTGGGCGCCAGATCGCGAGCAGGCCGCTGCGCGGCTCGCGGCGGCGCTCAGGGGCACCTACTGCGCGGGCGTCCACACCAACGAACGCTGGCTCGCGCGTTATCTCGAGTCCCGGCCCTTTCTCGAAGTGCGCCACAACATCGCCTTCCTCGAAGAGCACGCGGCGGAGTTTGCCTCCGCGGCCACCCTGCCGCCCGAACCGCTGATCCTGGCCGCGCTCGCAACGCACGAAGCGGCGAAGACTTCGGGCACCGGGAGCCCCTGGGATCATGGCGATGGCTTCACGCCGAATCTCCCTGCTCGGGTCGCGTACCTCTTCTCCTGGCGCGCAAAGACACATGAGGCGGAACTTGAGTACGCGCGCGGTGAGCCGAGATTGGGCGTGGTTGAAGGCTACGCACCGCTCCCTCTTCGAGACCTCGCTGCCGGGGTAGGCACGATCGCCGCGCGCATCGGGAAACTGCGCCTCAGCGCGCGTTGCCTCGTGAGCGCTTCCGGGGTCGAGCTCTGGATGGGCGATGCGCACTACGAGCTGCGGCTCGAGGATCCGCGCACCGCGGACGTGCACTCGAGTGCGGCGGCTGGGGGGCTCACGACGCCGCTCCCGGGTGTGGTCGTCTCGGTCGCCGTGGCCGTGGGAGTAGAGGTGGCGGCAGGCACACCGCTCATGGTGATCGAGGCGATGAAGATGGAGCACACGATCAGTGCCCCCTACGCAGGCACGGTGCGCGCCATCCACTACGAACGGGGTGCGCGCGTACCTGAGGGCGCGGAACTCCTCGAGCTCGCGCGCGCTGAGGACAGCAAGTAGCGCCGCGAGTCGGGCGATTACTGCGCGGGCTTGCCCCCAGACTTCGCGACCGGGCCTTCCGAACGCACGCGCGCGATCAACTGGTCGGTGTTGGCGAGTATGGCGCTATGGCTGTCACCGAGCGCGATGTATTTGCCGCCCACCGCCATCGTCGGGATGCCGGTCACCTGGTAGTGCTCCGCCAGCTCATCCGCCTGCACCGTCTTGTTGTTGACCGAGAACGAGGTGTAGGCGGAGGCGAACTTCTCGGCGCTGCCGCCGTTCTGTCCCACCCACTCGGCGAGGTGCGGCTCGTCGAAGAGCGGCAGCTGCTCGACGTGTATCGCGTGAAAGAGTTTGCCATCGAGCTTCATGAGATCGCCCGAGGCCTCGAGCGCGTAGTAGGCGCGCTGCAGATTGATCCACGGTAGCCGATCAAAGCCTACCGGCACGCGCTTGAAGACAACGTCCTTTGGCAGCTGCGCGGCCCAGCTGCTCACGAGCGGGTAGAAATCATTGCAGTGCGGGCAGGCGTACGAGAAGAACTCGATCACCTCGATCTTGCCGGGGCTCTCGGTGGGCTGCGGCGGATCGAGCGTGCGGTAGTTCGTGCCTTCCACGCCCTGTGGGGCGGCGGTAGCGACACCCGAAAGTGCGCTCAGGGCAACGAGTGCGCAGAGCGTCGGGGCCAGGGCGCGGATCGGGTACGACATGCGGTTCCTCGGTCGGAAGGCGGTCTCTATCGGGGCGGGTAGTCTATGCGCGCGCGCGCTGCGCGGGGCGTGCAGTGGACACATAGGGCGAATCGCGGTCGAAGAATCGCCAGCGCCTGCGCGCCCACTCGCCCGAGTAGGCGACCCCGATGCGGGTGCCGCGCGCGACACGCGGTGGCGGCGTCCCCCTGCCGGCCCGCTCGAGCCAAAGCACATCTCCCCTGAGATCAATGCCGTTCAAACGCCGATCGATGTGTAGGGCCCGACACAGGAGCCCCGGGCCCGAGGTGCGATCCGTGAGGCCATCAAGCGGTGCGAGCGCGCGCAGCAGTACCGCGTGCGGGACGCCCACCGCGCCGGTGACCACGTTCAGGCAGTTCCAGAAACCATAGACGAAGTAGACATAAGCATGACCGGGCGGACCGAACATGACTTCCGTGCGGCGCGTACGCCCGCGGTGCGAGTGCGCCGCACGGTCCTTCGGGCCAAGGTACGCCTCGGTCTCGACGATCCGGCCGGCGAGGAGCCGCCCGCCCGCATCGTGCACGAGCCGCATCCCGATCAGCGCACGGGCGATGTGGAGCGTGTTCTGGGTGAAAAAGGCACGCGAAGGTTTATCGCTTTGGGACACGGCGCGCGATAGTATAAGGAATCTGTCTACAGGGACCGCCGGCGGCGACGGAGCGCGGCCGGCGCTTTAGTATCAATGGGATATAAAATCTTCCAAGAAACACCATGAAGGGCTCTCTGGGGCTTGCGATACTCGGCTGGTTCGCCCTCGGAGCGGGCCCGCTCCAAGCGAGCGTCTATTCGCTTCCCGTCGATGGTTCGCCGGTCGTCGGTACCGACCAGAGCGTGAAGACCGCCGATGAAGACACGCTCCCCGATCTCGCACACCGCTTCAGCCTCGGGTACTACGAGATCATCCGCGCGAACCCGAGCGTCGATGTCTGGATCCCGGGAGCGGATCACGAGGTGCTCCTGCCTGGGCGAAGGATCCTCCCCTCGACTCCCCACGAGGGGATCGTGGTGAACCTGCCCGAACACCGCCTCTACTACTACCCGAAGCACGGACCGCACGAGAAGGCGGTCGTGATCACCTATCCGGTGAGCATCGGCAAGATGGACTGGCGCACCCCGCTCGGGCAAACGCGGGTCATCGCGAAGATCAAGCATCCCATCTGGTACCCGCCAGCCTCGATCCGCAAGGAGCACGAAAAGAACGAGGACCCACTGCCGAGAATGGTGGGCCCAGGACCCGACAATCCGCTCGGCGACTTCGCGCTGCGACTCGCCGCCGGCAAGGGCGAGTATCTGATTCATGGAACGAACAATCCGGTCGCCGTCGGCATGGCGGTGACGCACGGCTGTATCCGCATGTATCCCGAGGATATCGCCGCGCTCTTCGCCATCGTGCCGGTCGGCACGAAAGTGTGGCTCGTCAACGAGCCGGTGAAGGTGGCCTGGGTCGAAGGGGAGCTCTTGCTCGAGGCGCATCCGCCGGTCGACGCCGAGGGGCAGACGGTGGAGCCGAACCTGCAGGTGCTTTCGCAGATGCTCGATGAGGCGCTCGGCGACAGCCGCGCGGCGATTCACTGGGATCTGGCGCGCGATACGCTCAAGTCAGCGAACGGTATTCCAACCCTCGTTGGCCTCGCCACCGATCCCGACGAGACGCCCGCTCCCGAACGCCAGGCGGCGGCGACGGTTCCGCACCGCACCCGCTAGTTCGTCGCCTCACCCTTACGCGGCGCTGCCTCACGATCGCGTCCCTGGCCGCGCATCTGAGTAATCACCCTCAGCACGTGCGCAGCGCGCGTCATGACCGCGAGCGCCGTGCGCAGCCAGATGAGCACGGTGATCACATCGCGGCTGCGCCCAAGGAGGGTGAGCCCCGCGAGTGCTGCGACCCAGGCGAGCGGGTGGCGCGCGGGAGCCGCACCCCGAAGCCTTTCGAGTCCGAGCGGGCGCCCCTCGCGCGGGGCGTGCAGCCTCCCAAGGCGCGCGGCCAGGTCAAGCCGCTGCGCTTCGCACTGCTCGAGGAGGAGCTCCCTTCTGCGCGTGAGCTTCTTCAGCCGATTCATGGCTCGCGACTCGCGCGCCGTTGGTCCTCGTCGAGCTGCCCGAGCGTGCCCTCGAGAAATCCTCCCTGCTGGCGCAGCGCGCGCGTGGCGAGGTAGCCGAAGGCCGCCGCCAGGCACACGAAGACCACGCTGCCGCCAAGGAGCCCCAGCATGCGATGCGCGTCCCAGAGCGACACCATGAGGGCCGTGACGCCGAGCGCGAGCGCAATCAGAAAGCAAACCGCGGCCCCCATGATCCAGGCGAGCGTGCGCACGAGCGTAATGAGATAGATCTCGACCTCGACCGCCGCCAGATCAAGCCGGGTGCGCAGCGCCTCGAGCCCGGCGGCGAGCAGCTCACGCAGCGGCCGCGGCGCCTCCTCAGCCTCCTCGCGTGTCAGCGGCGGGATGGGTTCGGCCATCAGCGGCGTCCCATGACGAGTCCAAGCAGGAGCGCGATGCCGCCCGCGATCGCGACCGCCCGCCACGGGTTATCGCGCACGTACTCATCGACATCGCGTGCGCGTGCGCCGAGCTGCTGCTCGAGCCCGCTCAGCCGTCCGCGCAGGTCCTTGAGCGCCGCCTCCGCACGCTCCTCGAATTCCGCACCCTCAGCGTTCGTGCTCGCCCGCAAGAGTGCCTCCGCATCAGAAAGGAGCGACCGCAGCTCATCGGCGATCGTTCCAGCATCGAGAATCGCAGTCATGGCAGATGCTCCTCGCCACCACGTGCCTTGAGCGCTGATTTACGCATATCCGGCTCGAAACCGCGAGACTCGCGCGTGAAGCTGCGCTACTCTCGGTGCTGACTTTATGAGCACGTCCGCGCCTAATCCGCTGCTTGAGTTGCACAAGCTCGGGCAGAGCGTGTGGCTCGATGACATCGCGCGAAGTCTGCTCGCCGATCGCACGATCGCGCACCTGATCTCGGATGATGGCGTCTCGGGTCTCACCTCGAATCCGGCGATCTTCTCGCACTCGATGACGACCGATCCGAAGTACGCGCAGCCGATCGCGCAGCTGCTCGGCAAGGTGAGCTCGGCGGCGGCGCTCTACGAGGAACTCGCCCTCGCGGATCTTCAGGCCGCCGCGAAACTGCTGCGCCCGCTTTACGATTCGACGAACGCGGGCGATGGCTATGTGAGCATGGAGGTGTCGCCGCACCTCGCCTACGAGAGCGAGGCGAGCCGGCGCGAGGCGGTGCGCCTTTGGGAGCGCCTCAAACTCCCCAACGCACTCATCAAGATCCCAGGCACCGAGCCTGGCATCCCCGCGATCCGCGATCTGATCGCGGCGGGCATCAACGTGAACGTGACGCTGCTTTTCTCGCCCGAGCGCTACCGGGCGGTCGCGCACGCCTACATGGACGGTTTGAGCGCACGCGCGGCGAGCGGCCTGCCGCTCGAGAAGGTGGCATCGGTCGCGAGCTTTTTCCTGAGCCGCATCGACACCGCGGTGGACAAGCTCCTCGATGCGCTCGTCGCGAGCGGCCAGGTCGCTGCGCGTGCCCTGCGCGGCAAGGCGGCGATCGCGAGCGCGTGCCGCGCGTACGAGGTCTACGAGGAGCTCACCTCGACGCCGCGCTGGCAGGCGTTGGCGGCGCAGGGGGCGCAGCCGCAGCGCCTCCTTTGGGCATCCACCTCGACCAAAGATCCGAGCTACAGTCCCATCAAGTACGTCGAGGAGCTCGTGGTGCAGGGGACCGTGAACACTATGCCGCTCGAGACGATCAGCGCCTACCGGCGTCTGGGGCGGCCGGAGCTGCGCCTCGAGCGCCACATGGGCGAGGGCGCCGATGTCCGCGAGGGGCTCGAGCGGCTCGACATCGATCTGGAAGCAGTCTCACAGCAGCTCGAGCGCGAGGGCGTCGCGAAGTTCGTCGAACCCTTCGACAAGTTGCAAGAGTGGCTGGAAAATAAACGCGGCAGCCGCCGCGCCTCCTAGATGCGGCCGCTCGTTCCCTGGGGGACCCGAAGTGGACACCAACGCAGTACGCGATCGACTGCTCAAACGCCGTGACGAGCTGCGCCAGCGCGCGAGCGAGGCCAGCGCCGACTTGCGGCACGAAGCAGATCCGCTGTCGGCAGATTTTGCCGAGCAGGTCACGCAGCGCGAAAACGACGACGTGCTCGGCGCCATCTCGCACTCGGCGCAGGCGGAGCTGCAGCAGGTCGAAGCGGCGCTGCGCCGCCTCGCTTCGGGCCGTTACACGACCTGCTCGGTGTGCGGCGAGGACATCGAGCCCGAGCGGCTCGCCGCCGTGCCCTACACCGACCGCTGCCGAGCGTGCGCGGAAGGTCGCGGCGGCCGCACTGGCCGCGGTTAGCTAGCGCGCGGCGCGCGCGATTCCTCCATGGCCGCCCCGGGCGCCTCAGGGGTCATCACGATCACGACCGACTTCGGCCACCAGGGGCCGTTTGTCGGAGTCATGAAGGGCGCGATCCTGCGGCGCTTTCCCGCGGCCCGCATCGTCGATCTCACGCACGAGATCCTCGTGCACTGGCCCGCGGAGGCCGGTTTCTGGCTCGCGCGCGCCTACGGCTACTTTCCCGAAGGCACGGTGCACCTCGCCGTGGTCGACCCGGGCGTCGGCACCGCGCGCAACATCATCGCCGTGCGCGCCGGAGGGCACGCCTTCCTCGCCCCGGACAATGGTCTCCTCGCCGCGATCGTGACCCGCACGCAGGGCGCTCTGATCGTGCGCCTCGGGGTGGCCGAGCTCGAGAAGCTCGGCGTACACCACCCGAGTGCCACTTTCCACGGCCGCGATATTTTTGCGCCGGTCGCAGCGGAACTGGCCGCCGGCCGCGCGACGATCGAGACACTCGGCGAGAGGGTCGACACGCTGGTCCCTGCCTGGGTCGAAGACCCCGAGGTCGAGCCGCGCAGCGTCACTGGCGTCGTCATCAGCATCGATCACTTTGGCAACCTCATCACCAACATTGATGCGCCGCTGATTGAGCGCTTCCGCCTGCCGCTCGTGCATGCCGGCAATCATTCCTTTCCGCTGCTGCGCACCTACGGCGACACGCATCCGGGGGAGTACCTGGCACTTGTGAACTCATTCGGCGTCATCGAGATCGCGCGGGCCGAGGGAAGTGCCTCCGAGGGCCTCGGACTTAGCCGCGGCGCACCCGTCGTGGTGCGTGATCGCACCGATCAACCCTGAGCCGAAGTCGGGCGAGGCGGGGGGCGGGTAGGGCAGGTGTCTGCCAGGCTCAAGCTCGCGCATGAAATCCGCGCGCGCGCCCAAAAGTTGATCGCTAGCGCGAATCGGCTATAGTTCGCAGCCTTGTTCGGTGCGTTTTTGCGCGTTACTTATTGAATTACATCGGGAATTGCACCGCCAGATGCCGGAAAGAGACAACGAGAGCTTCGATATCGACGAAGAATTCCTAAATGGTCCTACCGAGGACGGCACTGATTACGACCGCCTGCTCGATCGCGTCGACAAGCGCGTTCGTACTCAGGGCAAGCGCGGCAAGGCCGCCTGGAGCCGACTCGAGGAAGTGCTGGCCGATCGAAAGCTCGAGAAAGATCTGAAAGACTTCGACGACGAGCTCTAGAACTGAGCTCGCCCCGAGGCGCTCCAAGCATGGAGTCGCCTCATTGCCTGCGCTTTTCCTTAATCTTCGCTCTGCATGAGCCGCGCGACGCGAAAGTCCTAAGCAGTGGCCGCCACGCCCTCGGAGTGGATCGTCCTCAAGTTCGGCGGCACGAGCGTCTCGACGCGCGCCAACTGGCAGAACATCGCGCAAGTCGCCGCCGAGCGGCGCGCCTCGGGCGCGCGCGTCCTCATCGTGTGCTCGGCGGTCGCGGGCGTCACGGACCGGCTCGAGCGCCTCCTCGACGCAGCGACTGCTCAAGCGCAGCAAGAGCAACTGCGCGCGATCAGAGAACGCCACCGCCAGCTCGCCGCCGAGCTCGGCGTGCCGCTCGGCGAAAACGTCGAGCGCTACCTCGCGGAGCTCGGCGAGCTCGCCGAGGTCGCGCTCGTTGGCGAGGTGTCCGATCGCACCCGGGCGCACGTCATGGCGAGCGGGGAACTGATCGCGACCGCGCTCGGTGCGCGCTTTCTCAGCGCGCGCGGACTCGATGCGCTCTGGGTGGATGCGCGGGGGCTGCTGCGCGCCGAGGAGCGGCCTGCCGCTTCCGCCAAGGCCAACGTGCTCTCGGCCGTCTGTGCGTTCGCCCCCGATGCCGCGCTCGAAGAAAAGCTTGCCCCGCTCGCGCCGATCATCATCACGCAAGGGTTCATCGCGAGCGATGCGGAGGGGGGCACTGTGCTCCTCGGGCGCGGGGGCTCGGACACCTCCGCCGCATATCTCGCGGCGAAGCTGCGCGCGCGACGGCTCGAGATCTGGACCGACGTGCCCGGCATGTTCAGCGCCAACCCTCGTGCGACACCGAGCGCCCGCCTCCTGCGTGCGCTCCATTACGATGAGGCGCAGGAGATCGCAACGAGCGGCGCCAAGGTGCTGCACCCGCGCTGCATATTGCCGGTGCGCCAGTACCGCATTCCGCTCCACATCTACGCGACGCAGGCCCCGCATCTCGAGGGCACGGTGCTCAGCGCCGCGGGCGCCGATGGCAGCGCCCAGGTGAAGGCGGTGTGCACGAAAAAAGGCGTCACGCTGATCTCGCTCGAAAGCCCCGGGATGTGGCACCAGGTCGGCTTCCTCGCCGATGCGTTCCAGATCTTCAAGCAGCACGGCATGTCGGTGGATCTCGTCTCGACCTCCGAAACCAACGTGACCGTCTCGCTCGATCCCGATGCGAACTCACTCGACAACGCGCGCGTCGCAGCGCTCGTCGGGGATCTCTCGGGGTTGTGTCGCGTGGCCGTCATAGGGCCGTGCGCCGCGGTGAGTCTCGTCGGGCGCAACATCCGCGCCATCCTCCATCAGCTCGGGGGTGCGTTCGAGTTCTTCGAGGAGCAGAAGATCCACCTCGTGAGCCAGGCGGCGAATGATCTCAATTTCACCTTCGTCGTCGATGAGGACCAGGGTGATCGGCTGGTCGAGCAGCTGCACGAGCTCCTGATCCGCCCGGTGCCGGGCGACAAGGTGCTCGGTCCCACCTGGCAGCAGCTGTTCTCGCAGCCGAAGGACCCGACAACCCGCAAGGACCCCTGGTGGCGCACCAAGCGCAGTGAACTCCTCGCCGCACTCGGCGCGCACGATGCGGCCTTCATCTACGATCTCGAAACGGTGCGCGCCGCCGCGGGCTCGCTGCGCGCGCTGAGCTCCCTGAGCCGCGTGCACTACTCGATGAAGGCGAACCCGCACCCGGAGATCCTGCGCACGCTGCACGGCGCGGGGATCGATTTCGAGTGCGTCTCGCGTGGGGAGGTCTCGCGTGTGCTCGAGCTCTTCCCGGACCTCGATCCCGCCCGCATTCTCTACACGCCGAATTTCGCCCCGCGCGCCGAGTACGCCTGGGCGCTCGCGCACGGCGTGCGGGTCACGGTCGACAACAATTACGCGTTCGCGAACTGGGGCGAGCTCTTTCGCGGCCACGAGATCTTCGTGCGCGTCGACACCGGGGTCGGCCGCGGTCACCACTCGCACGTGCGCACGGCGGGCACGCGCTCGAAGTTCGGTGTGCCGATCGGGGAGCTGAGGCTTCTCGAGCGCGAGGCGCGCGCGGCCGGTGCGCACATCATCGGGCTCGAGGCGCATATCGGCAGCGGCATCTTCGATGTGACGAGCTGGGAGCACACCGCGCGGCTCCTCGCGGACGCCGCGGCGCACTTCCCGGAGCTGCGGGCCATCGACGTCGGAGGAGGGCTCGGGGTGCCCGAGCAGACCGATCAGCCCGGAGTCGATCTCGCAAAACTCGATACGCTCCTGCTCGCGGTGCGCGCCGAGCACCCGCAGCTGGAAATCTGGCTCGAGCCCGGGCGCTATCTCGTCGCGAGCGCTGGCGTGCTGCTCGCGCGCGTGACGCAGCTCAAGTCCAAATCCGGCGTGCGCTTCGTTGGGGTCGCGACCGGCATGAACTCCCTCATCCGTCCCGCGCTCTACGGCGCGTATCACGAGATCGCGAATCTGACGCGCGCCGATGAAAGCGCGACCGAGCTCGTGAACGTCGTCGGCCCCATCTGCGAAAGCGCGGATGTGCTCGGGCACGATCGCCTTCTGCCCCCAACGCGCGAGGGCGATGTGCTCATCATCGCGAACGCCGGCGCCTACGGGCACACGATGAGCTCGCATTACAACCTGCGCGCTCCGGCGGTGGAGCTCTTCATCTGAGACGGCTGCTCTCCTTTGGGCTCGCCGCGCTCCTCGTCGGCGCTGCCGCCGCCTACGTGCTCTATCTCAACCACGTGGCGACGACCCAGTTCGAAGGGCGCCGCTGGACGCTGCCCGCGCAGGTGTTCGCCGCGCCACTTGAGCTCTATACGGGACTTCCCCTCTCGCGCGCGCAGCTCGCGGCTGAACTCGAGCGGCTCGGATATAAGAGGAGCGAACGACTCGAGCGCCCGGGCACCTACCGCTTCAAGGACACACACCTCGAAGTGGCGCTGCGTCCCGCACGCTTCGCGGATGAGGCCCGCCACGCCGGCATCCTCAGCATCGCCTTCGGCAACGAGGGGATCGCAGGTCTCACCGAAGCCGCCGGTCAGGAGGTGCCGGTGCTGCGGCTCGAGCCGCTGCTGATCGGCAGCATCTTTCCGATCCACGGCGAGGATCGCCTGATCGTGACGCCCGATGAGGTGCCGCCGCTTCTGCCCGCGACGCTCAAGGCCGTGGAAGACCGCAAGTTCGACAGCCACTACGGTATCGATCCGCTCGCGATGATGCGGGCGCTCTGGGTGAACGTGCGCGCCGGGCAGATCGAGCAGGGCGGGAGCACGCTCACGCAGCAGCTCGTGCGCAGCTACTTCCTCAGCACCCGCCAGACGCTCGCCCGCAAGCTCAAGGAAGCCGTCATGGCGATGTCGCTCGATGCGCATTTCAGCAAGGCGGATCTCATGAACGCCTACATCAATGAGATCTTCCTCGGCCAGGACGGCGATCGCGCCATTCACGGCTTTGGGCTCGCGAGCGAATTTTATTTCGGTAAGCCGCTCGCCGAGCTCGACCTCTCGGAGATCGCGCTCCTCGTCGCGATCGTCCGCGGCCCCTCCTACTACGATCCGCGCCGCCACCCGGAGCGCGCGCGCGAGCGTCGGGATCTCGTGCTCAAGGTGATGTCGGAGCAGAAGATCGTGAAGGCCGAGGAGGCCTACGCGGCCGCGCAGCGACCGCTTGGGGTCACGCCAAGACCCTCGGGCACCTACTACCCCGCGTACCTCGACTTCGTGCGCCGTACGCTGCGGCGCGATTATCACGACGAGGACCTCACCGAGGCGGGCCTGCGCATCTACACGAGCCTCGATCCGCGCGCCCAGGAGGAGGCCGAACATGCTCTCGAGCAGGAACTCGCGCGGCTCGATCGGCTCAAGAAACACCCGAATTCCGCTCTCGAAGGCGCGGTCGTCGTCACCACACCCCCGAGCGGGGAGGTGATCGCGATCGTCGGCGGCCGCAACGTCGGCTACGACGGCTTCGACCGTGCGCTCGATGCGCGCCGCTCGATGGGATCGCTCGTCAAACCCTTCATCTATCTCACCGCGCTCGAGAGCGGCCGCTACAACGCCGCGACCATAATCGACGACGCTCCGATCGACCTCAAGCTCGCGAACGGCCAGCACTGGCGCCCGGAGAACTTCACACGCCAGACCTACGGCCCGGTGCCGGTCGTGCGCGCACTCGCCGAATCGCTGAACCTTGCGACGGTAGGCGTCGGGATGGAGGTGGGTCTGCCCCGGATCTCCGAGACACTCGCACGCTTTGGACTTGAGCAGCCCCCGGCGCAGGTGCCAGCGATGCTTCTCGGCGCGGTCAATCTCACCCCGCTGGAGGCGGCACAGCTCTTCAATGGACTCGCCAACGGCGGCTTCAAAAATCCGCTGCGTGCCGTGCGCGCCGTAATCAGCGCCGATGGCAAGCCGCTCAAGGCCTTCCCGCTTGAGGTGACACCGGTGGCCTCCCCCGAAGCGGTCTATGAGCTCGACCGCATGCTGATCGAAGTGATGGAGCGAGGCACGGGTCGCCCCGCGCGAGCGATCCTGCCGCAGAGCCTCGTGGTCGCCGGGAAGTCCGGCACCTCATCCGATTATCGCGACAGTTGGTTCGCCGGTTTCTCGGGGGCGCACCTCGCGGTCGTCTGGGTCGGCTACGACAACAACGACCCGACCGGATTCACCGGCGCTTCGGGTGCACTGCCTGTGTGGGCCCGTATCATGTCCGGCCTCGGGACGCGCTCGTGGAGCGCACCGATCCCCGACGGTATCGCCGAGGTGCACATCGAGTACCTGACGGGACTGCGGGCGGTTCCAGCCTGCGCGAGTGACATTGTTGAGGTGGCCGTGCCCGCGGATGCGCCGATACCTGCGAAGCGCGGCTGCGGCCTCCCGGAGGAGGCGAGCCCCGTGAGGATCGGCGCTGAGCGCGCGGCGCAGCCCCCCGGGAGCCTGGTGCACTGATGGTGTCGTTGGCGAGATCCGCGCTGCCCGTCGTGATACTCGCGCTGGGCTTGAGCGCTTGCTCCGTGTTTCGCGCGCCGGCAACGCCCACCGCCGCGGGCGGCGCGCAAACTGCCGAAACGCCCTCGGGCACAGCCCGCCCATCGCCCGAAATTCCCGCAGCGCCAACGCCTGCGCCACCAGCGCCCGCACCACCGCCACATCATCAGTTTCAACTCGGTCCGGCAGCGAGTGCGCTCGTCGCCCAATCGCACACCCAGGCGAAGGGCGGCGACACCGCACAGGCCGGGGCGACACTCGAGCGGGCGCTGCGCATCGAACCCGATAACCCACTTCTTTGGATTGAGCTCGGGCGGTTGCAGCTTCAGGAGAACAACGCCGCGCAGGCGGATGCGATGGGACGCAAGGCGCTGGCGCTCGCAAGCGGCGACGCCTCCGCGCAGGCCTCCGCCTGGCGATTGATCGCCGATTCACTTCGGGTGCGCGGGCGCAATCAGGAAGCGGCAGATGCCGAGCGGCGCGCGGCGAGCTTCGCGCCACACTGAGCCGTACTGCGCACGCAGCGCTCGGGTCATGAGGAGGGGAACGGCCCCTCGAGGGCGCTTTGTTAACCCGCGTGAGCGCGAACTTGCGCATACGGCGATGCCCCCCTAAACTCCGCTTTACTCATCGAGACCGGCTGAGGGATAGGCCCTTAGACGCCGGGGCAACCGCCAGGCTTAACCAACCTGGAAAGGTGCCAACTCCTGCGACAACGCGCGAGAGGCGCGCTGTCTACAGATGAGCGGTCAGCGTGGCCCGTCGACTGCCAAGGTGCAGCTTGCGGGATGGACGCGACAAGGTCCGCCGGTCCTCGGCAGACCCGCTCCGCAGGAACCCGATGAGCTGGTGCCCTGATAGCGGAGCAAACTGATGAGCAAGATACGGAGTTCTCTGACCCCACGTGCGGCAGCTAACAGCGCACCGAGTCAGATCACGCAGACCGTGCGCGCCGGCATCGAGTGCGACGACGCCACCGGCTGTGTCGTACCCCCCATTCACCTGACGGCGACATTTGCGTTCCGCGGCTTCGGCGAGAAGCGCGCATACGACTACACGCGCTCGGGCAACCCAACACGCGACCTCCTCGCTGAGGCGCTCGCGGAGCTCGAGCAAGGGAGCGCCGCCGTGGTGACCGCAAGCGGCATGGCCGCGGTGACACTCGTCGGCTACCTCGTCCCCGCTGGCGGTCGCATCGTCGCGCCGCACGATTGCTACGGGGGAACCTACCGGCTCTTCGACGCGTGGCGTCGTCGCGGGGAGCGGCAGGTCGAGTTCATCGACTTCGGCGATGAGCGCGCGGTGCGCGAGGCACTCGCGCGACCCGCGGCTTTGGTTTGGATCGAGACGCCGAGCAACCCGCTACTGCGCATCACGGACATTGCCGAGGTGACCGCGCTCGGGCATGCGGCCGGCGCCCTCGTCGTCGTCGACAACACCTTCCTCTCGCCAGCGTGGCAGCAACCGCTCGTGCTCGGCGCGGACCTCGTCGTGCACTCGACCACGAAGTACCTGAATGGCCACAGCGATGTCGTCGGTGGGGCAGTCGTTGCGCGCGACAGCGCGCTCGGCGAACCCCTCAGCTGGTGGGCCAATTGCCTCGGCCTCACCGGTGCACCCTTCGACAGCTACCTCACGCTTCGCGGCCTGCGCACGCTGCACGCGCGCCTCGAGCAGCACGGACGCAACGCGCTCGCGCTCGCCCACTGGCTCGAGGAGCAGCCGAACGTGCAGCGTGTTTGGTATCCGGGACTCGCGAAGCACCCCGGCCACGCCATCGCGAGGCGCCAGCAGCGCGGCTTCGGTGCGGTCGTCACGCTCGAGCTCGCCGGCGGACACGAGGCCGTGCGCGAGTTCGTCGACAAACTCGAGTGCTTCTCGCTCGCGGAATCGCTCGGCGGCGTCGAAAGCCTCGTGGCGCATCCGGCCACCATGACTCACGCGGCGATGGATCCTGAGGCGCGCCGGCGTGCCGGACTCACCGATGGACTTATCCGGCTTTCGGTTGGGATCGAAGCGCTCGAGGACCTGCGCGAGGATCTCGCGCGTGCGCTCGAGCGCGCCGCGCGGGTGCTGCCCGAACGCCGACCGGCCATCGCGCGAGTGGCCGTGCCCTAAGTCAGAGTCGGTTGCGGCCGAATCAGGGAAGCCTGGCCACGAAGTCGAGGACCTGCGCGCTCACCTCGTGCGGGCAATCGAGCGGCGTGAAATGCCCTCCCGGGAGAAGCACGAGCGGCGCGTTCAAGAGCTCCGCGAGCGGGCGCGCGACCGTATCGACAGCGAGGTATCGGTCATCGCGTCCCCAAAGTACGAGCGCGCGCACGCCGCTCGCTCGCAACCCCTCGCTGATCTTCATCGTCTGCTTGGGATCGAGGTCGCGGGCCGCCCGGATGAGCCGGAGCCCGCCAGCTTGTCCTTCGTACGCCGCGAGCATCTCGCGCATCGAGGCGGATTTCCCCAATCGCCGCGCCAATACCGGAGCGAGCCGGTGCGCATCGGCGTGCGCCCAGGCGCGGATGCTCTCGATGGCATCCATCGCCCACTCGCCCGCGTAGACACCGTCGAGAACGATCAGGCCGCGCACCCGATCCGGCGATGCATTCACCATGAGCTGCGCGGCCGCCGAGCCGACATCGTGTGCCACGATCACCGTCCGCTCGATTTGGAGCCGATCGAGCAGCGCCCACAGCCAGCACGCCTGGCTCGCCATGTCGGCGCGAGCGCCTTCCCGCATGCTGGAAGCGCCATAGCCGAGGAGATCGGGCACGATCACCCGAAACCCTCCCTCGACGAGCCTCGGGGCCACGTCCTTCCACAGCTGCCGGGTCGCCGGAAAACCGTGCAGCAGGAGAATCGGCGCGCCCGAACCCAGATCATCGAACTCGATCTCGGCATCGGCGAGCGGCACCCTCACGGACGGCATCGCAGGCGAGGGCTGCCTAACCCCGCCGCTCGAGCCTGCTGAGCACCGCCGCGCCCGCCTCCTCGGTCGTCACCGCGCGCTCTGCGGGTGAGGCGATATCCACCGTGCGCGCTCCGGCTGCGAGGGCGGCACTGACCGCACGCTCGAGCGTGTCGGCTTCGCTCGGCAACTCGAGCGAGTAGCGCAGAAGCAGCGCCACCGAGAGGATCGTGCCGTAGGGATTGGCGATCCCGCGGCCGGCGATGTCGGGCGCCGAGCCATGGATCGGCTCGTAAATGCCGCTCTTGCCCGCACCGAGCGATGCCGAGGGCAGGAGGCCGAGCGAGCCTGCCAGCATCGATGCCTCATCGGTAAGGATGTCGCCGAACATGTTCTCGGTGACGAGCACGTCAAAGTCGCGCGGGCGGCGGATGAGATGCATCGCGGCGGCATCCACCAGCATGTGCTCGAGGCTGACATCCGGGAACTCGCGCGCGATGACTCGCGCGCTCACCTCGCGCCAGAGCCGCGAGGTTTCGAGCACGTTGGACTTGTCGATCGAGGTGAGCTTCCTGCGCCGCCCCCGGGCGAGCCGCGCCGCCACCCGTACGATCCGCTCGATCTCGATGGCCGAGTAGGTGCAAAGATCGCTCGCGCGCTCGGCGTCGCGGTGTTTCTCGCCGAAGTAGATCCCGCCGGTGAGTTCGCGCACGAAGATGAGGTCGACGCCCTCGATCACCTCGCGCTTGAGCGTGGATGCATCAGCGAGCGCGGGCAGCACTTTGACCGGTCTTAGGTTCGCGAAGGTGCCGAGCTCTTTGCGCAGGCGCAAAAGTCCCGCCTCGGGACGGACGCGTGCATCGGGAGCCGACCACTTCGGTCCGCCGATCGCGCCAAGCAGCACGGCATCGGCGGCCCTGCAGGCGCTGAGTGTCGCCTCGGGGAGCGGGTCGCCATAACGCTCGATCGCATCGCCCCCGAACGCAAGCTCCGTGAGCGTGAAGCCGTGTCCGAAGAGCGAGCCGATGGCTTCAAGGCAGCGCAGCCCCTCGGTGATGACCTCGGGGCCGATGCCATCGCCCGCGAGTACGGCAATCGCGGCCCTCACAGGGCGCGCTCGTAAGAGTCGATATCGCTCCGACGCCCGAGGAGGTAGCCGAGCTCATCCACCCCGCCGAGCAGGCAGTGCTGCGCGAAGGGTTCGAGGGGAAAGCTGACGCTCTTGCCACTTGGCAGTGTCAGCGTCCTCTTGCGCACGTCGAGGGTGATTTCGGCTCCAGGGTTCGCAACGAGCCAGCCGTGGGTCGTCTCGTCGACGACGACCGGCAGGAGTGCGTTCTTGAGCGCGTTGCTCGTGAAGATGTCGGCGATCTCCGTGCTCACGACGGCGCGAAAACCGTAGTCGAGAAGCGCCCAGGGGGCGTGTTCGCGCGAGGAGCCGCAGCCGAAATTGCGCCCGCCGACGAGGATCCGGCACCCCCCGGCCTCGGGTTTGTTGAGCACGAAAGTGGGAATCGGGGCGCCCTCGCGGTCGTAGCGCCAGTCGGCGAAGAGGTGTTTGCCGAGCCCCTTGCGCGTCGTCGTGGTCAAAAAGCGCGCCGGAATGATCTGATCGGTGTCGATGTTGGAGGAGGGCAGCACGACGGTGCGCGCGGTGAGCTCGATGAAGGGTTCCATGACGCTCGCTGCTCTCTGTGGGTCAGATCAGCTCGCGCGGGTCAGTGACCCGCCCGCGCACCGCGGACGCTGCCGCAGTGAGTGGGCTCGCGAGCAGCGTGCGGGCGCCCGGCCCCTGGCGACCTTCGAAGTTGCGGTTGCTCGTGCTGACGGCGTACTCCCCGCGGGCGACCACATCGCCGTTCATGCCGATACACATCGAGCAGCCCGACTCGCGCCATTCGGCTCCAGCATCGAGGAACACGCGGTCCAGTCCTTCCGCTTCGGCCTGACGTTTGACCTCTTGCGAACCTGGGACGACGAGCATGCGGAGTCCCTTCGCAATGCGCCGGCCGCGCAGGAGCTGCGCCGCGCTGCGCAGGTCCGAGAGACGTGAGTTCGTGCAGCTGCCGAGGAATACCACGTTGACGGGCTGATCCTTGATCGGCGCGCCGGGGGCGAATCCCATGTAAGCGAGCGCCCGGCCGAACGCCGCATCGCCCGGCCGTTCGGGAATCAGCCCGCCGATCGGCATCACCATACCGGGGTTCGTGCCATAAGTGATCATCGGCTCGAGCGCGGCGGCATCAATCGCGACCTCGCGGTCGAATCGCGCACCCCGATCCGAGGGCAGCTCCCGCCACGCCTCGAGCGCTCGCTCCCACGCCTCGCCCTTTGGGGCGCGCGGCCGCCCCTCGAGGTAGGAGAAAGTCGTCTCATCCGGGGCGATCATGCCCGCGCGGGCACCCGCCTCGATCGACATGTTGCAGATCGTCATGCGCTGCTCCATGTCGAGCGCGCGAATCGTCTCCCCACGGTACTCGATCACGTGTCCGGTGCCGCCATCGACACCGAGCCGCCCGACGATGCCGAGGATCAGGTCCTTCGCGGTCACGCCTTTGCGCAACGCTCCTTGTACGTTGACGGCGAGCGTGCGCGGTTTTCTCTGCAGCAGACACTGCGTCGCGAACACGTGCCCGACTTCGGTCGTGCCGATGCCAAAGGCGAGGGCGCCGAGCGCCCCGTGGGTGCTCGTGTGACTGTCGCCGCAGACCACGGTCTGACCGGGCTGCGTGAGCCCGAGCTCAGGCCCGATGATGTGGACGATGCCCCGCTCGGCATGCTTGAGATCGAGAAGCTCAATGCCGAACTCGCGGCAGTTGTGTTCGAGCTCGCGCACCTGGCGAGCCGCCGACTCGATCGCGATCGGCGCGCCGCCGAATATCTGGCTCGTGTGGGTCGGGGTTGAATGATCGGCCGTCGCGAGCGTGCGCTCGGGGCGTCGCACCGGAAGACCCCGCTCGCGCAGCACCGCGAATGCCTGTGGCGATGTCACCTCATGGGTGAGGTGCAGATCGACGTAGAGCACCGCCGGGGTGGAGGGGGTCTCGGCGCACACCTCGTGACGCTGCCACACCTTGTCGAAGAGGGTTTGCGGTGTGCGCGCCATCGAATCCCGATCCGAAAACGAGCTCAGCGCGCTGCCGCGACCTTGCGTGGCGACATATCCACCTGATCGAGCCAGCCCCACTTATCCGCGGTCTTCCCGGAGAAGAGTCCAAAGAAAGCGTTCTGCAGCGTCTCGGTGACGGGTCCGCGCTTGCCGTTGCCGACCGGGATCCGATCCACCGAGCGGATCGGTTCGATCTCGACTGCGGTTCCGGTGAAGAACGCCTCGTCGGCGAGATAGAGGAGTTCGCGCGGGATGGCGATCTCGCGCACTTCGATCCCGCGCTCGCGCGCCAGACGCATGACGGTATCGCGCGTGAGCCCACCGAGGATCGAGTGGGCGAGGGCGGGCGTGAGCAGCACCCCGTCCTTGACCAGAAACAAGTTCTCCCCCGAGCCCTCGCTCACCGTGCCATCGGATGAGAGCGCGATGCCTTCGGCAAAGCCGAGCCGGCGCGCCTCCGCGGCGATCAGCTGTCCGGAGAGATAGTTGCCGCCCGCCTTGGCGAGTGCCGGGAGCGTGTTCGGAGCCACGCGATTCCAGGAAGAGACGCACACATCGACGCCCGAGGCTTCCGCTTCCGCGCTCTCGGCGGCGAGGTACTTGCCCCACTCCCAGGCGGCGATGGCGACATCGGTCGGCGGGTCGCTCTTCGGCCATACCCCGATCTCGCCGTAGCCGCGGAACACCACGGGGCGCAGGTACGCGCCGCGCTTGAGCGAATTGACGGCGATCACCTCGCGGCAGGCATCGTTAATCTGCTCGGGGCCGTAGGGCATCGTGATGCGGTAGATCTTCGCCGAGTCGAAGAGCCTCCGGGTGTGATCGCGCAGACGGAAAATCGCCACGCCACGCGGGGTCTCGTAAGCGCGGATACCTTCAAAGACAGACGAGCCGTAGTGCAGCGCGTGCGTGAGCACGTGCACGGTGGCTTTCTCCCAGGGCACGAGCTTGCCGTTGAACCAGATGAACTGCGTGGCGGGGATGGGCATCGGGACTCCTAAGCTTCGGTGGCGGCGGCGCGCTCGCGCGAGGAGCGCACCCCGGCCTGCGCCAGCTCAATCCTGTTGATCACCTCGAGAAACGCCCGCGTGGCGGACTCGACGATGTTCGTACTGACGCTCGCGCCGCGATAGCTCTTGCGATTGTACTCCACGTATACGCGCGTCTCGCCCTGCGCGTCCTCGCCTTCGGAAACCGCGTGCACCTCGAACTTGCGCAGCACGACCGTGATCCCGGTCGCCCCCTCGATCGCCTTGAACGCGGCGTCCACCGGACCATCGCCGTTCGCGCTGCGCTCGATCAGGCGGCCATCGTTGTGGGCGAGCTTGACGCTCGCGCGGGCGCTGCCGCCGTTGCCGCTGCCGCTGCGCGCTTCGGTCAGCAGCTCGATGAGCGTCCAGGGGCCGGCGGCCGAACCCTCGGCCCGCAGCACGAGCGCTTCGATGTCACCGTCGAAGAGCTCCTTCTTCTTATCGGCAAGGGCCTTGAACTCCTCGAACACCCGGTTGAGCTCCGCCTCATCGAGCTCGAAGCCAAGCGCCTGGACACGCTCGCGGAATGCGTGCCGGCCCGAATGCTTGCCGAGCACGAGGTGGCTGCGCGAGAGCCCGACGTCCTCGGGACGCAGGATCTCGTACGTCGAGTAGTGCTTGAGCATGCCGTGCTGGTGAATGCCGCTCTCGTGCGCGAAGGCGTTCTCGCCCACCACGGCCTTGTTGCGCGGAATCGGCATGCCGGTGATGCTCGAGACGAGCCGCGAGGTCGGATAGAGGCGGTTGGTGTGGATGCCGGTCGTGACGTTGAAGAACGCGGCACGCGTCTTGAGCGCCATCACGACCTCCTCGAGCGAGCAGTTGCCGGCCCGCTCGCCGATGCCGTTGATCGTGCACTCGATCTGGCGCGCGCCGGCGACGACCGCGGTGAGACTGTTGGCGACCGCCATGCCGAGATCGTCGTGACAGTGCACCGAGAGCCGCACGCTCTCGATCCCGCGCACGTTCTTGCGCAGATAACGGAAGAGCTCCGCGAACTCATCGGGCACGGTGTAACCGACGGTGTCAGGGATATTGACCGTCGTCGCCCCCGAGGCGATCGCCACCTCCACCACCTGCGCGAGGAATTCGAGCTCGGTGCGCGAGGCGTCCTCGGGGGAGAACTCGACGTCGTCGCAGTGCTCGCGTGCGCGCGCCACGCCCGCGGCCGCAAGCCGCAGGATCTCCTCCTGCGCCATGTTGAGTTTGTGCTGACGGTGAATCGCGCTCGTGGCGAGGAAGACGTGCAGACGCCGGCGGGCCGCCGGGGCGAGCGCCTGGGCGCAGAGCTCGATGTCCTCGGGACTACAGCGCGCGAGCCCGCAGACGACCGGGCCCTCGATCTCGCGCGCCACTGCCTGCACGCTCTCGAAGTCCCCGCGCGAGGCGGCGGGGAAGCCCGCCTCGATCACGTCCACGCCCAGCTCGGCGAGCGCGCGCGCGACGCGCAGCTTCTCCGGCCGCGTCATGCTGCAGCCGGGCGACTGCTCGCCATCGCGCAGCGTCGTGTCAAATATGAGGACGCGGTCGGGATGAACGCTCATAGCTCGTTTCCTTCGGTCGGGTCTTGCGGGGCGTGCGCTTCGCGCTCGGGCGTGCGCTTTGCGCGGGGCGCTTCTCATTGAGCCAGGGCATGCGCGCGCGCAGCGCCGCGCCCACCTTCTCGATCTGCCGCTCGAGGTCTTCGTTGAGGAGCCGCTGGTAGTTCGTACGGCCTTCCTGGTTCTCGCGAATCCACTGCCGTGCGAACTTGCCGTTCTGCACTTCCTTGAGGACCTTGCGCATCTCCTTCTTGACGCGCTCGTTGACGATGCGCGGCCCGCGGGTGAGGTCGCCGTATTTCGCGGTCTCGCTCACGAACTGGTGCATCTTGGCGAGCCCGCCCTCGTGCAGAAGGTCGACGATGAGTTTGAGTTCGTGGAGGCACTCGTAGTAGGCGACCTCGGGCTGATAGCCCGCTTCCACGAGCGTTTCAAACCCCTTCACGACGAGCTCGGTGCAGCCGCCGCAAAGTACCGCCTGCTCGCCAAAGAGATCGGTCTCGGTCTCCTCGGCGAAGGTGGTCTCGAGCACCCCGCCGCGCGTACCGCCGATGCCGTGGGCGTAAGCGAGGGCGCGCGCGTGGGCGCTGCCGCTTGCATCCTGCGCAACGGCGAGCAGACAGGGCACGCCGCGTCCCTGCTCGTACTGGCGCCGCACGAGATCGCCCGGCCCCTTCGGGGCGATCAGCACGACATCGAGATCCTTGCGCGGGCGGATCTGGCGGAAATGGACGTTGAAGCCGTGTGCGAAAAGGAGCGTGGCTCCCTTCTTGATCGCCCCCTTGATGCTTGCGTAGAACTCCTTCTGCACGGGATCGGGCACGAGTATGGCGACCAGATCGGCCCCCGCGACCGCCTCTGCGGGTTCCTTCACCGCGAGTTTGTCGCGGCGCGCCTTCTGCCAGCCGCTGCCGCCCTTACGGACCCCGACCACGACGTCGAAGCCCGAGTCCTTGAGGTTGAGCGCATGGGCGCGCCCCTGGCTGCCGTAGCCAAGGATGGCAATGCGCGCGCCCTTGAGCGCTCGGCGGTCGACGTCTTTCTGCGAATACAGCTTCATCTCACTCGCTCCTTACGCTTGCTTGGCGCGCCGCTTTGGCGCGCACAAAAAACCCCGCAGCGGCTTCGCCGGTGCGGGGTTCCTCTTGTCTCTCTCGCTCGTGCCTTAGTGGGTTCTCAGGCGTCCGCGAGTGCCCCGCACCGCTCACTCCCGCTAAGGGGGAGGAGGAGGGAGGGCAGAACGAGCAGCAGCGACAGCGACGCACGCTCGATCGGTGCGCGGCCCGGGGTCGTTGCTGCCTGATTTGTCATGGTGCGGACAAAACCTGATGGGCGGGATGTGAGCACAAGGCTCTCCTGCTTGTCAAACTGCGCTGTCCAGAGTGCGTGGCGTGCGATTAAGCTCCGCTTCCGTGCCCCGCCGCCCCCCTGCCAGACCGAGCCCGCTCGCGGAAGGGATCTTCCGCCGGGAAATTCTCCCCTGGGCACTGCTCGGACTTGCGCTCGGGCTCGTCGAGGGGGCCACCGCCGCGGTGCTCGTGAAGCAGCACTTCGCCGGGGTCGCCTCGGTCTTCGCGGTGAATGTCGCCGTCGGGCTCGTGAGTGGGGCGCCCGCGTTTTCCAACGTCCTGAGTTTCGTCTGGGCAAACCTTGCGCACGGGCGTGCCCGCGTACGCCTCATGGTCATCCTGCAGACGCTCTTTGCGCTCTCGGTCGGGCTCGTGTCGTTCGCCTCGCGCGCCGCGGGCGGACTCGTCCTCACCGTGCTCTCGGTGATCACCGCGCGGGTGCTGTGGGCCGGGGTGCTCACGGTGCGTGCCGCTATCTGGAGCGCGAACTACCCGCGCAACGTGCTGGCGCGCATCACCGGGCGCATCGTGATCGTGAGTTCGGTCGCGGTCGCGATCTCGGCGGCGCTCGTCGGCTGGGTGCTCGAGGCGCACGCCCTCGATGCCCGCTGGCTCTACGGCGGCGGGGCGCTCGCCGGGCTCGCCGGGGCGTGGCTCTATAGCGAAGTGCGCGTGCGGCGCGAGTTTCAGCTCCTCGCCGCCGAGAGCGCGAGCGAGGCGCGCAGCGAACCCTTCAGCCTGAGGATGCTGACGCGGATCCTCGGTGAGGATCGGACGTACCGCGAGTACATGCTATGGATGGGCGTTTTCGGGGCCGGCAATCTCATGATGACCGCGCAGCTCGTGCTCATCTTCAGCGAGCAGCTCAAGCTCTCGAGCGCCGAGCAGATCGCGCTTCTTGCGGTCGTGCCGCTCATCACCCAGCCGCTCTTCATGCCCTGGTGGGCGCGTCTCTTCGATGGCTCGCACATCGTGCGCTATCGATCGCGACAGGGATGGGCGATCGTGTTTGCGATCGCGGCGATGTGTCTTGGGGTCTTCACGGGGGTGCGTGCGCTCCTTTGGGTGGGTGCGGTGCTCCTTGGAGCGGCCTCGGCGGGTGCTAATCTAGGCTGGAATCTCGGCCACAACGACTTTGCCTCGCTCGGACGCGCGCAGCACTACATGGGCGTGCACGTGACGCTCACGGGGCTGCGCGGCGGAGTGGCGCCCCCGATCGGCGTACTCGCCTACATGGGGCTCGAGAGATTGCACCGCGGGGCCGGGGAGTTCGCACTCCTCCTCCCGCTCGCGATGACAGCGGCCGGCACGCTCGGCTTTAACCGCATGCGCCGGAGCGTGGCTCTCGCGCACGAGGCGTGAGGTGAAGAAGCAAGCATGAGCAAGAAGATCGACCCGCGCGAGCACTCGCGCATCGTGATGGACGGGCTCAAGCAGGCGCCCGCGCGCGCGATGCTGCGCGCGGTCGGCTTTGGCGAAGGGGACTTCGAGCGGCCGCAGATCGGCGTCGCCTCCACCTGGGGCAATGTCACCCCCTGCAATATGCATATCGGCGAGCTCGCCCGCAGCGCCTGCACCGGGGTCGATGCCGCCGGCGGCAAGAGCGTGCTCTTCAACACCATCACCGTCTCCGACGGCATCTCGATGGGTACGCCCGGGATGCGCTATTCGCTCGTCTCGCGCGAGCTCATCGCGGATTCGATCGAGACGGTCGCCGGAGCCGCGGGCTTTGATGGCATCGTCGCCATCGGCGGCTGTGACAAGAACATGCCGGGCTGCGCGATGGCGATGGCGCGGCTCAATCGGCCCGGCGTCTTTGTATATGGCGGAACGATCCGCCCGGGCGTCAATCGCCGCGACATCGTGTCCGTGTTCGAGGCGGTCGGGGCCCGTGCGGCCGGAAAGATCACCGACGACGCGCTGCTCGAGATCGAGCGCACCGCGATCCCGGGCCCAGGAAGCTGCGGGGGCATGTACACCGCTAACACCATGGCATCGGCCATCGAAGCCTTGGGCTTGTCCTTACCGGGGAGCTCGGCGCAGGAGGCGGTGGGTGAGGCGAAGCGCAGCGACTGCGAGCGCGCGGGCGAAGCCATCGTGCGCATGGTGAAAGAGGGCTTGAAGCCGCGCGACATTCTCACCCGGCGCGCGTTCGAGAACGCCATCACCGTCGTGATCGCGCTCGGCGGCTCGACCAATGCCGTGCTGCACCTGCTTGCGATCGCCCACGATGCACAGGTGCGCCTCACGCTCGATGACTTCACGCGCATCGGCAAGCGCGCGCCCGTGCTTGCGGATCTGAAACCGAGCGGCCGCTACCTCATGTCCGAGCTCATCGCGATCGGCGGCATCCAACCGCTCATGCGCATGTTGCTCGAGGCGGGGCTTTTGCATCCCGACTGTCTTACGGTCACGGGAAGGACGCTCAAGCAAAATCTCGAAAATGTTCCTATATACATGAGTGGACAGGATATTGTCCGTCCAATCTCGAACCCAATAAAGAAGGACAGCCATCTCGTGGTGCTCTACGGGAATCTCGCCCCCGAGGGGGCGGTGGCGAAGATCACGGGACTTGAGGGCGAGCGTTTCGCGGGCCGCGCGCGGGTCTTCGAGGGCGAGGAGCGGGCGACCGCGGCGATCCTCGCGGGTCGGGTGCGCGCGGGCGATGTCGTCGTGATCCGCAACGAGGGTCCGCGTGGGGGACCGGGGATGCGCGAGATGCTCAGTCCGACGAGTGCCCTGAGCGGGCGTGGCCTTGGCGGGGAGGTGGCCTTGATTACCGATGGCCGTTTTTCCGGCGGCAGTCATGGATTTGTGGTCGGGCATGTCTCTCCGGAGGCGGCAGTTGGTGGCCCGATCGGCCTCCTGCGCAACGGGGACCGGATCGAGATCGATGCCCTCAAGCGCGAGCTGCGCGTCGTGCTTGCGGCCGCGGAGCTGCGTCGCCGCCGCGCCGCCTGGAAGCCGCCCAAGCCCTATGCGCGCACCGGAGTGCTCGCCCGCTACGCACGTGTGGTCGGGAGCGCGTCCGCGGGAGCCGTGACCTGAGCCGATACAGGCCTGTCGGCGCCATTCTTTACCGCCGTTGCAGTTGTCAGTCCCGAGGGCAGCCGGTACAGTTCGCGGCAGCATTCGTCGCTGCGCGCACGCTGCGATTAGACCGGGGGGATTCTTAACAATTGCCCGCGCCATCGGCAGAATGCCGACCAAAGGTGCAAGGGCCAGTATAAAGATGCGTCGGTCGGTATGATGTAAGCCGTCCGGCCGGGGTCCGGGTTACTCGGGGGCAGCGAAGCAGGCGCAACGCCGCTACCACTCCGCAGTCGTCCGGTGTTTTGAGAATAACAGCAGTCGCGATTCGCACATGGATATCACTGCACACGACTCCCAATTCATGACCCGCCGCACGATCGTGCTGGCCGCGATCATCGCGCTCCACGTGTTCATCGCCTGGGCGCTCGCGACGGGACTGGCACGGCGCGCAATGGAAGTGATCGCGCCGCCGATTCAGACCGAGATCGTGCAGGAGGAAACCAAGAAGGCCGAGCCGCCACCGCCACCGCCACCGACCTTCGAGAAACCCCCCGTCGAAGTGCCGCCTCCCGAGGTGACGATCGACCTGCCGCAAGAGACTTCGCAGACGACTGCGATTACCGCAGTAGTGACCAAAGCCCCGGTCGCGGTCGCGAAGGCAGCGGTGGCCGCAGCCGCCGCACACATCCTCCTCAAGGGCTTCCCGAACTCCGACGACTACTATCCGCCGGCATCCAAGCGCCTCGGCGAGGAAGGCTCACCGGTCGTGCACGTGTGCGTGAACGCGCAGGGGAAACTCACCGCGGGCACGCCCTCAATCAAGCAAACCTCCGGCAGCTCGCGATTGGATGATGGCGCGATCAATCTCGCCAAGGCCGGGCAGGGCCATTACGCCCCCGGGACCGGCACCGACGGCAAGCCGGTTGACGAGTCCTGTTTTGATTTCAAGGTCAAGTTCCAGCTCCGCTAAATAACAGCATGACGC
>DASPTE010000133.1:0-5930 GCA_035623585.1 Steroidobacteraceae bacterium | reverse complement strand
GATCAGGGGGGAGAGCGCACAGCGCAGGCCGATCCCGAGCCCGGTCGCGGCGACGATGAAGTAGATGATGCCGAGCGGCAGCATGACGAGCAGGTACAGCAGCGTCGTCCAGGTGCGCACGTCCTTGAGCATCTCGCCGATTCTCTGCCACCAGCCCGCGGGCGGCCCTGGGTGTACGGGACGGCGCGGCATGCGCTCACCGGTCGTCGCTTCGAGGAGCCGCCCCTCGCCAAGCGCGATCACTCGCGCCATGGCGATGAAGGCGAGGAAGAACGGTATACCGATGACGAGCACGGCCAGTCCCAAAGAGAGCGACACGCCCGTCACCACGAACGTGAAATAGAATACGCCGGTCACGCCCGAGAGCAGGAGGTAAAAGAGCGAGGTGTAGGCGCGCGGATCGAGATATACGCTGAAGAAGCGACGAATGGGGCTCGCCTCGCCGGCTGCAGCGGGCGGTGGCCCCGGGGTCTTGAGTGCGGCCTTCACTTTGACTTCGGTGTCGCGATAGGCGGCTGCAACCTCGTCGGGCGCCCCGTAGGTGCTCGCGATGAGCTCGAGCACATCGGCCTCGGACTTCCCCGGATGGGCGGCGACCTCTGCGCGCAGGTACTCCTCGGCGTCGTAGAGCGCATCCTGGATGAGCGCCGCATCCTCGCCCTCGAGCGCCGCGCGCAGCTGTTTCAGGTACTCATCGATCGAGCGGGGAGCGTTCGCACTCATTGGTCGGTTCCTTCGGTGAAGCGATCGACGAAGTCACGCGTCTGCCGCCACATCCCGCGCCACAGCTCGAGCATCGCCCGGCCTTCTTCGGTGATGCGGTAGTAGCGGCGCGGCGGACCCGCGTAGGAGGGGACGACGCGGCTCGTGAGGAGTCCGCCCGCGGCGAGGCTGCGCAGTACCGGATAGATCGTGCCTTCTTTGAAGAGGGCTTCGCCCTCGTTCGCCCGCTGCAGGCGCTTGGCGATCTCGTAGCCGTAGAGATCTTCGCTGCTGCGCTCGAGCACGGCGAGAAGCACGAGAGCGACAAGTCCTGCATTGAGATCTTTCTGGAACTTGCGCGGCTGGCTATCATCCATTGGCTAGTATTATTTACTTTATAGTACTATTGATCAACTAGTATTAGTCAGCACTGAGGAGCTGACACTTGCTGGACCCAGCGCGGCCAATCCCCTCGCGGGCGGGCGGTTGAGGGGCTGATAGACTTCGCCGCCGGTTTGTCCGAAAGGGAAGAATGAGAAACCCGCTCCTCGAAGTCACGCCGGTCATTCCTTCGACGCTTGCGCGGCTCCCGGAACTCGCCGGAAACCTCTTCTTCAGCTGGCACCGCCCGACCCGCGCACTCTTCGAGGATCTTGATCCGTCGCTGTGGAAGCAGACGAACGGCAATCCGCGCCTGATGCTCCGCTGTGTCAATCAGACGAACCTCGAGCGCGCGGCGCGCGATGAGGCCTACGTCGCCCGTTACCACCAGGCTCTCGAGACACTCGAGGCATACCTGCGCCCAGGCGCACCCGACCGCAGCGAGCCGCTCGTCGGCTACTTCTGCGCGGAGTACGGCTTTCACGAAAGTTTCCCGATCTATTCCGGGGGCCTCGGCGTGCTCGCCGGCGATTACTGCAAGGCGGCGAGCGATGAGCGCGCGAACTTCGTCGCGGTCGGGCTCCTTTACGAGCAGGGCTACTTCACCCAGACCGTCGACAACGATGGCGTCCAGCAGGCCGAGTACCTCGAGCGCGACCCGCGCGATCTGCCGGTCGAGCCGGTCCGCGATGCGAGCGGCTCTGACTGGCTCAAGGTGAGCGTGCGCATCGCGAGCCGCGATGTGGTTGCGCGTCTTTGGAAAGCGCAGGTGGGACGCGTCGCGGTGTACCTCCTCGATACCAACTGCGCGGAGAACGCCCCGTCCGATCGCGACATCACGCACCGCCTCTACGGGGGCGATGAGTCGACGCGCGTGCGCCAGGAGATGATCCTCGGCATCGGCGGCGTGCGCACGTTGCGCGCGCTCGGCGTGGCGCCGGCGGTGTGGCATCTCAACGAGGGGCACGCCGCGTTCCTGATCCTCGAGCTCCTGCGCGAGCAGCTCGCGGCCGGGTTGCCCTTCTCCGCAGCGCTCGAAGCGGTGGCCGCCGAGTGTGTGTTCACCACTCACACCCCGGTCGCCGCGGGGCACGACGCGTTCAGCCTCGATCTCATCGTCGCGCACTTCGAGAGCTTCATCCGCGAGATGGGACTTCCGATCGAGCGCTTTCTCGAGCTCGGTCGTGCCCCGGGTGCGCCCGGCCTTTTCAACATGACGCGCCTCGCGCTCAACGGTTCACGTCACGTCAACGGCGTGAGCCGCATCCACAGCGCGGTTTCCGCACGGCTCCTCGCTGATCAGTGGCCGGAGGTGCGGCCCGAGGACAACCCGATCGGCTTCGTGACGAATGGCGTGCACGTGCCGACCTTCCTGCACCAGCGCTGGATGGAGTTCTTCGATCGCGAACTCGGGCGCGAGTGGCGCGACCGGCTGCGGGATGTCGATTACTGGTACGCGCTCGATCGCATCCCCGATGAGCGTTACTGGGCCACCGCGCAGGATGTGAAGGCGCGCATGCTTGCCAGCGTGCGCGAGCGGCTGCAGCGCGAGTACCAGCGCAAGGGGCTCTCACCCGCGCAGCTGCGGCACGTCATTCGTTACCTCGATCCGCAGCGCCCCGACGTACTGACGCTCGGCTTTGCACGGCGCTTCGCGACCTACAAGCGCGCGACGCTCCTCCTGCGCGATCGGGCGCGGCTCTCGCGGCTCGTGCACGACGGCGAGCATCCGGTGGTGCTGCTTTTCGCCGGCAAGGCGCACCCGGCGGATGAGCCGGGCAAAGGGGTGCTGCGCGAGATCCGCCAGCTCATGACGAGCCAGGATTTCGCAGGCCGCGTCATCTTTCTCGAAGACTACGACCTGCAGCTCGCCCGCAGCCTCGTCGCCGGCGTCGACGTCTGGCTCAATAACCCGATCGCCCCTCTTGAGGCCTCGGGTACCTCGGGCATGAAGGCCGCGATCAACGGACGGCTGAACGTGAGCATCCTCGATGGTTGGTGGGCGGAGGGC
Organism: Steroidobacteraceae bacterium; assembly: GCA_035623585.1. Classification (GTDB taxonomy): domain Bacteria; phylum Pseudomonadota; class Gammaproteobacteria; order Steroidobacterales; family Steroidobacteraceae; genus 13-2-20CM-66-19. The sequence goes on along the minus strand of DASPTE010000133.1, from coordinate 2,836 downwards.
TGGATGCAGGACAACGGCTGGGGTATTCCGCCCTCCAACGTCACCGATCCCGAGCGCCGCGACACCCTTGAGGCGGAACTGCTCCTCGGTGCGCTCGAGGAGGAGGTCGTGCCCCTTTACTACGCACGCGACGAGAGCGACACCCCGACCGCGTGGGTGAAGCGCAGCAAGCGCGCGATGATGAGCGTGATTCCGCGCTTCAACATGCGCCGCGTGCTCTTCGATTACACCCAGGGGCTCTACCGCCCCTCGGCCGCGCAGTACCAAAGGCTCAGCGCCGATAGCTTCACCGGCGCACGCACGCTGGCCGACTGGAAGCAGCGGGTGCGCGCGGCGTGGCCGAAGGTGAGTCTTAGGCTTCTGAGCGATTCGACGCGCGATCTGCCGCGGGGCGAGCGTCTGCGGCTGCGCGTCGCGGGGGGTCTCAACGGCCTCGCGCCCGCGGATGTGCGCATCGAGTACATCGCGCGGCGACTTCTGCCCGAAGCGGATCTGTCGCCGCCCCCGCTCTCCTCCTATGAGCAGCCCCCGCGCAGCGGGATCTGGAGCGCCCTCTTCGCGGCCACGGACGAGCACGAGCCGGACGGGGCGGTGATCTATGCGCTCGATGTCGAGCCGCCCGAGTGCGGTCAGTTCCGCACCGAGATCCGCATCTACCCCTTCCATGAGTTGCTCTCACACCCTTACGAGCTCGGGCTCATGAAATGGCTGTGAGGCGCCGCATATCGGGGCGGTTGCGCTGACGCGCCGCGTTGCGCTGTAGTAGCTTGCATGGCCCGCCAGCCCGCCCGCGCCTCCTCCGGACGCTATGTGAGCCGTCTGACGGGCGGCACGCTCGCGGTCATCATGGCCGGGGGACGCGGGGAGCGACTGCGCGATCTCACCGAGCACCGCTGTAAGCCCGCAACGCCTTTTGGCGGCAAGTTCCGCATCATCGATTTCGTGCTCTCGAACTGCGTGAACTCGGGCATCCGCCAGATCTCGATACTCACCCAATACAAGGCGCAGTCGCTCATCCAGCACGTGCAAAACGGCTGGAGCTACCTGCGGGGCGAGTTCAGCGAGTTCATCGAAGTGGTCCCGGCGCAGCAACAGCTCGGACCCCTCTGGTACCGCGGCACCGCCGACGCGGTGCACCAGAACCTCGAGCTGATCGTCTCCCATCGCCCCAAGCACGTGCTCGTGCTGGCGGGCGATCACATCTACAAGATGGATTACGGGCCGATGATCGCCTACCACGTGGAGAAGGGCGCCGATATCACGGTCGGGGTCGTCGAGGTCGCAGCTCGCGAAGCTCGCAACTACGGCGTACTGACCGCGACCGAGTGGAACCGCGTCACGCGCTTCGCCGAGAAACCGGAGGTTCCCGATACCCTGCCCGGACGACCGGACACGATCCTCGCCTCCATGGGTATTTACGTCTTCAACACCGCGCTTCTCGAAACGCTCCTTGCTGCGGACGCCGCCAACGAAGCCTCCTCACACGATTTCGGCAGGAACATCATTCCGGAGGCCATCGGCGCGCGGCAGGTGTTCGCCTACCCCTTCCAGGATGTGAAGACCCGCGCCCAAAGCTACTGGCGCGATGTCGGCACGATCGATGCCTATTACGACGCCAACATCGAGCTCGTGCACGTGCGTCCCGAGCTCAACATCTACGACGAGGACTGGCCGATCTGGACCTACCAGGTGCAGCAGCCGCCGGCGAAGTTCATCCTCGACGAAGACGGGCGGCGCGGCACGGCGATCAATTCCATGGTGTCGGGTGGCTGTATCATCTCGGGCGCCATCGTGCGCGAGTCGCTGCTTTTCTCCGACGTGCGCGTCGAGGAGCGCACCAGCATCCACCGCTCGGTGATTCTGCCGCATGCGGAGATCGGCCGCGGCTGCGTAATCAACGGCGCCATCGTCGATGAGGCCTGCGAGATTCCCGACGGCACGAACATCGGCGTCGATCGCGGCGCGGACCAACATCGCTTCCACGTCACCGAAAAGGGCGTCGTCCTGGTTACCGCCGACATGCTGCGCGCTCGCAAATGAGCGCCGTGCCCCGCCTGCCGGTGGTGCTGCTCTGGCACATGCATCAGCCGCAGTACCGCGATGCGCTCACCGGCCAGTACACGCTCCCCTGGACGTACCTGCACGCCATCAAGGACTACACCGACATGGCGGCGCACCTCGAGGAGAACGATAAGGCGCGCGCGGTGATCAACTTCACCCCGCTCCTCATCGAGCAGCTCGAGGACATCGGGCGCCGCATCGGCGAGCATCTCAAGAACGGCACGGCGCTTCCCGACCCCGTGCTCGCGCTCCTCGGACCCGATCGCGTGCCGGCCGAGCCCGGTGCACGGCTCGAGTTGCTGCGCGCCTGCCTGCGCGCCCAGCGCCAGCAGATGATCGAGCGCTTCGGCCCCTATCTCGAACTTGCCACCATCGCCGAGACGCTCGGTACGCCCGAGCGCATCGCGTACGCCTCCGACCAGTTCCTCCACGATCTCGCCGTCTGGCATCACCTCGCCTGGCTCGGAGAGACCGTGCGTCGCACCGAGCCGCTCGTCGCAAGGCTCACCGAGCGCGGCAGGGAGTTCAGCCCGACGCAGCGGCGCGAGCTCCTCGCGCTGATCGGTGCGCTTATCGAGGGGCTCCTGCCGCGCTATCGCCAGCTTGCCGAGCGCGGACGCTGCGAACTTTCGGCGACTCCCTACGCCCACCCGATCGTTCCGCTGCTGCTCGATTTTCGCACCGCTCGCGCGGCGGTCCCGACTCTCCCCCTGCCCGCTCACGCCTCGTATCCGGGAGGCGCGGCGCGCGCAACGTGGCACATTGAAGAAGCAAT
>DASPTE010000132.1:0-12157 GCA_035623585.1 Steroidobacteraceae bacterium | reverse complement strand
CGCATACCGCCCACCGCGCGGTGGCCGCGCAGATTCGTGAGTCCCTCCGCGGCTGCCGCGGCGAGGAACTTCTCATCGAACTCGGGGCGCGGGAGTGTGAAGGGAACGTTCATCCACGAGCGACAGTTGCGCGCGATGGGGTTTTTATAGAAACCCGATTCGTCGATCGTGCGGTACAAGAGCTCCGCCTTGGCACGATTGCGCGCCCCGATCACCTCAAGCCCGCCCAGTCGCTTCAGCCAGCGAAATACGAGGCCCGCGAGGTACCAGGCGAAGGTCGGCGGTGTATTGAGCATCGAGCCCTGCTCCGCCATTGCCTTGTAGTCCCACACGGTAGGGGTCCCCGGGCGCGCGCGCCCAAGCAGGTCCTCGCGCACGATCACGACCGTGAGTCCGGCAGGTCCGAGATTCTTCTGCGCGCCAGCGTAAATCAGCCCGAACTTCGACACATCGAGCGGCCGCGAAAGGATCGTCGAGGACATGTCGGCAACGAGCGGCACGCCATCGGTCGCGGGGATGTAGGGAAACTCCACCCCGCCGATCGTTTCATTGGGCGTGTAGTGCACGTACGCCGCGCCGCGCGTGAAGCGCAGCGCCTCGGGCGCGGGCACCGTCGTGTAGTTCGAACCCGCCTCGTCCGCAACGATGTTGACGGTGCCCGTGAGTCGCCTGGCCTCGGCGATCGCCTTCTGCGACCAATGGCCGGTATTCAGGTAGTCGACCGTGGAATCCGTGCGCGCGAGGTTGAGTGCGATCGCGGCGAACTGCCCGGTCGCCCCTCCCTGGAGGAAAAGCACCGCGTAATGCTCGGGTACGGCGAGCAGCTCGCGCAGCAGCCGCTCGGCCTCCTCGGCGACGGCCACGAATGGCGCACTGCGGTGACTCACTTCCATCACCGAAGCGCCCGAGTGCTGCCAGTCCGTGAGCTCCTCGCGCGCCTGTTCCAGCACTTCAAGGGGCAGCATCGCCGGCCCTGCCGAGAAATTAAATACGCGCACGCACACCCATCCCGTGTCGAGTTACACCATGAGGAAAAGATAGCAACGGGTGCGCTGAGGGGTTAGAGCCTTTGGATCTTAGGTACCAGCGGCCGGTTTGCTCGCATCGGCCTGCGGACCATGGTCGGGAGCGCCACCCTCATCGCCCCCCTCGAGACTCTCGATGCGCTCGATGCCGACGAGGCGTTCGCCCTCATCGAGGCGTATGAGCCGCACGCCCTGGGTGTTGCGTCCCTGCACGGATATCTCATCCACCGTGGTGCGCACGAGCGTCCCGGTCGAGCTGATGAGCATGATCTCCTGGCCCGCCTGCACCTGCAGCGCCGCCACCGTGACGCCGTTACGGTCGGAGGTCTGAAGCGCGATCACCCCCTGGCCGCCGCGGCCATGGGAGGGAAACTCCGCAAGTGGGGTGAGCTTGCCGTAGCCCGCCGCAGAGGCCGTGAGCACGTGCCCCTCGCCCACCACGATGAGCGCGATCAGCTCCTGCCCGGCGCCCATGCGAATGCCGCGCACGCCGGCCGCCTCGCGCCCCATGTAGCGCACCTCGCTCTCATGAAAGCGGATCGCCTTGCCGCCACTTGAGACGAGGATGATCTCGCGCTCGCCGTCGGTGAGTGCGACGCCGACGAGCTGGTCGTTGTCGTGCAGGTCAACGGCAATGATGCCCGTCGACCGCGGACGCGAGAAAGACGCGAGCGGGGTCTTCTTCACGGTACCCGCGCGCGTCGCCATGAAGATGAAGTGCTGTTCGTCGTACTGCTTGACGGGCAGCAGCGCATTGATCTTCTCGCCCTCCTCGAGCGGCAGGAGGTTCACCATCGGCTTGCCACGCGCGCCGCGTCCGGCCTGCGGCAGTTCATAGACCTTCAACCAGTACACCTTGCCGCGATTCGAGAAGCAGAGCACCGTGTCATGGGTGTGGGCGACAAAGAGCTTCTCGACGAAGTCCTCGTCCTTCACCGCCGTCGCGGTCTTGCCGCGACCGCCGCGCCGCTGCGTCTGATACTCGGTGAGCGGCTGTGACTTTGCGTAGCCCGCATGCGAGAGGGTCACCACGACGTCCTGCGGCTCGATCAGGTCCTCGGTGGTGAGATCGAGGTGATCGCGATTGATCTCGGTACGGCGGGCATCGCCATAGGCATCGCGCACCTCGATCAGTTCCGTGCGCACGACCTGCGTCAGACGCTCGGGACGCGCGAGGATGTCGGTGAGGTCGCGCACGCTCTCGAGGAGCTCACGATACTCGGCCATGATCTTGTCCTGCTCGAGTCCCGTAAGGCGATGCAGACGCATGTCGAGGATCGCCTGCGCCTGAGCTTCCGAGAGCCGATAGGCGCCAGAGATGAGTCCGAACTCGGCCGTGATGGCCTTCGGACGCGTTGAAATATCTCCAGCGCGCGCGAGGAGCTCCGTGACCATCCCCGGCGCCCAGGCGCGTGCCATGAGCGCGCTACGTGCCTCGGGCGGTGAGGCGGCGGCCTTGATGAGCGCGATCACGGCGTCGATGTTGGCGAGTGCCACCGCGAGCCCCTCGAGGATGTGGGCGCGCTCGCGCGCCTTGGCGAGCTCGTAGATCGTGCGACGGGTGACGACCTCGCGCCGATGGCGGATGAAGGCTTCGAGCATCTCCTTCAGCGACATCAGCTTCGGCTGCCCGTCCTGGAGCGCCACCATGTTGATGCCAAACACCGACTCCATCGGTGTCTGTGCATAGAGGTTGTTGAGCACCACCTCGGTGATCTCCCCGCGCCGCAGCTCGATCACGATGCGCATGCCATCCTTGTCGGACTCATCGCGCAAGCCGTCGCCCGCGATGCCATCGAGCTGCTTCTCGCGCACGAGCTCGGCGATGCGTTCGATCAGGCGTGCTTTATTGACCTGGTAGGGGAGCTCTGTGACCACGATCGCCTGCCGATCGCCACGGCCGATGTCCTCGATAGCGACGCGCGCCCGCACCGAGAGCCGCCCGCGGCCGGTGCGATAGGCGGTCGCGATCTCCTGCGCGCCGTTGATGATGCCGCCGGTCGGAAAATCCGGCCCCGGCATGTGGTGCATGAGCGAGACGAGCGGTAGCGAGGGATCATCGAGCAGCGCGAGGCACGCATTGATGCACTCGGTGAGATTGTGCGGGGGGATGTTGGTCGCCATCCCCACCGCGATGCCAGTCTGACCATTGACGAGCAGATTCGGGATGCGCGTCGGGAGCACCGAGGGCTCGCTCTCGCTCTCGTCGTAGTTCGGGGTGAAGTCGACCGTTTCCTTGTCGATGTCCGAGAGGAGTTCATGCGCAATGCGCGACATGCGCACTTCGGTGTAGCGCATGGCGGCGGGCGGGTCGCCATCGACCGAACCGAAATTACCCTGGCCATCGACCAGCAGGTAGCGCATGGAAAAGGGCTGCGCCAGCCGCACGATGGTGTCGTACACCGCGCTTTCGCCGTGGGGGTGGTACTTGCCGATGACGTCGCCGACGACGCGCGCAGACTTCTTGTACGCCTTGTTCCAGTCGTTGCCGAGCTCGCGCATCGCGTAGAGCACGCGGCGATGCACGGGCTTCAAGCCATCGCGCACGTCGGGCAGCGCGCGCCCGACGATCACGCTCATTGCATAGTCGAGATAGGACTGCCGCATCTCTCCTTCGAGACTGACGGACAGAACTTCGCGGGCGATATCAGCCATTAATCAGAACAAGGATCCCGGTTGGGCTGGAAATAAACGCAAAATTTTATCACACCACCCGCACACGAGCGGGCGGTGTAGCGATATCGCGACGAGGCGGGAGGCGCGCTGTACCGCCCCGGGGAAAAGATCCCCGGGGCGCTTCCGCGCGCTTCTTTAGCCGCCGGGCGCTCGATAGGTCAGCTTCTTCCCGAGCGCACGATCCGCTTCCTCGACCGAGAGGAGCGCGGTCGTCTTGGTTCTCACGAGCCCGCTCGCCGAAACCGCAAGCGCCATCGCCGCTGCGCTCGCCGCGTCCGGCAGATCGGCAATGGCGATGACGTCATGCTCGCCGAGCGAAAAATAGAACGCTTCGAGCTTGCCATCGAGACTCTCGAGCGCCTTGGCGACGGCTTGCTTGCGACCCGACGCCTTATCTTTCTGCAGGGCACGCAGACCTTCCGTTGTGTACGCCGCTTCGATCAGGAATTTAGCCATGGTGATCTCCTCTTCGTCTGTGCAGCCAAGTCGCGCCCCACCTTGCGGGGGGCGCGATCGCCCCACTGCATTTTATCTCCCCGGGGCCCCCGGCGAAGTTCGCAGTTCCCCCTACCGATTGCCGCGCGGCAGCTGTGACGCACCCTCTCTAGCGGGCCATCCCGGCCGTTTCGGGGGACCAGCAAACCGATATACTGCCCGCGGCCTATGCCCACGCCCGAAGCTGCCGACTTACTGATCGAAGCCCGCTGGCTGCTGCCAATCGCCCCCGAAAATACCGTGCTTCGCGCCCACGGCGTGATTGTGTCGGGGGGACGCATTCGGGCGGTGGGACCGGTTGCTGAACTCCTCAAGCGCTTCGCGCCACGCGAGCACCTCTTGCGTGAGCGGCATGCACTCCTTCCGGGTCTCGTCAACGCGCACACGCGCGCCTGCCACACGCTCTTGCGTGGCCTGACCGAGCAGGCACGCGCGAGCGCACTCATCCTCAATGCGGATTTCGTCCGGGATGGCACGCGAGTCGCCATCGCGGAGATGCTGCGCGCGGGCATCACCTGCTTTGGCGACTTGAGCCTCTCGCCCGAGGAAGTCGCGCGCACGGTCGCCGCAGCCCAGATGCGCGCCGTCATCGGTCTGCCGGTGGCGGACACTCCGACCCCCTGGGCGGAGAACGCCACCGCGCACCTTGGCAAGGCCGAGCGGCTCTGGGACGAGTACCGCGGAGATCCACGCATCGGTTGGTTCTTCGCACCGTTCGGTGCCGAGGCGCTGAGCGATGCGACGCTCGCCCGTGTGCGGCGCGTGACCGATGAGCTCGATGCCCGGCTCGCGCTTGACCTCGCAGAACGCCCCTCATCGTGGGTGCGGTCCGCCGCACATGCGACCGGCGCGAGTGCCGTCGAAGACGGGCCGCGAGTTCTGCCGAGCACCTCGCTCAGACGCCTTGCGAACCTCGGGCTCGTGCGTCCTGGGTTTACGGCGATTGGTGCTGCCGGCCTTGGGGATTTTGATCTCGAGCTCATCGAGCGCCACGGCGCAAGTCTCGTCGCCTGTCCGCAGGCGGATTTGGGCCGCCACGCGCGCGGCGCGGCCGTGCCGATGCTCGAGGGAGACCGTACGGGCCTTGGCACAGACAGTGCGCCGGCTGCGACGACACTGGATGTGCTTGCAGAAATGCGCGCGGCGGCGTTGCATTCACATCTGAGCCCCGGCGCGGCACTCAGGCTGGCGACGCTCGGTGGCGCCACAGCGTTGGGACTCTCATCGGAGATCGGCTCGATTGAGCCGGGTAAGGCGGCTGACTTGATCTGCATCGAACTCGATGATCTTGCTTGCCGCCCATCGGCGGGTGTGGAGCACGCCATCGTGTTTGCGGCGACCAGGAGTCAGGTGAGCGATGTGTGGGCGGCCGGACGAGCGCTCGTGAGCGGGGGGCGATTGCTGGGCTTCAGTGAGGAGGAAATCAGCAGCATCACCGAGCGCTGGACGAGGCGGCTGGCGCTCGAGGCGGCGGCATGAGCGCGCCGACGAGTGCGACAAAAGAGCAGCGCGCAACCTTGAACGCGGATCGGGCCGAGCTCGCGAAGTTCGAGACGGTGGCGGCACGCTTTTGGGATCCGCACGGGGAGTTTCGCCCCCTCCACTGGCTCAATCCGCTTCGCATGCAGTTCATCGCCGAGCGCACGAAACTCTCTGGCAGCCGCGTGCTCGATGTGGGCTGCGGCGGGGGGCTACTCGCCGAGGCGCTCGCGCGTGCGGGTGCCCGGGTCACCGCCGTCGATCTCTCGCCCGCGATGATCGAAGTGGCACGACTGCATGCGACGCAATCGTCGCTCACGATTGATTATCGGGCCAGCGCAGCCGAAGAACTCGCCGCCACCGAGCCCGGGGGCTTCGATGTGATCACTTGCATGGAGCTGCTCGAGCACGTTCCGGACCCAAAGGCCATGCTGTCGACCCTCGCCCGCCTCATGCGTCCCGAGGGCGCGCTCTTCGTCTCGACGATCAACCGCAATCTCAAGTCCTTTCTCCTCGGCATCGTCGCGGCGGAATATTTCCTCAAACTGATTCCGCGCGGCACCCACGAATACGAACGGCTTATCCGGCCGGCAGAGCTCGCGCGCTGGGCACGCGCCACGGGGTTGACGCTCCTTGAGCTCGCGGGGGTGGAACTCAACCCCTTCACCGCCCGCGCAACACTCAGCCGTGACGTCGCCGTGAACTATCTCGCGTATCTCAGGCGGTGAGCGCCACTCTCATCTATATAGTCGCTGCCGCGGCGCTCCTCGCCGGCGCCCTGCTCGGAGCGCTCCTCATGCACCTGCGCGCTGCCGCACGCGTGGAGCGGCTGCGCGTAGAGCTCGCCGCCGCGCAGGCGCGGCTCGAGGTGAGTGCGCTCCAGGACGCGGACCGCGTGAATCTTCTCGAACAGTCTGAGATGCGCCTGCGGGCGGCATTCGATTCCCTTGCCGGCGAAACGCTACGCACCAATAGCGAGCTCTTTCTACGCCTCGCGCGCGAGGCGCTCGGGCGCGATCAGGTCGCAGCGCAGGGCGCGCTCTAGGAGCGCGAGCTAGCCATCGCGCAGCTGGTCGAGCCGCTGCGCGCCGCGCTCGCGCGTACGGAAGCACAAGTGCAGGCGCTCGAGAATGACCGGCGCGCTGCATTTGCGAGCCTGCGCACCCAGATCGAAACTCTGGCGGGCGGTCAGGCGCAGCTGCAGCGCGAGACGCGCAACCTCGTTACCGCGCTGCGCCGCCCCGAAGTGCGTGGCCGCTGGGGCGAGCTCACGCTGCGGCGCCTGGTGGAGATTGCCGGCCTCGCCGAGCACTGCGACTTCACCGAGCAGCTGCAGGTCGTCGGCGAGGCCGGCGCACTGCGGCCCGACCTCGTGGTACACATGCCCGACGCACGCGACCTCGTAATCGACGCCAAGACGCCACTCGAGGCCTACCTGAGCGCGCTCGATGCCGCCACCGAAGAGGAACGCGCGCAGGCGCTCAAACGCCACGCGCAGCAGGTCGAGACGCGGGTCCGCGAGCTTGCCTCGAAGAACTACTGGATGCAGTTCGAACGCAGCCCCGAGTTCGCGGTTCTTTTTCTTCCCGGTGACCAATTCCTGTCCGCAGCGCTCGCCGAGCGGCCCGAGCTCCTTGAAAGCGCGCTCGGCCAGAGCGTGATCATCGCGACCCCTTCGACGCTGATCGCGCTGCTGAAAGCCGTGGCGTACGGCTGGCGGCAGTCAGCCGTCGCGCACAACGCGGCCCTCATCCGCGATTTGGGTCAGGAGCTGTACCGGCGGCTGGGTACGTTCAACTCGCACCTCGGGCGCGTGGGTCAGCGCCTGGGCGCCGCAGTCGAAGCCTACAACGCCGCCGTCGGCTCACTCGAACGGCAGGTGACGCCGCAAGCGCGGCGCTTTGTCGATCTCGGCGTCACGGCCGATGCCCCGCTGCCCGCGCTCGAGCCGATCGCACAACTCGCGCGCACTGGCGGCGGGCCGAGTGCTGCCGAACCGATCACCGCACCCTCGAGTGAGAGTGCGGAACCAAGCGAGCACCGCCTGAGCGGCGAGCCGCTTGATGGCACCAACAATGGCCGCAAGACCTGACCTGCCCCCCCAATGCGGGTCACGGTGATTAGGTACTTTCCGCGATAGACCTGCGGTAGTTCACGACGCCCGCCGCGGCGGGCGATAGCTATCCTCGCGCGCGGCGGGAGATCCCGCGGGGCACGGGAGCGTGACATGCGCAGCCGAGCGTTGATTGGCTTGCTGGCGGGGTTAGTGGCGGCTGCCGGGGCGAGCCGCGCCGAACCTCCAGCGGCGGCCCCCAAAGCACAAAAACAAGCGGGCGTCGCCACCGAGCTCGGAGCTCCTCAGGGCGAACCCATCAAAGCCGTGCTCTCAAAGCCGCCGAACGTGCCCCCGCCCGTTCACCGCAGCTATCCCGCCCGAGTGATTGTCGAACTTGAGGTACGCGAGGTCGAGATGCCGCTCGCGGATGGCGTGACCTACACGTTCTGGACTTTCGGTGGGACGGTGCCAGGGAGCTTCATCCGTGTGCGTCAGGGCGATACCGTGGAGTTTCACCTGCGCAATCACCCGAGCTCGAAAATGCCCCATAACATCGACTTGCACGGGGTGACCGGCCCTGGTGGTGGAGCCGCCTCGAGCTTCACCGCGCCCGGCCGCGAGTCGGTTTTCAGCTTCAAGGCGCTCAACAAGGGAATCTACATCTATCACTGTGCGACCGCCCCAGTGGGCATGCACATCGCCAATGGCATGTATGGGCTGATTCTGATTGAGCCACCCGGGGGGCTGCCGCCTGTCGATCACGAGTACTACGTGGTACAGGGCGATTTCTACACGGTAGGCAAATATCGCGAAAAAGGTCATCAGACGTTCGACATGCAGAAGGCCATCGAGGAGCGGCCGACCTATGTTGTATTCAATGGGGCGGAGGGCTCGCTGACCGCGGAGAAGGCGCTCACAGCCAAGGTGGGCGAGAAGATTCGAATCTATGTCGGCAATGGCGGTCCGAACCTCGTGAGCTCTTTTCACGTGATCGGAGCGATATTCGACCGGGTGCAGTATGAAGGCGGCACTCATTATCAGGAGAACGTCCAGACGACCCTGATCCCGGCAGGGGGCGCGGCGATCGTTGAGTTCCGCAGCCCAGTGCCCGGCACCTATGTTCTCGTCGATCACTCGATCTTCCGGGCCTTCAACAAGGGCGCGCTCGGCATGCTCAAGGTCGAGGGGCCGGAGAACAAGGCCATCTACTCGGGCAAGGAACTCGATAACGTGTATCTCGGCGACGCCGCCGTGAGCACGGTCCCCGTTGCAGAGGCTGCGGCGGCGGCGGCTGCCGGCACGCTGACCGTCGAGGAGCAGGTCAAAGCAGGCGCCGCGCTCTTTAACGGCACCTGCTCGGTGTGTCATCAGAACGCGGGCGAAGGAATTCCGAACGTCTTCCCGCCGCTCGCGCATTCGGATTTCGTCGCAGGAGAGCGCAAGCGCCTCATCGCGATTCCTCTCAATGGGCTCTCCGGTCCGGTCACGGTGAACGGCCAAAAGTTCACCTCGGTGATGCCGCCGATGAGTCAGCTCAACGACGACGAGATCGCGAACATTCTCACCTTCGTTCTGAACAGCTGGGATAACCCGGGCGGGCGCGTTCAGGCTTCCGAGGTGGCGGCCGTGCGGGCCGAAACGCCACGACCGCAGGGCGCAGCCCACTGAGGTGGGCCGTCCATGTCTGCCCAATCCGCGGTAAGCCTCGGCGTGACGATTCTCGGGATAGGGCTTGCAGCGTGGGCGCCGGCAATCAGTGCCGCAGAAGGTGTTCCGCGTTACGAGGCGATCGACTCGTATGTGGCGGTCCCGGGCGGGGAGTTTCGATCCGTTCTACCTGCCGATGCACCGGTATACGTTGCGCCTTTCGCCTTACAGCGCACACCAGTCACTAACCGTGAATATCTGGACTTCGTTCGCACCCATCCCGAATGGCGACGCGGCCAGGTACCGGCAACATTGGCCGACCTCCGTTATCTGCAACAGTGGTCCGGACCGCTTGAATTGGGTCCGCAGGCCGGCGCTGATCAACCCGTGACGCGCGTGAGCTGGTTTGCGGCGCGCGCGTATTGCGAATCACACAAGGCACGCCTGCCCCTCTGGATCGAATGGGAATTCGCGGCCGCCGCCGATGAGCGTGTCGCGGATGCCCGGCACGATCCCATCTGGCGCCAGACAATACTCGCTACCCTCGCCCGCCCTCCGGGCGCGCCGCTCCCGGCCGTGGGACTCAAGCCACCGAATCTCTACGGGATACGCGACCTGCACGGAGTCGCGTGGGAATGGGTGGAAGACTTCGACACGTTGTTCACGCCCCGCGGGCACGCAGAGCACGAACACGCCGGCATGTCGATGAGTGCGGGCGATACGGCGATGTCATGCGGCGCCGCCGCCCTTTCGGTTGCCGATCCGGAAAACTACCCGATGATTCTGCGGCTCGCGGTCCTCTCCTCGGTGAATCGAAACTCCACCACTGCGGACCTCGGCTTTCGCTGCGCACGCTCGCTCAGCTCTCCAAGCGCATCTCGCCCGGAAGCTCACAGTGATTGAACAGACGCTGAAGTTTCCGGATTGACGGATTCGAGCGCGGGCGCTGTGAGTCAGGGCGGCAGTGAAGCCGCGTATGCGACAGCGTCAATCATGTCTCCGAGGGAAAGTTCGGCACACAGGGTCTGCATGGGCGCCGCGGCAGTCCCCCGGCGTACGCCGGTTTGAAATTCCAAAAGAGCCCGCAGCAAGTAAGTGGGTGAGCGGGCGGCGATCCCGGGAATCAATCCAACTCCGTGCAAGTCATTGCCGTGGCAGCCCGCGCACGGCTGCACGGGAACGGCCGGACGTCCCGTCACCGCCAGCGCTTGCCCGCGTTTCACGCTATCGAGCGGCACGTAGGCGATGTATCGCATGGCATCGTCCCGATGCTCGTGGCGCGCCGCATCGGGCGCAAACTCCATCAGCCTTTGCCCGAGCGGCTCCGTTCCGCCACCGGGGATGGCCACATACACCAAGCCGACGACACGAGAGCGCGGCACGGCATCGACCTCTAGGATTTCGACACGACGCGCCAAGCGCTGCTTGGAAAAGTATTGCGCGGCGGACTGAACTTCGTTCTTGGTCAGGTGGCGAGCGCTCCGAATCATCAGGTCGGTCGGCAGGTAGGGGCCTGGCCAAGCGCCGCGACGTTTTCCGCTCTGAAAATCCTCGATCTGTGCAGCAAGGTACGCGGCGGGTAAACCCGCAAGCGCCGCGTTCTCGGGGCGGCCTTGCCCGCTCGGCGTATGGCAATAACCGCATGCAAAGACATCCGGCTGTCGTCCGTGCGCTACGATCGCGGGCATGGGCGAGTGGGGCTGCAAGCCCCAGTCCGGCGCGGAAAATAAATCCCCGAGCTCGCCCTCGGTGTGGGTCACGGAGCTGCCGGGCACATGCACGTTTGCGGCCGCATCAGCGCCAGGCCTGGCGGCGGGCACAGAATTCATCGGATAGAGCCAAGCGGGCACAGGGGCGGCTGTCGCTGCACCCGAGCCGCTGGTAAAGAGAGCAAGCGCCAGGCAAAGTTGCGAGGATCGCAGCCTACCGATGCGAGCCGAGCCCGTGCCAATGGCCATAGATCTGCGCCCCGATCGAAGACAACCTCTCAGCCGAGCGCGCATCGGGATTCCCATAAACCTCGAAGCGCTTGAGCGTCGCATACGTGAGCAGTTTCGGGACCAGCTCCCGCACGACCGGGCCCGTAAGATGCGCATGTACCGCTTCAGTATTCGCGTAGGTCTCGAGTAATCGGCAAGTGCTCTTGTCGTTACTCAGAAACCATTCGTAACCGAGTGCGCCTGATTCCTTGGCCGTGCCGGCGCTCATCGACCTGACCGTAGTCGCGAACTCGTCGAGTTTGCCATCGTGGACCGCGAGATCGATCAAGAAATAAACCTGCTTTGAACTCATGTTGGCTCCCTCAGAAGGCGGCGACGCTTACGTCAGTATTTCACATTGACGTGCCCTACGCGCGGTGGTGAAGTTAACTCGATCGGCCCGAGGGCTGATCGGCTTCTCCTCAGTTAAGCGGCTGTGATCACGCATTTGCCTCGCATGAGCCCGACTACCGCATTCGATCCGCGCGCATATGTCCCCGCTCCCGCAGAACTCGCCGGCCGCGTGGTAGCGATCACCGGCGCGAGCGATGGCATCGGGCGTGCGGTTGCGATCGCCTGTGCGCAACATCAGGCGCAGGTGATTCTGCTTGGCCGCAACGAGAAGAAGCTCGAGGAGGTGCATGCGACCATCGTCGCCAGCTCCGCCCCCGAAGCTGCGATCGCGGTGCTCGATTTTGAATCGGCACTCGCCCGCGACTACGACGCGGTCGCTGACGCCATCGAGGAGCGCTACGGGCGTCTCGACGGACTGCTCCACAATGCGGCGCTGCTTGGCACGC
>DASPTE010000119.1:0-6294 GCA_035623585.1 Steroidobacteraceae bacterium | reverse complement strand
GCGCTCTCCGGGGTGCTGCTGCAGGCGCTCTTCCGCAACCCGCTCGCCGATCCTTACGTGCTGGGGGTCTCGGGTGGTGCGGCGGTGGGTGCGTTGCTCGCGATGATCGCCGGCGCGACGGCGCTGATCGTGCAGTCGGCGGCGGTCGCGGGCGCTTTGAGCGCCGTTGCCATGGTGTATCTGCTGGCGCGCGGTGGTGGGACGCCGCGATTGCTCCTCACCGGGGTGGTGTTCGCGAGTGCCTGTGGCGCGCTCGTGAGCGTGCTCCTCGCGCTCGCCGACGCATCTCGCGTGCGCGGGATGGTCTTCTGGCTCGCGGGCGATCTCGAATGGGCGGTCACACCCTGGGCGAGCGCCGCGGCGGCGCTGGTCGCGGTGGCCGTGGCGGTACTGCTCGCGCGGCCGCTCAACGTGCTCGCCGCGGGCGAGCTGCGCGCGCGCACCGTGGGCCTTGCCACCGATGCCTGGCGGACGCTCCTTTTCATCGCCTGTGCGACGCTCACCGCGATCGCGGTCGTGAGCGCGGGCACGGTCGGATTCGTAGGCCTCGTGACGCCGCACGCGGTGCGGCTCACCTTCGGCACGAGCGATCACCGGATCGTCGCCCCCGCGTCCGCGCTCGCGGGCGGGATGCTGCTCGCGGCGGCCGACCTTCTTGCGCGCACGGTCGCGAGCCCGCGGCAACTGCCGGTGGGCGCGATCATGGCGCTCATCGGCGCGCCGGTTTTCGTCGCGCTCCTGCGGGGGCGCGGGCGCTAGATCACGACGTTCGGTGAGGTTGCGAAGCGATTGCGCCCGGCGCTCTTCGCGCGATAGAGCGCTGCGTCGGCCTCCGCAATCAGCCGTTCGGCGAGCACCTTGTAGTCGTGGCAGGCGGATGAGGGCGTTGCCGCCGCGACACCGACCGAGAGCGTCACGGTTTCACTGAGCTTCCCGACCACGATCGGCTGACTGCGCACCGTCTCGATCACGCGCGCCGCCACCCGCTCGCCATCGGGGATCGAAGCCTGCGAGAGGACGACGGCAAACTCATCGCCGCCAAAGCGTGCGCCGGTGTCCGAGATGCGCATCTCGGCATCGATGCGCTGCGCCACTTCCCGCAGCACCTCATCTCCTGCGAGATGCCCATACTGATCGTTGATGCGCTTGAAGTGATCGACGTCGATCATGAGGCAGACGAGCGAGCGGCCGCCGCGCTGCGCGCGGGCGAGCTCCTCGCGCAGCCGCGCATGCAGATAGCGGCGATTGTGAAAGCCGGTGAGGAAATCGGTGAGCCCGCTGCGCAGCAGCCGCGCGCGGTTGACGGCGTTCTCGATGCAGAGCGCGGCCACTAATCCTAAGTGCGCCAGGAAATCGCTCGCGAGCTCGTTCGTGAAGCGGAAGGGATCGAGGCTTGCGAAGACGAGCACGCCATCGAGCTGCTCCTGACGACGAAGCGGTATGAGTGCAAGACTTGCGGCGCCCCCAAGCCCCGGCACGAGGAGCTCGTGATCCGCCCTGTGATAGGGCCCGAGCCAGGGCCGCTCGAGATGCGCGAGCTGCGGGGCGATGGTCACGACCGCATCGACGAACGACACACCCGGGAGCTGCTCGATCACGAGCCCATCACCCGAGAGCAGGTGGCGGATGTCGTGGTTCGGGTCGTTCAGGATGAGCGACACCTCATCGAGCTGATAAGAGCTTCTCAGGCCCCCGATCAGCCGCTCGAAGAGCTGCGTGAGCGAGCCTGCCCGCAAGAGCTCGAGCTCGCGCTCCTGGGTCTTGCGCAGGAGCGAATCATTGCGACTGACTTCCTCGGTGAGCGCGGTCAGGCGCGCCGCGAGAATGCGGTTCTCGCGCGCGAGCTCGCTCACGGGAACCGCGCCGAGATCGTCGTTCGCCGGTTCTGGCTGCGGCTGATGCATGACCCTCGCGACTCACCCCTCGCTCTCTTCTCTTACGCCCGGCGCTCAGCGACGTTGCGCCGGTTCTCAAGATAATCGCGCCCGCGGCGCATCAAGGCAACGAAAGTTTCCTGATCTTGCGTGAGCACGGCGGTGCGCAGCCGTTCCACGGCTTTGGAGAGGGCTTCGAGGGATTCGGCGCCGTAGTCGTTCAGACTCTGTATTTCATAATACAGCTCGGGGCTGTCCTGGGCGACGCGCCCGGCGACATCGAGTTGCGCATCGAAAGTCGTGCTCGACATGCGCGAAAGCCGCGGCGCGGCCTCGCCGCTCTCGGCGAGCGCGGTGAAGAACGCGATGTTGAGTGCGTGCGAGAGCCCGAGCACGTACGCGATCAGGCGGTCGTGTTCATCGAGCGTCATGACCACCTGCTCGGCCATGGTCGGCGCGAAGAGCTCGCGCACGGCGGCGAGCGCCTGAGCGTGGCCGAGATCGACGAAGATCACGTGCCGGCCCGAGAGCAGCTCCGTATCGGGACCGAACATCGGGTGCACGGACGCCACCTTGAGGCCGTGGGATTTGAGCGCGAGGAGCCCGGCGCGCAGCGGCGATTTGAGCGACCCGACATCGAATATCACCCCTGGCGGCCGCCGTAGCGCGAGATCCTTGAGGATCGCATCCGTGATCCCAAGGGGTGTCGCAAGCACGATGAAATCGTGCTTGAGATCGGTCGTACGCCAGTCGGCGACCGCCTGCACCCCGGCGGGTGCGGGCGCGGGATCGGCGGCCTCGACGGAGAAACCCTGCGAGGCGAGGAAGTTCATGAACCACCCGCCCATCCTTCCCGCCCCGCCGATGACGAGCGCGCGGCGCCCGCTGCCCGCCCCGCGCGCGACGACGCTCGCGTGCTCCTGGGTCGCAAGCGAGGAGCGGATGAGAAGCCGCAGCACCGCTTCCGCGAGCTCGGGCGAAACGCCGCGCTCGAACGCGGCGGTGCGCGCATCCGTGATCACCTCACGCTCGCGCGCGTAGTCGCGCGTCGGCACGCCGGTGGCGCGCTTGACGCGTGCCACCTCCTCGCTGAGCGTCTTGCGCTCCGCCACGAGCGCGATCAGCTGCCGGTCGAGTTCGGTGAGTCGCTGGCGCAGTCCATCGAGTGTCGTTTGTTCAGGCTTCGTCATGGGGATCGAGATCCTTCCGCTGCTTCCGTCACCTTTCTAACGGGGCGGGGCGGGGGCCCGCAAGGGGACGGTGCCGAAGGAGGCGCCGGTGGCCGTCAGTGGGCGTTCGCGCCCTGCCAGATCGGAATGCCGAAGCGCCGTGGCGAGGAGGACTGCACGGCGACGGTCTGTACGCGCAGCTCGTGGGTCGCGGGATCCCAGAGGAAAGGGCGTCCGTCCGCCGGGTGGGTCGACCATTCGGGGTGCTGAGCGAGGAACGCGGGTATCTGGGCGGGGTCGATGTGTGCGCTACGGATCTCGTAGCCAGCCCGCACCAGGCGCTGGAGCGCCGCGCCGTCCCAGGCGCGCGGGGAGTAGTTCCCGACGTCGGGAAGGGCGACGCGCGCGAGCGCCTTGCCAATCGGGTTGTAGAGGAAACCCTCCCGCCAGAGCGCCTGCCGTACCGAGATGCGCTTGTGAAAGTTCGCAGGATCCATCGCCGCAGCGGTGATGAGACGCGTCGTCGTGAGTGCGAAAAGATTCTCGGTCGCCTGCAGCTTGAAGAAGCGCGCGACGATCTCGTTCTCGATGCGGCTCCAGCGTGGTTGCGCGCTGCCATCGGGATGTTCGGCCGCTCCCCAGCCGCCCGCGGACTCGGCGTAAATCTGCCTTATGAGCGAGGCCTGGGTGCGAAACTCCTGCGCAAAGGCATTGCCGATGTCCCAGTCCCTGGGCTTGAAGATGGGGGCGATGAGATCGGCGTAGGCCTCATCGAGCGGCACTTCGCTCCCTGCGTCCGCAATCATGTCGCCAGCCACGAGGGAGTCGGAATGCAGATTTGCGACCGCGAGCATCTTGGAAAGCAAGCCCCCCTGACCGGTGAGAACGCTCCGCCAGAGCAGCACGTCCTCGTTGAGATCGGCGAGCGCCGCGTGCTGCGCGTGCGCATCGCCACTTTGCAGATGCAGCACCACGTCCGCGAGATAGAGCCTGCGGACCGAGACCGGCTGGCTCACGGTGTAATTTGGCGACGCGGTTTCGTAGTAGCCGTGCAGATGATGGAGCGCGAGATATCGCTGGTAGAGCTCCCAGTTGTCGCTAAGGAGCTTGGCGACCTCTGCGCGGTGCAGCGGGACTTCCTGCCAGAGCGATCCGCTCATCAACTGGCAGAAGTCGGTCGAGCCTTTGAATATGAGGCGATGCGGATCCGGGGCTTCAGGGCTCGCCGGGTGCTTGTTGTGCGCCTCGATGCGCGCCTGTCCCACCGCGATCATCGGCTCACCGGGTGGTGCGTCGAAGCCGGCGAAGGCGTAGTAAATGTTGTCTTCGGGCGCGAAGGGGTTCGGAGGCGTGACGAGGAGCGCCTTGGTCTCGGGCGTCGGCGCCTCATCGTGGGCGTTGATGGCGAAGGCGAGACCGACGAGGCAGCCCACAAGAAGAGCGAGGGCGAGGACGACGATGCCGCTCCACTTGAGGATGCGTCCGACCCATCGCCAGAGTTTTTTCATTCCGCGACTCTAGCGCCCCGGACGGCAGGCGAGAAACCCGCGCTCCTTAGAGACGGCCTCAGAATATAGAATGCGCGGGCTGATCCGCGCTCGGCTGTGACATCCCGAAGAGACCTCCTAGAAACGATGAACCGCCCACCGCTCCGCCATGTCCGCGCACACTGAGCTCCTCCCCGACCCACTGCCTGGCGAACCGCTCGCGGTTGTCAAGTCCTGGCTCGATGCGGCATGGAAGGCGAAGCGTCAGCCGAATCCCAACTCCATGGTGCTCGCCACCGCGAGCCGCGATGGCAAGCCCGATGCGCGCGTCGTGCTTTGCAAGGACATCGTGCCCGAGCCGGGCTTCATCGTCTTCTACACCAACTATCTCTCGAGCAAGGGCCGCGAGCTTGCGGCGAACCCGCGCGCCGCCGCCGTGATGCACTGGGATGCCCTGCACCGGCAGGTGCGCATCGAGGGCCCGATCACGAAGGCGCCGGAGGCGGACTCGGATGCGTATTTCGCCTCGCGCGCCTGGCAGAGCCGGATCGGCGCCTGGGCGAGCACCCAGAGCGAACCCATTGGCTCGCGTGCTGTGCTGCTCGAGGCCGTCGCCAAGGCAGCGAAGCGCTTTGGCGTGCCGATGCCCGGAACCAAGACGGCCGTTGACACGCTCAAGGCCGACATACCGCGCCCGCCCCACTGGGGTGGGTACCGTCTCTGGGCGCAGAGCGTCGAACTCTGGGTCGAAGGCGATGCCCGTATTCACGATCGCGCGCGCTGGACACGCAGTGTCGGCGTCGGGGCGGATGGCTCTGTCGCCACCGGGGCGTGGTCGGTTACGCGGCTGCAGCCCTGAAGGAACGGCAGCGGCGCGTTCATGTGGAAAGCCGTTCGCATCACGCTCCTTCTCTTCATACTTGCAGGCGCGGCCATCGCGACCTGGCTCGATCGCGTCGCGACTCAAAGCTGGCACGAGACGCTCTGGGTCGGCATCTACCCGCTGAACGGCGATGGGACGGAAGCGGCGGAGCGCTACATCGCAAGCCTCAAGCCCTCCGACTTCACCGATATCGAAGCCTTCTTTGCCCGCGAAGCCCCGCGCTATGGGGTGAAACTCGAACAGCCCGTGCACATCGAGCTCTATCCCGAGGGCGCGAAGCTGCCGCCGCTTCTGCCGCCTGGCTCGGGTGCGCTCGGCGTCATCTGGTGGAGCCTGAAAGTGCGCTGGTTCGCCGCGCGGGCCGCTGCGGTTCCCGGGCGCGCGCCCCCGCGCATCCGGCTCTTCGTCCTCTACCACGACCCTTCAACGCTCGATCGCGTGCCGGATTCGCACGGACTGCAGAAGGGTCTCATCGGCATCGTCTACGCGTTCGCCGACCGCTCGCTCGCGACGAGGAACGACATCGTGATCGCGCACGAGCTCCTGCACACTGTGGGCGCGAGCGATAAGTACGATCTCGCGACCGGCGCGCCGCTCTACCCGAACGGTTTCGGAGATCCGCAGGCGCAGCCCCTCTATCCGCAGAGCGATGCGGAGATCATGGCGGGCCGCCGCGCGCTCTCGGCGCAGAGTTTCGAGATGCCGGGAAGCCTGAGGAACGTCGTCGTGGGTCCCGCTACCGCGCTCGAGATCCGCTGGTCGCATCCGTGAACGCGAGACCGAAAGAAGCGACCTCCGAGCGCCTGAGCGTTGCGGGCCTGTGCGTGCGCGCGGGACCGCGCACCCTCGTGCGCGATCTCACCGTGGCGTTCGCGCCCGGG
>DASPTE010000095.1:0-10993 GCA_035623585.1 Steroidobacteraceae bacterium | reverse complement strand
GATATACGTCCGCGAGTGCCACTGCCGAAGGACGCGTGACGTTGCGTACCGTCTGGTCGTAATTACTATAGTCGAAACTGAAGTTGGCGTAGCCCTCTGTCGAGAGCGGCAACCCGAAGTTGACTGCAAACTCGTAGTCGGTGCCATCCTTCGACCATTCCGAGCCCGGGAAGTACTCACCCCCGCGCGCGAAGAACTCGACGCCCGAGGGGTTGTTCCGGAACTGGTAATTGAGCACGCCCGCAATCGCGTCTGAGCCGTACTGCGCCGATGCGCCATCGCGCAGGACTTCCAGATTCTTCACGGCGATCGACGGGATAGTTGCCAGGTCCGATCCCTGGGACCCGAAAGCCAACTCCGTCTCGCCGCCCTGGTACACCTGGACCAGCGCCGAGCGATTGAAGCGCTTGCCATCGAACATCACGAGCATCTCGTCGGCAGGCAGGCCGCGCAACGAAGGTGATCGAACAAAGCTCGAGGCATCCGAAATCGAGTTCTGACCGACGATGAACGACGGCAGCAGCGCGGCCACCGTGTCGAGCATGTTGCCGGTGGGATAGTTCGTCAGTTCGCTACCCGGCAACACATCGATCGGTGCCGAAGACTCGGCGACCGTGCGGTCGGTGCGGCGCGTTCCCGTTATGATGACTTCGCTGATCGTGCCTACTTCGCCAGATTCCGCGGCCGGCACCGGTGTTGGCGCGGGGGTCGTCTGCGCGAGCGCGGCCGAACTCCCCAGGCCAAGGCAGCCGCCAAGCAGCGTCGCAACGGCGAAGGCCAGTAACTTTGAATCCGACGATGAACGACTCATGAGTATCTCCCCTCGTTGAGCTGTTGCTTTTTACCAACTTAAGATTACTTATGTTCCCGAGTATACCAACGGAAACAAAAGGCACACAAATAAGTAATAGTGAAAGGAATTCAATCATGCTTGAAGACCCCTCGTTGGATCGTCGCAACAGATCGAGTGGGATACAATTGATCGCAGGCTCAGGCACTTCGCCACGAAAGCTCAACGAGAAGCAGCGCGAGGGATGGCAGCGGGGCGACTTAGGCCCAAAGACAAGACCGACCGCGCCCAGTGCAGGGCGTTGTACCGTAGCGCCCCGGGCTGCATCGCTCAAAAACTCTCTGAGTGGGAAACCTTCGGCTCAGAGCCCCAGCAGCACCGAGCGGATGGCGGCTACCAGGGCTTGGTCGAGTTCCTTGAGTCGAAGAGAACTCGTGATCTCGATCTGCACGCCCGCACCGCGTTGGCCGCGATTGCATATGTTCCTCGGGTCAACCGCCGGGTACCGATGACCCGTCAAGCGCGCCTCAATACCAACAGCTCCGATCGCACGAGCAATCCGTCCTTTTAAGCTTTCGTCCAGACCCCCAAGCAGCACCTGACGTTCATCGCCACGGCATCCGTGGACGGCGAGGACGTGATCACAGCGAGAGACGAGCGCCAGGCACCGCGGCTCATCAAAGCGGTGGCTCGTGAGGTGGAGCTCAGCGTAGTTACGCGACTCGCGGATTCCCTCGAACAGATAGAGATTGAATTCCTCCCCCGCGATCGCCCGCGCGAACTCGGACGTCCCAGATTCAATGCCGCCTCCATGAGGCGCCAGGACCGCGACCGATGAATGCTTTCGCGCGACGATACACACCGCGAAATCCGTGCCTTCGGCCTGCGCCTGTGCCAGTTCGGCGTAGCAGCGATATCCGGCGTCGGGAGGGCTCATCGGTTTCCCGTCATTGCGAGTAAGACCGATGCATAGTGTATTGATGAAGAGCTCGGGACTCGCACTCTTGACAGCGGCAGCGTCTGCGGACGGCAGCAGATCGCAGCCGACCAAGGCACCTTTATGACTGACTCACCGGAAAACGCAAGCTGGGCCGAGTTTGAGCGAGTGGGGCTACGTGCTGGAACCATCCGCCGAGTCGAACCGTTTCCCGAAGCGAAGAAGCCCGCTTACAAGCTTTGGATCGATTTCGGAAGCCTCGGCACCAAACAGTCGAGCGCTCAGCTCACAACTCTCTACAGCCCCGAGGCGCTCATTGGTCGACAGGTCATCTGTGCGACCGGACTTGGTTCAAAACGCATTGCAGGATTTAAGTCCGAAGTGTTGGTCACGGGATTTGCGCGCGCAGATGGCGCTATCGTACTCGCTGCGCTTGAGCGGCCGGTGACCGACGGCAGCCCGCTTTCTTGAGAGAAAATTCGGCAGTCGGTGAATTCTGGCGGGAACAGAGGCAGGCTCACTGCGGCGTCTGAGATTCCGCGGAACACCCGGTGGCGAACGCCGAGGCGATCACACGGTTCTCGAGTTCCGGCGCCTTGCGATGCTCTTGCAGAAACTCGTAAAGTGCCTCGCACCGATTCCCCGCCTGCTTCGAGCTCCACGCGGTCACATCGTCGGTGGCGTGGCAGCGAGCGCAACGCTTCTCGAAACTAGAGATCCCCAGCGACGGCGTAGCGGTTGCCTCATTCTCTAGCAGTCGGGGATTTCTGGTGGAAAGGGAGGGACTCGAACCCTCGACCCCGGCATTATGAGTGCCGTGCTCTAACCAGCTGAGCTACCTTTCCATGCGGGGCGCGCATTGTCCTCATCCGCCCGCCGAGGTGTCAAACCGAGCGCCCATTCGTCCGAGGATGGGCTCCGCGTCCCAAGCCGCAGCGCCTTGCCGAGTCTGACGGCTGCCGGCATGTGGACTAGAATCCGCGGTCTTTAAGGGCGGCTCGGTATCGGGCTCGCCCGAGCAGACGGCGCAAAGAACAAAACCCAGGCCGATAGGCCCCCGGGGGAGCTCACTATGAATACCTCGATTACGGTCCCGGCGACGCTGGCTCTGAGCTTCTTGTTTGCGCTCGCGGGCAGCACGCCCGCGGGAAGCGCCGCTGCCTCGCACCACTACGTCCTGCCGGCGACACCGGAAAACGTTCAGTGGGGGTGGCTCGATGCGAACGAGAAACCAAAACTCACCGTCAATTCCGGTGACACCATTTCCATCGAGACGATCTCGCACGCCCTCGGGCAGATAAAGCCCGGTGCGGACATGGATGAGATCGTCAAGCTCCGCAAAGAAAACGACGGTGGCGGCCCGCACTCGATCACCGGACCAATCTATGTCACGGGGGCGGAGCCCGGCGACACACTCGAGGTGCGCATCCTCAAGATCGTGCCCAAACCCGACGCTTTCAACTTCAACCTGCCCGGCAAGGACTTCCCCACCGTCGGGTTCCTCGCGCCGCAATTCCCGGAGGGCTTCGTCCGCTACTACAAGCTCGATCTCATCAAGATGCAGACCGAATTCAAGCCGGGCATCGTGATCGACGTGAAACCATTCCCGGGCACATTCGCGGTTGGTGTCGACCCGAACGAGCCGGACGCCAAGGCGGGCCCACCGATTCACGACGCCAAGGGGCGCACGAGCACGCTGCGGCCATGGAAGAATGGCTCGAACATGGATCTCAATGAGCTCCAGGCCGGGTCGATCCTCTACCTGCCCGTCTTTCAAAAGGGCGGCCTGATCTGGACCGGCGATTCTCACTGCCGCCAGGGCAATGGGGAGGTGAATCTCACGGCACTCGAATGTGCCTACAAGGAGATCGAGATCCAGCCGATCGTGCGCAAGGATCTCAAGACCGAGTGGCCGTGGGCGGAGACGAAGACCGACTGGATCTTCATGGGATACGACGAGGATCTGACCCAGGCGATGAGGATCGCCGTGGAGCAGACCGTGCGCTGGCTCTCAACTCAGCAGATCGTGCCGATGAGCCGCGAGGAAGCCTACGCGCTCACCTCGCTCGTCGGGGACTGCCGCGTGACGCAGGTGGTCGATATCCGCAAGGGCGTGCACTGCATGATCCCGAAGCACGTGTTCGTGCACTACAAGGGCGGCGCATGAACTGAGCGCCGCGCCCGCAAACCGCGCTACACGTTGAACCTGAAGTAGATCACGTCGCCTTCCTGCACGCGGTAATCCCTGCCCTCGAGGCGCAGCTTCCCGGCGTCGCGCGCGCCCGCTTCACCATTCCCGGCGAGGTAGTCCGGGAAGGCAATGACTTCCGCGCGGATGAAGCCGCGCTCGAAATCGGTGTGGATCACGCCCGCCGCCTCGGGCGCCGTGGCGCCAATACGCACCGTCCAGGCGCGGACTTCCTTCGGCCCCGCGGTGAAAAACGTCTCGAGCCCAAGGAGGCGGTACGCGGCCCGTATCACACGATTGAGGCCGGGCTCGTTCAGGCCGAGCTCGGCAAGAAACTCGCTCCGCTCGCTCTCATCGAGCTGGGCAATCTCGGCTTCGATCGCTGCGCACACCGGCACCACTTGCGTGCCCTCGGCTGCGGCGTGCTGCTCGAGCGCTGTGAGGTACGGATTGTTGGCGAATCCGCCCTCGGCGACGTTGGCGATGTACATGACCGGTTTTGCCGTGAGGAACTGGAGCTCGCGCAGCTCGCGGCGCTCCTCAGGACTGAGTGCCAGCGCCCGCACCGGGCGCCCCGCATCGAGGTGCACCTTCACCCGCTCGAGGAGCGAGCGCCTGCGGATCGCATCGGCATCGGCGCTCTTGGCCGCCTTGCTGGCCCGCTCGAGCGCTCTCTCGAGCGTTGCGAGATCGGCGAGCGCGAGCTCGGTGTCGACGATCTCCACGTCCGCAACCGGGTCGACCCGGCCGGTGACATGGATGATGTCGGAGCTTTCGAAGCAACGCACCACGTGCGCGATGGCATCGACTTCGCGGATGTGCGCGAGGAACTGATTGCCGAGCCCCTCGCCTTCGGAGGCGCCCTTGACGAGACCGGCGATGTCGACGAACTCCACCGTCGTCGGGGTGACTTTCTCCGGGCGTGCGATCGCGGCGAGCTTCTCGAGGCGCGGATCGGGTACCGGCACGACACCAACGTTGGGATCGATGGTGCAGAAGGGGTAGTTCTCGGCCGCGATCTGCGCGCGCGTGAGCGCGTTGAAGAGCGTCGACTTCCCGACGTTCGGCAAACCCACGATTCCACAGCGAATGGGCACGGTACCCGGTTCCTCAGGAGTCGGAGAACGGCGCCACGCTGCCTGGGGGCGGTGGGCGACTATGCAGGCGGTTCATCGCGATCTGCGCGCCTTCGGTCAGCATCACGGGCACGATGTCGGCGGCAGCCACCACCGCCTCCTGGATGAGCGCCGCATCCGTCGGGCTTGCTCGGCCGAGCACGTAGTCCAACACCTCTGTGCGGTCTCCCGGATGGCCGATACCGATTCGCAGCCGCCAGAACGCATCGCCCATGTGCGCGATCACATCGCGCATACCGTTATGGCCGGCGGCGCCGCCGCCCTGTTTGAGCCGCACGACCCCCGGAGGAAAGTCGAGCTCGTCGTACGCGACCAGGATCGACTCGACGGGAACCTTGAAAAACGAGGCGACGCTCTGCAGGGGATCGCCGCTGTGGTTCATGTAGCTCATCGGTTTCAGGAGCCAAAGCTCTGCGGCGTCGATACGCGCGCGCGCGAGCTCACCCCGATGGCGCGGCTCGCTGCGAAACACCGCGCCGTGACGCCGCGCGAGCTCATCGAGGAACTGGAATCCGGCGTTGTGCCGCGTACGCGCGTATTCGGTGCCCGGATTACCGAGCCCGACGATCAGTTTGAGCGACTCACCTGGCATGTCGTGCGACTCACACCGGAAACGCCGCCGGCCGCCCGGGGACTCCCGCAGCGGCCGGCAGGCGGACGGGCCGTCGTTTTCGGGCGATTACTTCTTGCCGCCCTCTTTCCTGGCCGCCGCGGCCGCTTCCTTCTTGGAGGGTGCCGCCTCCTTCTTCTCCTCGCCCTTCTTGGCTTCGCCTGCCGCAGCGGCGGGGGCGCCCGGTGCGGGGACACCCGCGGCCGGCGCGGCGCCCGGGGCGCCCGCAACAGGCGCTGCGGCACCCTCGACGGGTACGGCAGCAAGCGCCTCAGCCGCCGTGGGCTCTGGCTCCTCGGCACGCGGTGCGTGGATCGAGACCACGGCGGTGTTGCGTTGGGTGAGCTCCGGAATGCCGACTCCCGAGGGGAGCGGAATATCCGAGAGGAACTTAGTGTCGTTCAGATTCATGCCCGATAGATCGAGCTCGAGGAACTCCGGCAGATCCTTCGGCAGGCAGCTCACTTCGACGTCGGTGCGTATGTGCGAGACGACGCCGCCCTGAGTCTTGACCCCCGGGGAGATGCTCTCGCCCTTGAAGTGGATCGGCAGGCGGATGCGGATCTTCTCGTTCTCGACCACGCGCTGCAGATCGACGTGCACGACGAGATTGCGCGCCGGGTGCATCTGCACGTCCTTGACGATCGCCTCCTCGGTGCGCTCGCCGATCTTCAGCCGCACGATGGAAGAGTAGAAGCGCTCATCGGCGATCATAGTGAGCAAGTTCTGCTGATCGAGAACGAGCGACTGAGCGTCCTTGTGGGCGCCGTAGAGAATGGCGGGGACCTTGCCGGCGTGACGCAGGCGGCGGCTCGCACCTTTGCCTTGCATCGCGCGGGTTTCCGCGCCGAACGTGAATGAAATACGCATTACTCAAATCTCCGTAGATGACTCAACACGCAGCGGTTCGCGACCAAACCGCTGCACCCAAAAACCAAACCGCGCTCAGTCGACGTACAGCGAGCTCACCGACTCCTCGTCGCGGATGCGCCGGATCGTCTCCGCGAGCAGCGCCGCCACCGAGAGCTGCCGGATGCGCTCGGCGCTCTTCGCCTCGGGACTGAGCGGAATCGTGTCCGTCACAACGAGCTCATCGAGTGCCGACTTCGAGATCCGCTCCACCGCCTCGCCCGACAGTACCGGGTGGGTGATGTAGGCCACCACCTTCGATGCGCCCTCGTCCTTCAACGCCTGCGCCGCCTGGCAGAGCGTGCCCGCCGTATCGACCATGTCATCAACCAGCATGCAGGTCTTGCCCTCGACCTCGCCGATGATGTTCATGACCTTCGACTCATTCGGTCGCGGGCGACGCTTGTCGATGATCGCGAGCTCCGTATCGTCGAGGCGCTTCGCGAAGGCCCGCGCGCGCGCCACGCCGCCGACGTCGGGCGAAACCACGATGAGGTTCCGGTAGGCCTTCTTCCAGGCCTCCCCGAGCAGGACCGGCGAGGCATAGACGTTATCCACCGGGATATCGAAAAACCCCTGGATCTGATCCGAATGCAGGTCGATCGTCAGCAGCCGGTTCACGCCCGCGCTCGAGAGCATGTTGGCGACGAGCTTCGCGGTGATCGCCGAACGCGTGGCCCGCGGGCGGCGATCCTGGCGCGAGTAACCGAAGTAGGGCACCACCGCGGTGATGCGCGCCGCGGAAGCGCGTCGCGATGCATCGACCATCACGAGCAGCTCCATCAGGCTCTCGTTCGCAGGCGGACAGGTCGACTGCACGATGAAGACATCGCGCCCGCGCACATTCTCCATGAGCTCGACGTTGACCTCGCCGTCGCTGAAGCGCCCGACATAGACACGGCCGAGCGGCGTCTGCAGACTCCGCGCAATGTCGTGCGCAAGCGCCGGGGTGGCATTACCTGCAAACAAGGCGAGTGTGTCGCTGCTCGTCATAACTTCCGCGCTACGCGCCGCTCCCACCTCACTCACCGCGCGCTCGGGCTGCCGCCCGCGAACTGGCTGGGGTGGAAGGATTCGAACCTCCGAATGGCGGGATCAAAACCCGCTGCCTTACCACTTGGCGACACCCCAGCATCCGTAGCACCTCTGCGAGTGATCGCAGGAGAGCGGGCGCGCATCTTACAGCCGCCCCCGGTTTGCCGCCCGTGCCGCGAGCCGCTCATGGAGCGGCGAGCGGCTAAGTCCCCGCGCCACGAAGCTCCTCCAGCGATCGGGAACCCGCGCCGCCACGCGCTCGGCACCGGGCGCGCTCTCGAAGGCGGCGAAAACGCATCCCCCCGTGCCCGTGAGGCGCGGTGCCGGGGCGAACCGAGCGAGCCACTCGAGTGCTTCGGCCACCTCGGGGACACGCGCACGCACGACGCTCTCGCAGTCGTTGCGGCCGCCCGATTCAAAAAAGGCGCGTATTGTGATGAGGGGGGAATTTCGTGTCAATTCAGGGCTCTGGAACACCTCCCGGGTACTCACGCGGACCCCCGGATCCACGATTACGTACCAGCGCTCGGGGAGCGTCACGGGCGTCAGCCGCTCCCCGAGCCCCTCCCCCCACGCGGAGGAACCCCGAACAAAAACAGGCACATCCGCACCAAGTTCGAGACCGAGTGCCGCCAATGCCTCGATCCCGAGCCGAGAACCCCAGAGCTCATTAAGAACAAGGAGAGCGGTCGCCGCATCCGAACTCCCGCCCCCGAGTCCGCCCCCCTCGGGAATGCGCTTTCTGACCGAAAGGCTTGCGCCGAGGGGGGTGCCGGTTGCGGCCTTGAGCGAGCGCGCGGCCCGCACGGTGAGATCGGCCTCCGCGGGGATGTGTGGCGGCCCTGCAAGCCGCTCGATCACTCCATCCTCACGGACTTGGATGCTGAGTGTGTCGCAGAGGTCGATGAGCTGAAAGAGCGTCTGCAACTCGTGGTAGCCATCGGCGCGCCGCCCGGTCACGTGCAGAAAGAGATTGAGTTTCGCCGGAGCGGGCCAGTCGCTGAGAGGGAGAGACTCGGGGCCCGGGTTCGCGGCGCCCGATTTCATAACTGCCAGTGATCGACGAGCAGTTTAAGGCGCACCGCTTCGCGCTCGAGCGTGAGCCGCTGCGGAAGTGCCTCGGCGCCAACCGCAGTGTAGGCGCTGTAGTCGATGTGCCAGCCGCTCTGGGTGAGAGCGCTCAGGCGCTGCTGCGCGGGATCGAGCGACTCCTGAGCGGGTTGCGTCGGATCGGGTACGCCGAGCACCCAGTAGCGCAGACTGCCAAATGGCGGCTCGAAGCCGAGGCGGCTCCGGAGCTCAGCGCGCGCCGTGTCAGAATCGAGGTGCTCGCCGTTGGCGTTGACGATGTCGAGATCCCGTCCGGAGCTGTCGATCTTGACCGCGCCTGCGCCGAGGGGACCCTCGAGCGTCAGTGCCGAGCGCGCGCCATCCTGCGCCCATAGCAGGTTCGCGTTGAAGCCACTGTCGGCGGTGGCGACTGCGACGCGGCCCCGGAGTTCGAAGTGCTCCCACGCCTGCAGTTGCGGGCGGCGCTGGTCCCAGGGGGCCGAAGGCGGCAAGGGGACTTGGGTGGTACGGCAGGCTGCGAGCAGGAGCGTGGCGGCGGCGGCGAGCCGCAGCGCGCTAATGCGCATCGGGCACGAACCGTTTGACAGTAGCCTTCAGCTGTTTCGAATCGGGTTCGCGCGCGAGGGCTGCTGCCCATACCTTGCGGGCATCGTTTTGGTCCCCGCTCACCCAGAGCGTCTCGCCCCAGTGAGCGGCGATCTCGGGATCGTGGCCGAGCGAGTAGGCGCGCTGTAGCGTGCCCGCGGCGCCCTTGGCGTCACCCTGCCGGTAGTGCACCCAGCCGAGGCTGTCGAGTGCTGCGGGGTTGTCAGGGGTCACGGTGAGCGCGCGCTTGATGAGTCCCTCGGCGTGCGGGAGTTCGAGGGTGTGATCGGCGAGGGTGTAGCCGAGCGCGTTCATGAGCGTCGGGTCCTCGGGGCGTCCGGCCAGCATCTGCTCGAACGCTTCGACGGACTCGTGTACCTGACCGGCCTGCTCGAGCGTCACGGCGCGGTCGTATTCGATCGAAGGATGCTGCGGATGGCGCTCGAGCTCGGCGCCAAGGAGCGCAAGGCTCGTGTCGGGCTCGCCGTGATCGGCGAGCAAGCGCGCCTTGGCGAGCGTCAGATCGAGTTCCTCCTCCGGATGGTCGGCAGCGTAATCGTCGAGCAGTGCGAGCGCCTCGGTGCGCGAACGGCGATCGAGCAGGAGCGCGGCGGCGCGCGAGCGTGCCGAGAGCGCCACGGAGGAATCGTAGAGTCGGCGGTACCCGGAGAGCGCCGTATCCACATCACCCTGCCGCGCGGCGATGTCCGCGAGATACAGTTGCGCGGCGTCGTTGCCTTCACCGTTCGCGACAAGTTCCTGGAAGCGTTGCTTCGCTTCCTGCATGTCACCGGAATCGTAGGCGAGGAGCGCGAGGCGGCGGTCGACCTCGACCTGTGAGGCGCCGTGGCCGCGCAGCCGCTCGAGCTCTTCGTGCGCTTCCTCAGTGCGATCGAGCGCGGCGAGAATCTCCGCGAGTTCAAAACCGCCGCGCGTCGGGTCGAGTGCGGCCACCTCGCGCGCGGTCGCGATCGCCTGCGCGGCGTCGCCGCGCATGACATAGGCGCGCGCGAGCACTTTGAGCGCCCCGGTGTCCTTTGGGTCGTATTGCAGTGCCTGCTTCGCATAACGCTCGGCGCGCTGACCGTCGTAGCCCGCGAGCGCGAGCTCCCCGAGCAACGTGAAGGTCGCCGCGGAATTGGCGGTCGGCTCGAGCGCACCGCTCATCGCCGAGAGCACCGCGGAAGGATCCGATTCCTCGAGCAGCAGGGCGGTGAGTTCCGTGAGGCTCGCGGCGGCGCGGTCGGTGGTGCGCGGCGCGGGCGGTTTGTTCGCCGCGCCCGCTGCGGGCGGGGTGCTCGGGGAAGCAGCGGCCGAGCTCTGTAGCTGTTCGGCGTGCCAGAAATCGCGGATCGCCGCGCGGCCATCGGCGGTGCGGTACTGCTTGAGCGCGACCGCCGCATAGAGCGCGTTCGCCTCGGGATCCGCGGGACTGAGCGTGCGCCAGCGGCTCGAGGCCTGCGAGGCGGCCGGCAGATGCTCGCAGGCCATCGCGACCTGTGTGGCACGGCGGGCGAGCTGCGCGTTACCGAGCGCGGCCGCGCGCGCGTAGTTCTCGGAGGCGGAGCGACAGTCACCGCGCTTGAGATCGGTCTCCGCGGTGAGCGTGAGCGCCGTCGCATCGCCGCCCTTGGGGAGCGCGGCCGCTGCGGGTGCCTTCTGGGGCGAGCTCGCCGCGCAGCCAACGAGGACCGCGGAGGCGATAGAGATGCACAGGGTTGAGGTTAAGCTA
>DASPTE010000093.1:0-10280 GCA_035623585.1 Steroidobacteraceae bacterium | reverse complement strand
AGTACCGCGCGTACCTTCGGATTCGAGAGGATCAGCTCGAACGCCGCGGTCACGCGCTCACTCGTGGCGCCGCCGCCGACATCGAGAAAGTTCGCGGGCGCGCCCCCGTGCAGCTTGATCAGATCCATGGTCGCCATCGCGAGTCCCGCGCCGTTCACCATGCAGGCGATATCCCCATCGAGCGACACGTAGTTGAGATCGTGCTCGCGCGCGCGGCGCTCGAGCGGATCCTCCTGGCTCACATCGCGCAGCGCGGCGAGCTCGGGATGGCGGAAGAGCGCGTTGTCGTCGACGTTGATCTTGGCATCGAGCGCAAGCAGCGCGCCCGCGCGCGTGACGACGAGCGGGTTGACCTCGAGGAGGCTCAGATCCTTCTCCTCGTATAGCCGGTACAAGGCGCTCGCGAGCGCCTGAAACTCCCCGACCTGCGGGGCGGGAAGGCGCAGTCCATAGGCGAGTTCGCGCGCCTGATAAGGCTCGAGGCCCGTCGCGGGATGCACGGTGGTGGCGAGGATCTGCTCGGGCGCGCTTTGCGCCACTTCCTCGATGTCCATGCCGCCCGAGGCCGAGGCGATGAGCGCGATGCGGCCGCGTTCGCGATTCAAGGTGAGCGAGAGATACATCTCGCGGGCAATTTCCGATCCCGATTCCACATACACGTGCGAGACCAAAAGTCCCGCCGCGTCGGTCTGGCGCGTGACGAGATGTTTGCCGAGCAGTTCCGCGGCGGCGGCGCGCACGCCCTCGACATCGTGCGCGAGCTTCACTCCGCCCGCCTTGCCGCGCCCGCCCGCGTGCACCTGTGCCTTCACCACCCAGAGCGCCCCGCCGAGTGCGCGGGCGGCGGCGGCCGCCTCATCCGGGGTGGCGGCGACGGCGCCCGGGGGGATGGGAATTCCGTAGCTGCGGAAGAGCTCCTTGGCCTGGTATTCGTGCAGATTCATCGGTGCCGCCCGGCGCGCGTAAAGCGCGCATTCTCCTCGAAAATGCCCGCCCGTGACCAGCGAGGCCGCGGGCCGCCCGCTGCAGGGTAACGTGCGATGCGTATCGCGTTTGGTCCGTCGCGAAGATGCTAGAGTCGCGCCTCGTCTTTTTACCCCTGAACTACCCGCAAGCGTGTCTGCAACGCCCCTCAGCGTCGCCGCCCCAAACCTGACACCGAGCGATCTCGCCTGGCGCGTCATCGGGCTGCTCAGCCTCTATCGGTTGCTCGTGCCGCTGCTGCTGCTCGCGACGCAGGAGCTTGCGGGCCCGGGGTGGGGGCTGCTCACGGCGCGGCCGCGGCTGTTCGTCTCGGCCTGCATCGCCTACTTCACCGCGGCGCTGCTTCTGATCATTGCGCGGCGGCTCAAGTGGTCGAGCCTGCGCATCGTGGCGCTTGTGAACGCGAGCGTCGATGCGCTCGCGCTCGCCTTCATTCTCTTCGCGAGCGGCGGCGTGGCGAGCGGCTTCGCGATCCTGCTCGTGCTGCCCGTGCTTGCGCTCACCGTGCTCGCCGACCGGCGCGATGCGCTCCTGATCGCGTCGCTTGCAGCGCTCGCCGTACTGCTGCAGCAGATCTTCGCGGGCGTCGCCGACGCGGCCCCGCCCGCCGACTTCTTTACCGCCGGGGTCTTCGGAGCGGTGCTGTTCGTCGTGGCGCTCGCGACCTGGCCCGTGGCGAACCGCCTGCGCGAGAGCGAGGCACTCGTGCGCCGCCAGGAACTCGACCTCGCCAACATGGCGCAGCTCTCGCAGTACATCGTGCAGCACCTGCGCGAGAGCATCCTGGTCGTCGACGCCCGCGACCGCATCCGCCTGATCAACGAGTCCGCCGCCGAGATGCTCGGGGATGACAAGGCTTACCCCGACGCGCTGATCGGCGAGACATCGCCGCGGCTTCTCTACCTGCTCGAGTCGTGGCGACAGGGGCAGGGCGCGGGCGGCGGCACGGCCGATCAGAGCTTTGTGGCCGCGGACGGGGCGCGGCTGATCCACGCGCACTTCGCCCCGCTCGGCACGGTGAGCCCGGGGCCGGTGCTCGTCTTCCTCGAGGACACGAGCCTGCTCGATGAGAAGGTTCAGCAATCGAAGCTCGCCTCGCTCGGCCGACTCGGTGCGAGCATCGCGCACGAGATCCGTAACCCGGTCGGCGCCATGAGTCATGCCGGACAGCTGCTCGCCGAATCGAGCAGCCTCACCGAGGATGATCGGCGCCTCACGCAGATCATCCGCAGTAACGCCGAGCGGGTGAGCGGCATCATCGATAACGTGCAGCGGCTCTCACGGCGCGAGGCGGCGCGGCTCGAACGGCTGCCCTTGCGCTCCTGGACCGAGGAGTTTCGCGAGGAGTTCTGCGAGACCATGCAGTGGCCGCCCGCGCGCCTTACGGTGACCGGCAACTCCGATATCGAGGTGCGCGTCGATCCCGATCAGCTGCGCCAGATACTTTGGAACCTCTGCGAGAATGCACTCAAGCACGCGATCGGCGACGACGCGCGCAAGATCGTCGAGATTCGCTACGGGCGCATGGGCGGGAGCAGCGGCCGGCCGTTTCTTGAGGTCGCGGACCGCGGCGGCGGCGTGCCGCCCGAGCTCAGCGAGCGCATCTTCGAACCCTTCTACAGCGGCGGCCGCGGCACGGGGCTTGGTCTCTTCCTCGCCCGCGAGCTCGCGCAGACGAACGGCGCGACGCTTCTCTACGAGGCGCGCACGAACGGTGGCAGCATCTTCCGACTGGTGTTCGCCGACCCACGCCGGTGGGAGGTCGCATGAACGCCAGCCCACCGAGCAGCAGCCGCAACCCAAACGAGCAGCCCGTGGTGCTCGTGGTCGACGATGAGCCCGATCTCCTCGAGCTCGTCGGCCTGACGCTCAGCCGCATGAATCTGCAGACGCGCACCGCGCCCGATCTGAGTGAGGCCCGCAGGCTCCTCAAGGCGGAGCGCTTCGACCTCTGCCTCACCGACATGCGCCTGCCCGATGGCGATGGGCTCGATCTGGTTGCCTGGATCCAAGAGCACCGCCCGAGCGTGCCGGTCGCCGTCATCACCGCGCATGGCAACGTCGAGTCCGCGGTACGCGCACTCAAACTCGGTGCGTTCGATTTCGTCTCGAAGCCTCTCGACCTCGGTGTGCTGCGCAAGCTCGTCGGCAGCGCCATCAAGCTGCGCACGACGATCGATGGCGATGTGAGCGCAACGCTCAGTGGTCCGCGTCTGGTCGGCAGCACCCCGGTCATGGAGCAGTTGCGCGACATGATCGCGCGGGTGGCCCGCAGTCAGGCGCCGGTGCATATCTGCGGCGAGTCCGGCACGGGCAAGGAGCTCGTCGCGCGCATGATTCACGAGAGCGGCGCGCGGCGCGAGGGACCGTTCGTCGCCGTGAACTGCGGCGCCATCCCCACCGAGCTCATGGAGAGCGAGTTCTTCGGTCACAAACGTGGCAGCTTCACCGGCGCGGTCGCCGACAAAAAGGGACTCGTGCAAAGTGCCGAAGGCGGCACGCTGTTTCTCGATGAGGTGGCGGACCTGCCGCTGCACATGCAGGTAAAGCTGCTGCGCGTGGTGCAGGAGAAGACCGTGCGCCCGGTCGGAGAATCGCGCGAAGAGACGGTCGATGTGCGTATCCTGTCCGCGACCCACAAGAATCTCGGCGATCTGGTCGCCCAGGGCCTGTTCCGGGAAGACCTCTACTACCGGATCAACGTGATCGAGTTGCGCGTCGCGGCACTGCGCGAGCGCAGCGCCGATATTGCCGAGATCGCCGTGGCGATCCTCAGACGCCTCGCGCACCGCACCGACGCCCCGGTACCTGAGCTCTCCGCGGAGGCCGTGGTGATGCTCGAGCAGTACCCCTTCCCCGGCAACGTGCGCGAACTCGAAAACGTGCTCGAGCGGGCGCTCACGCTCAGCACCGGCGGGGTGATCACGCCCGAGCACATCCGCCTGCGGGCGAGCGCACGCCCGGCCGCGGAAAATGTCCCCGCGAACCTGGCGGCGAGCACCGATGGCGGCGCTGCGCTTGGCAGTCAGCTCGAGACGATCGAGCGCGATGCCATCGTGAAGGCGCTCGAGAAAACCCGCTACAACAAGACCGCTGCGGCGAAGCTGCTCGGGATGAGCTTTCGGGCCTTGCGCTATCGCATCAAAAAGCTCGGCATCGACTAGTGCTTTGCGGCTTTGGGGGAGTGACGATCTGGGGCACTTTGTGACGCGAAAACCGGCGCCTGACGTCACTCCGCGACGGGTAGGGAGCAGGGCTTGAGAGTGATCTTCTACATGAGAATCAAATACATAGCGCGCTCCAGAGGGACTGGCATGTCCCTTGCTTCCTTTTCTGCGGGCGCCCGTTTTGCGCCGCTACTGTTTATCTCAAATCTTTCTAGGAGTTTCTAAATGAAGGCTGTGCAAAAGGGTTTTACCCTTATCGAGCTGATGATCGTTGTCGCGATCATCGGCATTCTCGCCGCGATTGCGATCCCGGCGTATCAGGACTACACGATTCGCGCGAAGGTGTCCGAAGGCTTGAACCTCGCTGATGCCGCTAAGACGGCCGTCTCCGAGGGCTTCCAGTCGAACGGCATCACCGGCGTTGCGGCCGTGTCGACCAACTGGACGTTCTCTGCGACCAAGTACGTCAGCAACATTTTCGTGTCCGGCACGGACGGCGAAATCGAGGTGGCTTTCAGTGCGAACACCCCGCAGCTGAACGGCATGTTGCTCGTACTGACCCCGCAGATTCAGGTTGCTGGCGCGTACACGCTCCTGAGCGGTGTCGGCGCCAACACGGGCAGCATCGACTGGGCCTGCACGTCGGCGACGAGCGCGACCGCTGCAGCCATCAAGATGCAGCTCCCGACGACGTACACCCCGAACCTGCCCTCGAAGTACGCGCCGACACAGTGCAAGTAACCGTCGCGTAAGCGCGGTTCTTCACTGAGCCCTTGGAAGCCCCTCCTCCGGGAGGGGCTTCTTCTCTTTTGGGTAACCGATCACGGACGACGCCAACCGTTTGTGAGAATATTTGCTTTAGCTTTGCCTTGTGAATACGCACGTGAAACAACTCGCCCGAACGCAAAGAGGGATCACGCTCATCGAGATCATGATCGTCACCACGATCATTGGCATTCTGGCCGCCGTCGCGCTCGGGCAATACCAGAACTACGCGATCCGCGGAAAAGTCTCTGAAGGCATCAGCCTCGTTGCCGGCGCCAAAGTAGCGGTCGCCGAGGGCTTCCAGGCGAACGGCATGGCCGGCGTACAGGCGGTGTCGAACTCCTGGACGTTCACCGCCACGAAGTACGTGAGCAACGTCAACATCAGCCCGGTCGACGGATCGATCGAGGTCATCTTCTCGAACACCGTTGCGCAGATTGCCGGCGATATCGTCACCCTCACACCGCAAGTTCAGGTCGGTGGCAACTACCAGCTGCTGAGTGCGGTCGGCGCCAACACGGGCAGCGTCGACTGGGCGTGCGCGTCGACGAGCAATGCGATGGCCACGAGTCTGAACATGGCGGTGACGACTCAGTACGCCGCGACGCTGCCCTCGATCTACGCGCCGACCCAGTGTAAGTAGGCCCCCCGGGCCTCCCGCAGCGCCCCCTGGACGGTGGGGGATTCTCCCTTTTGGGAGCCCAATCACGCGCCGATCGAAGCGCCTATGCCACCATGAACTGTGTAGTGGATTTGACAATTGATTGAGACGGCCCCTTCGGTACACTAGGGGTTCGTCCGTCGCACGGGGCTAGTCATAACTCCATGAACGATAACGCTTCTCTAGCGTTTGCAGGCTCGCGCGGCGGGCTCGGCGGCCTGCCCCAGCGTCTCGTGCAGGACGGGGTGGTCGACGAGGCGGCGATGCTGGAAGCGGTGAACGCCGCCCGTGAGCGAAAAACGAGCGTCGTCACGCAACTCGTCGCAAGTGGTGCCGCCAATGCGCGCGACATCGCGATCGCCGCCTCCAATGAATTCGGCGTGCCGCTCTGTGATCTCGATGCGTTGAGCCTCGATCTCGAAGCGGTGCGGCTCGTGAGCGACAAGCTCGTCGCCAAGCACCGGGTGCTGCCGCTCTTTCGCCGTGGCAAGCGCCTCTTCCTCGCGATCGCGGACCCGACCAACCTGCACGCGATCGATGAGGTCAAGTTCCAGACGAGCCTCGGCATCGAGGCGATCGTCGTCGAGGACGACAAGCTTCAGAAGGCGATCGAGAAAGCGCTCGAGCAGGTCGACAACCAGATGTCGGCGCTCACCGATGAGGCCGACATCGATCTTGAAGGTCTCGATGTCGGGCCCGATGAAGATCAGCTCGACGACAAGGCTGGGAACGACGTCGATGAAGCGCCGATCGTGCGCTTCATCAACAAGGTCATGCTCGATGCGATTCGCAGAGGCGCCTCCGACATTCACTTCGAGCCGTTCGAGAAGATGTATCGGGTGCGCCTGCGCATG
Organism: Steroidobacteraceae bacterium; assembly: GCA_035623585.1. Lineage (GTDB taxonomy): Bacteria > Pseudomonadota > Gammaproteobacteria > Steroidobacterales > Steroidobacteraceae > 13-2-20CM-66-19. Next base: position 3,849 of record DASPTE010000093.1, on the reverse strand, counting down.
GACGGCGTGCTCAAGGAGCTCGCCCAGCCCCCGGTGCAGCTCGCCATGAAACTCTCGGCGCGACTCAAGGTCATGTCGCGCCTCGATATCGCCGAGCGGCGCGTCCCGCAGGATGGCCGCATCAAGATGAAGCTCTCGAAGAATCGCGCCATCGATTTCCGCGTGAGCACCTGTCCGACGCTCTTCGGCGAGAAGATCGTGCTGCGTATTCTCGACCCCGCACAGGCGATGCTCGGCATCGACTCGCTCGGGTACGAACCGTTCCAGAAGGACCTGTACCTCAAGTACCTCGCGAAGCCCCAGGGCATGATCCTCGTCACCGGGCCCACCGGCAGCGGGAAGACGGTCTCGCTCTACACCGGCCTCAACATCCTCAACCGCGAGGACACCAATATCTCGACCGCCGAGGATCCGGCGGAAATCAATCTGCCGGGCGTCAACCAGGTCAACGTCAACCCGAAGGTCGGACTGACCTTCGCGGCGGCGATGCGCGCCTTCCTGCGCCAGGACCCCGACGTCATCATGGTCGGTGAGATCCGCGACCTCGAAACCGCCGAGATCGCCATCAAGGCGGCGCAGACCGGACACCTGGTGCTCTCGACGCTTCACACGAACGATGCGCCGCAGACCCTCACCCGCATGGTCGACATGGGCGTGAAGCCCTACGCGATCGCCACCTCGGTGAGCCTCATCATCGCCCAACGTCTCGCGCGGCGGCTGTGCACGCATTGCCGTCAGCCGATGGACGTGCCGAAGGAGGCGCTCGTCAAGGAAGGCTTCTCGGAGATGGATATCGCCGCGGGGATCAAGATCTTCGCGCCCAAGGGCTGCTCGAACTGCATCGATGGCTATAAGGGCCGCACCGGCATCTACCAGGTGTTGCCGGTGACGGAGGCAGTCGCGCGCATCATTCTCGCCGAGGGCGCCGCTCCGGCAATCGCCGCCCAAGCCGCCAAGGAAGGCGTGTGGGACCTCAGGCGCGCGGGTCTCGAGAAAGTGAAGCACGGCCTCACGAGTCTCGAGGAAGTTAACAGTGTCACCGTTGAGTAACCCGACACGGGATTGATCCATGGCTCAGGCAGCAGCACCCACCAGCGCAGTCCGCACCGTAAGGCGCGATATCTCCTTTAGCTGGGAGGGCCGTGACAAGCGCGGACAGCGCATCAAGGGTAAGAGCCTCGCGGCCGATGAGAAGAGCCTGCGCGCGGAACTGCGCCGCCAGGGCGTCGCGCCCTCGCGCATCACGCGGCAGCGCCAGATTCGCAAGGGCGGCAAGGTCAACGCCGGCGATATCGCGGTCTTCGCCCGTCAGCTGGCGACCATGCTCGCGGCGGGCATCCCGCTCGTGCAGGCCTTCGAGATCGTCGGCACGGGGAGCGAGAAGCCCGCCATGCAGAAACTGATCCTGGACGTCAAGGCCGACGTCGAGGGCGGCACCTCGCTTCACGAGGCGCTCGGCAAGCATCCGCTGTACTTCGACGATCTCTTCGTGAATCTCGTGGAGGCGGGCGAGCAGGCAGGCGCGCTCGAAACGCTGCTCGACAAGATCGCCACCTACAAGGAGAAAACCGAAGCGCTGAAGAAGAAGGTCAAGAAGGCCCTCTTCTACCCGGCGGCGGTGATGGTGGTCGCGGTGCTCGTGACCGCGGTACTCCTCGTCTTCGTGATTCCGCAGTTCGAAGCCCTCTACAAGGGCTTCGGCGCCTCGCTTCCCGCCTTCACGCAGTTCGTGATCGGTATCTCGGTCTTCGTGCGCAAGCAAGGCTTCTTCATCGTGGTCGCTGCGGGCGTCGGCGCCTGGGTGTTCACCTATTTCAGGAAGCGTTCAAAGAAGATGCGCGAGTTCCTCGATCGCGTGATACTCAAGATACCGGTGATCGGGCCGATCCTGCACAAGGCTGCGATCGCCCGCTACGCGCGCACGCTCTCGACCATGTTCTCCGCGGGCGTGCCGCTCGTTGAGGCACTCGAATCAGTCGCCGGCGCGACCGGCAACATCATTTACGAGAACGCCGTGCTCAAGATGCGCGACGAAGTGGCGACTGGCCAGCGCCTGCAGCGGGCGATGGAAAACACCGGCCTGTTCCCCAACATGGTCAACCAGATGATCGCGGTCGGCGAGGAATCGGGCGCACTCGATGAGATGTCGGGGAAGGTAGCGACCTTCTACGAGGCCGAGGTCGACAACGCCGTCGATGCGATGTCGAGCCTCCTCGAGCCGCTCATCATGCTGGTCCTCGGTGTGCTGGTCGGCGGGCTCGTGATCGCGATGTACCTGCCGATCTTCAAGCTGGCCTCGGTGGTCTGACGGCTCGAGCGAGCGGTCGACACGGCCCCCAAGCGCCGCGCCTTTGCGCGGCGCTTTTGTTAGGAAAAGACTAAAGACCTCATGTCCCTGTTCGCCGCCCTGGCCGCTTCCCCCGCGCTCTTCATCGGCGCCTGCGGCGTGCTCGGGCTCGCAATCGGCAGCTTCCTTAACGTGGTGATCTTCCGCCTCCCGCTCATGATCGAGAGAGACTGGCGCGAGCAGTGTGCGGAGCTCAGGGGCGCAGAGGCGGGTTCGGCCGCGCAGAGCGCCGCGCCGGCCCCCCGCTTCAACCTGATCGAGCCACGCTCGGCCTGCCCCTCCTGCAACACCCCGCTTCGGGCGCGGGAGAATATCCCGCTCATCTCCTACCTCGCCTTAGGGGGGCGCTGCGCCCACTGCGGCAAGCCGATTGGCGTCCGCTACCCGCTCGTCGAGGCGCTGACCGGAGTGCTCACCGCGGCGGTGGCCTGGAAATTCGGCTTCGGCTGGCCGGCGCTCGCCGCGATGGTATTCACCTGGTTCCTGATTGCGCTTGCCTTCATCGACATCGATCGGCAGTACCTCTACGACGCTCTCACGCTGCCGCTGCTTTGGGGTGGGCTCTTCGTGAGTCTCTTCGGTCCTGCCTCGGCCGCAACGCCGATCCCCGTAGAGCTGCGCTCGAGCCTGATCGGGGCCATGGCGGGTTACCTGAGCCTTTGGAGCGTCTATCATCTGTTCCGCCTCCTCACGGGTAAGGAGGGCATGGGCTACGGAGACTTCAAGCTTCTGGCAGCGCTCGGTGCCTGGCTCGGCTGGCAGATGCTGCTGCCGCTTATCCTCGCGGCGTCGGTGGTAGGTGCGTTCGTGGGCATCATCCTCTTGAGTGCGCGCGGTCAGCACCGCGGCACGCCGATTCCCTTCGGCCCATTCCTCGCCGCCGCCGGCTGGCTCATGCTGATGGTCGGTCAGGGATTGGTCGCAAACTACCTCGGTCTCTTTGGTGCGCACCACTGAGCCCTGAGCAAGATGAGCGCGCGCGCGTTTCGGGTCGGTCTCACCGGTGGCATCGCCAGCGGCAAGTCGACCGCTGCGAACTACTTCGCCGCCCTCGGCGTCCCGATCCTCGATTCCGATCAGGTCGCGCGTGAGGTCGTCGAACCCGGACAGCCCTCGCTCGAGCGCCTCGTGGAACGTTTCGGCCGCTCCATACTGACGTCCGATGGGCACCTTGACCGGCCGGCCCTGCGCGAGATCGTGTTCTCCGACCCCAAGGCGCGTGCCGATCTCGAAGCGCTCACGCACCCCGCCATCGGCGCTGCCATGGAGGCGCGCTCGGCGGCCGCTGGCGGCCCCTATCAGATACTGGTGATCCCGCTCCTCGTCGAGAAGAACCTCGGCTCGCACGTCGACCGCGTGCCGGTCGTCGACTGCGATGAGCAGCGGCAGATCGCACGACTGCGCGAGCGCGATGGCTCGAGCGCGCAACAGGCCCAGGCGATTCTCGACGCGCAGGTTCCGCGCGTGGTGCGCCTGAAGGCGGCGGACGATGTCATCACGAA
>DASPTE010000050.1:0-13095 GCA_035623585.1 Steroidobacteraceae bacterium | reverse complement strand
CTGCCGCTTCTTGAATTGATGCCGGCATGGATTAAGATCCGTATGGCGAAGAACACTTCATAAGCAACTACGGATCGCGTTCATCCCGGACGCATCGGAGGGGGTTACATGACTACCACCCGCCGGGACCTCTTTGCTGGTGCGTTGACGGCGGCCGGAGCCGCCGGGCTCGTCCGGAGCCACGAGGATGATCACGACCATGATCAGCAGGCTGTTCCTTCCGATCCAACGCTTCGGGTCAAAGCGCTCGAATCGCTTCTCGTGGCAAAGGGTTTAGTCGATCGCGCCGGACTCGACGCGCTGATTGACACCTACGAGCACAAAGTTGGTCCCCACATTGGCGCGCGCCTGGTAGCGCGGGCTTGGGCGGACCCCGCCTTTAAGCAGCGCCTGCTCGCCAACGGCAGCGCGGCGCTTGCCGAACTGGGCCACGGACAGCACGACCTCACTGTTGTCGAGAATACTCCGAAGGTGCACAACCTGGTTGTCTGCACGCTGTGCTCGTGTTACCCGTGGGCAGTGTTGGGCTTGCCACCAGTCTGGTACAAGTCAGCGGCCTATCGTTCAAGGTCGGTCATCGATCCGCGAGGCGTACTGAAAGAATTTGGGCTGTCGTGAGCGGTCACCCAGCGATCCCGTGAAAAGCAACACTTCCTAGCGGCTCAAGTCGAACCGCTTCTTCTTGTTATATCGCTTCTGCGTGCAAGCGGAGCCGCGCGTATTCAGCTCCCAGGCGGCGCCGCGGCGCTTGGGGTCGCTTCGCGACGCTCGCGCACGTCGCGCTCCATGCGGATCGCAGACTCGCGGCCCTGGTAGTAGCCGACCACGCTGCCAACTTCCCGGTAACCGAGCGCCGCATAGAAGGCGCGCGCCGCGGCATTCCCGGCGCGCAGCTCAAGCCCGATAGTAAAGGTGCCGGCAGTGAGTGCCGTCTCCTCGAGCCACATCACGAGGCGCCGGCCAATGCCGCGGCGGCGGTGCGCCGGAGCCACGGCGAGGAGATTGAGGTGTGCGCTGTCGTCGGCGTATCGCATGATCGCGAAGCCGGCGGTTCCAGCTACCCCGCGCGCGAGGAGCACGACGCTTTCGCTGTCGCGGATGTGCCAGGTGATGCGGGTGACATCCCAGGCCGGCCGCAGGCCCGCCTCGACGAGTTGCCGCGACATCGCGGCGAGCGCCGCTGCGTCCGCACGGCGGGCGAGATCGAGATCGTAAGGGTGCACGCGGGCCAGCATAGCGCAGGTGCCGACGTCGTGCCCCTCGTCGCTCGAGCGGGTGCGCCGCCGCTCAGGCGAGCGTATGGAATACCTTCTGCACGTCCTCCTCCTGCTCGAGGCGGTCGATCAGAGTGAGGACCTCGGTGGCTTGCGCTTCCGGAAGTTCCGTGGGAACGGTGCAGATGTATTCGTGCTCGGCGGAGAGTGGCACGATGCCGCGCGCTTCGAGTGCTTCCTGCAGCTTGCCGAAATCGCCGAACGCGCCGCGGATGACGAGCTGCGGCTCACCCTTCTCGCCGGTGCTCTCGCCCATCTCGTCGAGACCGTGATCGATGAGGTACAGCTCGAGATCGTCCTGATCGATCCCGGCAGGGTTCAGCCGGAACACGCCCATCTTTCGGAAGAGGTGACTCACGCTGCCGCTCATCGCGAGATTGCCTCCGCCCTTGGTGATGATGTTGCGCACCGCGGCGACGGTGCGTGTCGGGTTGTCGGTCGCGGTCTCAACGAGCAGCGCCACGCCGTGTGGTGCGTAGCCCTCGTACAGCACCTGTTGGTAGTTGGTGGCGTCGCGGCCCGAAGCGCGCTTAATCGCGGCCTCGATCTTGTCCTTCGGCATGTTGACGGCGCGCGCGTTCTGGATGGTCCGCCGCAGCGCGGGATTGCCGGAGGGGTCCGAGCCTCCTGCCTTAACGGCCATCGTGATGTCCTTCGCGATGCGGGCGAACTGCTTCGCCATGCGGTTCCACCGCGCGAACATCGTGTGTTTTCTGACTTCGAAGATGCGCCCCATGACGGCATGGTGCACGAAGGGTTCGGCTCGTGCCAGCGACGAAGTGCGGGAATGAACACCCCCGTCAGCGGGGTGTCGGGTGTGCGGCGCGGGGCGCTAAGCGAGCTGCGCCTGGAGGATCCGCATGCGCCGCAGCTGAAGCGTCAGGCGCCGCTCGATGTCGCGCAGGCTGCTCTGCAGGTCGACCTGCTCCCACTGTTGCAGGACCGCGCGTTTCTTGTCCTCGAGCCACTGCTCCTTCACCCGCGCCCAATCCGCAAGTGCGGCAAGGAAGCTCTCGTATTCGTGCGCGACGCGCGTGCGCAGCTGTTCGATATGTGAAGCCCCGGGGAGCGGGAAGTTAGCGAGCCGCGCCTGGGCGCGCGTGAACTGCATGGCGAGGAGTGCGCGCTGGATCTGGAACACGGGCGTGCGCTTCAAGCGCCGCGCAAGACCGAGCGCGCCCAAGCCCGCGATCAGCCACTTGGTCGGATCCCATTGCCACCAGCGCACGCCGTTGCGGTAATCGTGCGAGAAGCTGTGGTGGAAGTTGTGATAGCCCTCGCCGTAGGTGACGAGCGCAACGACCGGGTTATCGCGCGCGCTGTTCTCCTCGGTGTACGGCCGGCTGCCCCACATGTGGGCGAGAGAATTGATGAAGAAGGTGACGTGATGATTCCACACGAGCCGCGCGAACCCTGCGAGGATCAGCATGCCCCAGAAATCCCCGAAGATCAGTCCCGCGGCGATCGGGAGGCCGAAGTTGGTCGCGATCGTGAGCGGCACGTAATGGCGGTGCTGGAAGGCGAGGAGCGGATCGCGCTTGAGGTCCGCGATGTTGCTGAAGTCGGGCTTACCGCTCGGGTAGTGGCGCAGCATCCAGCCGATGTGCGAGAACCAGAAACCGCGCCGCGCCGAGTACGGATCGCGATCCACATCGTCGACGTGCAGATGATGCGCGCGATGGCCGCTGCACCACATGAAAACGCTGTTCTGCAGTGCCATCGTGCCAAAGATGAGGTACAAGACCCGCACGCTCCAGTGCGCCTCGTAGCTGCGATGCGCCCAGAGCCGGTGGTAGCCCGCGGTGATCGCCATGCCGTTCGCCCCCGCAAAGAGCGCGAAGCACACCCAGGTCGCTGCCGAGAAGCCGTGCGTGAGCCCGTACCAGGGCGCCCCCACCGCTGCAATGGCAAAGGTGAGCACGAACATGAGGACGTTCGTCCAGATGAGCGGGCCGGGCTTTTCGTCGCGGGGTTTCTCGGACATGCGCGGGATCGTAAATTTGTGTAAGGGCGCGCGGCTAAAGTACCACGCCCAAGTCCCGGAAGTGGGACTTAAGGCGCATTTGAGTATTCTCACGCTTCAGGGTTCCCAAGGAGAAGGAAGAATGACCCGTAATCGTGCCGGCTCGGCACCCGCTCGGGTGTCACTCTTGGCGACACTGGCGACGGCCATCGCAGCTCTTGCGCATCCGGTAGTGGCGATGGCGGAGCGGGCGTACGTCTCGAACGAGGACGATGGCAGCGTCACCGTCTTCGACACCGCTCGTCTTCAGGTCATCGGAACCTTCCAGGTCGGGAAGCGCCCACGGGGCCTCGCGCTAAGCCGCGATGCCGCACGACTGTACGTCGCCATCACCGGACTTGCGAAATGCCCGCCACCGATGCCGGATGAGGAGTGCGCGAAACACCGCGACCCCTCGGCGGACGGCATCGCGGTCGTTGCGACTGCCGCGCTCACCGAAACCGGAGTATTCAAGGGGGTCTCCGACCCCGAGCGCGTCGCACTGAGCCACGATGGCCGCGCGCTTCTTGTCACCGAGGAGGATTCGGCGCAGCTGTGCGTGCTCGATGCCGCACGCGGCAGCGTTATCGCGCGCATCAAAGTCGGGCGCGAGCCCGAAGGCGTGCGCGCCTCGCCGAACGGGCGCTACGTGGTGGTGACGAGCGAGAGCGACAACACCGTCTCGATCATCGACGCCGCGAAGTACGTGCTCTTGCGCACCGTCGCGGTCGGCAAGCGCCCGCGCGATCTCGCCTTCAGCCCGGACAGCCATCTCGCCTTCGTCTCGGGCGAGGGCGACGCCTCGGTCTATCGCGTCGCGCTTCCCTCGGGGTCCCCGAGTAGCCAGTTCGTGCAGCTGCGCGAGGAGGCCCGCCCCATGGGCGTGGTGTTCGATCCGAAGCGCGGACGGCTCTACGTGAGCACCGGACACGGCCGCACCGTGGCCGTGATTTCGGCCAAAGACGCCGCACTGCTTGGGGAGATCCAGGTGGGCGGCCGGCCCTGGGGGATCGCACTCGCAGAGGGCGGCGCACGGCTCCTGGCCGCCACCGGGCCCTCAGGAACCGTGGCGGTGATCGACACCCGAACACTTACCGTCGTTGGCAAGGTCCGGGTTGGTCGCGGCCCCTGGGGAGTGGTCGTCGGTCCCTGAGAGCTTCGGTGTCGGACGAGTCACGCCCTGCGCCTAGTGCCGTGGCGCGAAATGCACGGCAACGTACTGGCCCACTTCGCGCCCCATCGCCGTCCCGGCCCGCGTGGACGAGCGGTAGTGGAAGCCTGCCCAGATCCGCGCGTTCGCAACCTCCGTGGTGAAGCCTTCGAGGCTCGTCCAGTGATGAGTGACACCGGGTGCAGTGGGGCTCGTCAGGCGGAAGTCAGAGAGTTCACCCAGTCCTCCGGATGACTCGATGAGGGCCCCGGCCGCAGCGCTCAGTATGCAGTGGGCGCAGGGGTATTCGGGGTGCATCGGCGTGGCAGCGAGCGGCTCCCAGGTTGCATCGAGTTCGGTGTCAGGATTCCCATCGATGTCACCGTTGCGGATCGCCGTAACGGGTCTCCAGAAATTGTAGTGGTACTTAGCGTCGAACACGGCGATGTAGGCGTCGGTCAGGGCGACGGCATACATCGCCATGAAGTGCGCGCTGTCGATGAGTTTGAGGTGACGTGCTTGAATGAGCTGCCAGGCGATCGGGTGGTAGGCCTGTGGCCCGGTCATGAGCCAGAATTTCGCAGTCTCGGTCTGCGCAGCCGTCCGCGCTGCGCTGCTGCGGCCGCCGAGGGATTTGATCTCGTTGTAATCCGCGGCCCATTCCTTGCTTGCGAGTGCGACCGGTGGCCCGGGTCGGAATTGCTCGGGCCGCTCGAGCACAAACGGTTTGAGCTTCGGCCAGGTCGGACAAACCATAGTCGCCGTGGGCACGTAAACGCCCGGCTGAGTCAGCGGTCGGTAGGGGTCGGGGTCGGTGGCGCCGTCGTGCGCGCGGGACTCGAACACCCGCCCGGCGACGCGCTCACCAAGCTGCCTGCCGTTGGCGATTGCGGCGGGGTCGGCGACCACGCCCTTCAGATAATCTTCGAGCGCGGCGCTGAATTCTGCGGCGCGTTCGGGGTGGAGTTTCCCAAGAGCGGTGGCGGCGGCACTCGCCGCGGCGGCCTCGGGCGATGCATGAGCGCTGTCCTGGTCTCGCGTTACGTAGGGGGCGTATTGAGGCACGATCGAGTTCACCGCATCGAACATGGCCAGATCCACAATGGTCGACTCGCGCTCCCCGAGCGCCGCGGGTGCGGCAACCGCCGATGCTTTAGCGTCCCAATCCGTGATGACATCTGCAAAGCCCGGCTCGCCACGCACGCAGGCGCCGAGCAGCGCGAGCGCGAACGTCAAGCGTCGCATGACGCGCAGCATCAAAGGGTCGTGCGTTGTCATGAGCGTTTCCCCCCTGTATGAGTTTCCACACGGTCACGGGGAATGCTGTTCTTGCCGAAGGAGTTCAGCAAGTGCACTTTCTGTATCGCTATCCCTCGCCGATCTGGAGCTTTGTCCGCTCGACCAGGGTGATGAGGCGGCGCTCGAGATCCACACGACGCGGCGCATCATGACGCGGATCTGGATGGGCGATCTCTCGGTCGAGGAAGCTCAGCGCGGCGGGCGGTTTAAGTTGTACGGTGCGCGGGATCTTAGCCGCTGTCGCCTGTGCAGGTTGCGGCTCAGCTCTTACGCACCAATCGCGGATGCACGAAGCGGGTCCCGACGATTGCGTCGCGAGGGGAACGAGGCTCGCGTCGCCCAGTAGCAAGACGCTGCTGATGCAAGCGTCCGAGCACGCCGTCAGCCGCCACAGAAGGTTCTCATCATGCGCACCGGTACCGAAGGCTGGCGCATGACGCTCATCGCGCTCGCGGCTGCAACATTCATCCGCCGTATCCGTTGTACGCGTAGTCAGGCCCTTGGCGGCGTTTTCGTCAGGGAACGGATGTCGATGCGAGTGTTATGTGCAGGGGCTCGAGGTAGAAGGCGTGCTGGGCGAGACAGGTGCGCAGAAAGCCCGGCGCGTTGTAACCGGCACGGCGAAGCACTGCTCGGTGCGTCACCCAGACGATGCTCGCTGCACCTGCGAAAAAAGCTCGGTGAGCGAAGCGCATCAGGGCACGCAGAGGCGCGGGACGGCCCGCGCGCAAGCCGAGCAGCACGTGGGATTCGAATCCGACATGAGCGAGTTCGTCGGAAACGAGAGTCCGGCAGAGCACCTTCAGGCGCTGGCAGTCCGTGGCCGATTCGAGTGCGCGATAGTAGACGTTGCCTATCAGCTCGGCGGTAATCAGGACATACATGTAGAGCTCGAGGCCTGCAAGTCGCCGTACGCGACGAAACACGCGGTCGGTCCAGTCGTGGCTTTTGAGTGGAATCGCGTGGTCCTCCATGAAACTCCGAAGCAACGCCGCGTGACGCTGCTCTTCGCGAATGAACAACTCCGTGATCCGCACCAGCGAGGGGATCCCGTGTGACTGTGCGAAGCGCTCGGCCGCACGCTGAAGCGTGCCGCCCCCGGATTGTTCGCCGAGCTGAAAGGTCGCAATCGAGGTCGCGATAAGTTGCCCCTCCTCGGGGCTGAGAAGATCGGAGAGACCTGGTGGTGCGCGCCGGGGCTGCTGAGCGTGGTACTCGAAGTGATTCAGCCAGATCCTGAGATCGTCGGGAAACATCCTGCCACCCTCCTCATCCTTTCGGCATAAGAAAGTGTGCGAGCGGATTCGGATTGCACTGTGGCCGGATAAAGGCAAATTGTGGCGATCACGGTCGAGTTTAAGGATGCAAGGGGCCGCGTTAGACCTGGGTCTGATCGCCTCGACCGCGGGCGGTTTCCGAGAGGTGCCATGGGCCAGACGCCGGCCCTCGGTTCGTGCCAGTTCGTTAAAGGAGTCGGCGATCGGCGCTTAGCAGCCACATGTCTGCGTAGGAACCGGCCGCGCTATAATTTCATTGTTCAAGGACGACACGAAAACGCTTGCATGGTGAACCTTCGCAGCCGCCTGCCGGCGCGTGACTCTTGGAGTGGACATGTTTGAGCGGCTCGAGCCCGTCGCTACCGACTCGATTCTCACTCTGATGGCGGCCTTCCGTGCCGATCCAGATCCGCACAAGGTGGATCTTGGCATCGGCGTCTACCGTGACGAGCGTGGGACGACTCCGGTGCTCAAGGCGGTGCGCCGTGCGGAGAGCACGCTGCTCGCGGAGCAGACCACCAAGACCTATGTGGGTCCCGAGGGCGATGCGGGTTTCAACCAGGCTCTCACACGACTCGTGCTCGGCGCGACTCACCCGGCGCTCACCGCGGGGCGCGTGCGCACGATCCAGGCGCCCGGCGGTTGCGGCGCTCTGCGACTTGGCGCCGAACTCATCCGTGCAGCCGTCCCGGATGCCATCGTACATGTCAGCACTCCGACCTGGGCGAATCACGTGCCGCTTTTGTCCGGCGCTGGCCTGCAGCTCGAGCGCTACCCCTACTTCGACCCCACGACCGGGGGCGTGCAGTTCGAGGCCATGATGGCGGCGCTCGAGCGCCTGCCAGAGCGCGCGGTCGTGCTGCTGCATGCCTCCTGCCACAACCCCACGGGGGCGGATCTCTCGCCCGCGCAGTGGCGAGAGGTGCTCGCGCTGGTGAAGCGGCGCGGTGTGCTGCCCTTTATCGACATGGCCTATCAGGGCCTCGGCGACGGTGTCGATGAGGACGCCCTCGCGGTGCGACTCTTCTGCGCCGAGCTCCCGGAGGTGCTGTGTGCCGTCTCCTGCTCGAAGAACTTCGGAATCTACCGCGAGCGCACCGGTGCGCTGCACCTCTGCAGCGCGACACCCAAGGCGGCTGATGCCGGGCTCAGCCATCTCGTGCGGCTCGGGCGGGGGCTTTGGTCGATGCCACCCGATCATGGGGCGGCGATCGTGCGCGGGATTCTCACCGACGCGTCATTGCTCGAGCTCTGGACGGATGAAGTCACCGCCATGCGGCAGCGAATTGGGCGCTTGCGGCGCGAGGTCGTGCAGCATCTGAAGCGTCACTGCCCGCAGCGCGACTTCAGCTTCATTGCCAGGCAGCGCGGCATGTTCTCCTTCTTCGGCATCAACACCGAGCAGGTACGGGCGCTGCGCGAGCGCCACCACGTGTACATGACCGACGACAGCCGCATGAATGTCGCCGGCCTGCGTGAGGAGAACCTCGAGTACTTCGCGCGCGCCGTGGCGGACGTTCTCGGCGGCACTGCCCGGGGGTGATGCCGCGGACGGTCGACCGTTGCGCGCTACAATGAGCAAAACCAACGCGTGCAGGGTAGGGGGATGACGAAGGGCGGGGCGGCACCGTCCGCACAGTCGGCGCAGGAACTCGCGCGCCTGCGCGAGAAAGTGCGCGCTGCGACGCTGCGGCCCGAGGCCGACGCATCCAGCGAACTCGTGAGCGAGCTCTCCGGGGCGCAGGCTCAGCTAACGAGCGCGGCCACGCGCGCCGCTCGTTGGGTGGAAACTGCGCGCGCCGACACGCGCTCGCGTCCACTCCTTGATCGGATGCTCGAGCAATTCCCGCTCGATGGCGCGCAGGGCAGGGCGCTCATGAGTCTCGCTGAAGCGCTTCTGCGCACGCCCGACTCCAAGGCGGCCGATCAGCTGATCGCCGAACGGCTGGCCTCGCTGCGCGCAGCCGGCGTCCCGGGCGAGAGCGATGTGCTCCTGCGCACCGGCTTCACACTCCTCGCCGCGGCGGGGCGCTTGCTCCCGGACGTCTCGAGCGAGCTCAGCGGAGAGTTCTCCGCGGCCGACCTGACGAAGCCGCTCCTCGCCCCGGTCGTGCGCGCGGCGATGCGCCAGTCGATGCAACTCCTCGCGCACGCCTTCATCGTCGGGGAAACGATCGAGTCGGCGCTCGCACGCGGCCGCGAGGATCCCGCGCTCGCGCTCTGCTCGTTTGACATGTTGGGCGAGGGCGCGCGCACCACCGCGGATGCGGATCGCTACTCCGAGTCCTACCGTCATGCGATCGTGGTTCTCGGCCGCCAGAGGCGCGGCACGACGCATGAGCGTTCGGGAATCTCGGTGAAACTCTCGGCGCTCGAGCCGCGCTACACGCTGCTCCAGAGCGCGCGCGTGCACGAGGAGCTCGCACCGCGCATGCTCGAACTCGCGCGCGCCGCCGCGAAGGGCGCCATCGGACTCACGATCGACGCCGAGGAAGCCGACCGGCTCGATCTCTCGCTCGACATCATCGAGACGCTCGCCCGCGATGCGACGACCCGCGACTGGGATGGCCTTGGGCTCGCGGTGCAGGCTTACGGGCGGCGCGCGCCGCTCGTGATCGACTGGGTGGCGCAGCTCGCGCGCGATAGCGGGCGGCGCATGACGGTGCGGCTCGTCAAGGGCGCCTACTGGGACAGCGAGATCAAGCGCGCACAGGAGAGGGGCCTCGCGAGCTTCCCGGTCTACACCTCGAAAGCGGCGACCGATGCAAGCTACCTCGAGTGCGCGCGGCAGATCTTCGCCGCCCGCGACCTGATCTACGCGCAGTTCGCTACCCACAACGCCTATACGGTCGCTGCGGTGCTGGAACTCGCTCCCGCCGGCGCGCCGTACGAATTTCAGCGACTCCACGGCATGGGGGAAGCGCTCTACGATGCGGTGCGCGCCGAAGTTCCAAACCTCGCGCCGGTGCGTGTCTACGCGCCAGTCGGCACCAACGAGGATCTCCTGCCCTACCTCGTGCGGCGGCTGCTCGAGAACGGCGCCAACAGCTCCTTCGTCCACCAGTTCATGAATCCGCAGATCTCGGTGGCCGAGGTCGTGCGCGATCCGGTCGATTCCCTCGCCGCCGCGCAGGATGAGCCATCTGCGCGGGTTCGCGAGCCCCCGCGGCTCTTTGGCGCCGAGCGGATCAATTCCGCGGGTGAGGACTTCGGTGACCCGCAGACCCTCGCCGCACTCGAAGCCGAGGTACGCGCGAGCGCTGGCGAGCGCTATCGCGGCGGTCCCATCCTGGGCGGGCGCACAGCGGGTGAGTCGAGCGTCGCGGTGGTGTCACCCACCGACACGCGCGAGGTCGTCGGCTTCACGCGCGATGCGACCGCGGAGGAGATTCGCGCCGCGATGGAGGCCGCGCAGCGCGCGCAGCCCGCGTGGGATGCACTGCCGGCAGCGAAGCGCGCCGCCAGTCTCGAGCGCGCGGCCGACCTTCTCGAGCAGCGCCGCGCGCTCTTCCTCGGCCTCCTCGTGCGCGAGGCGGGCAAGACGCTGCCCGATGCGGTGGCCGAGCTGCGCGAGGCGGTGGACTTCTGCCGCTACTACGCGACGCGTGGCCGTGAGCTCTTCGGCGCCCCGGAGGAACTCCCAGGACCCACCGGCGAGCGCAACACGCTATCGCTCCATGGCCGCGGGGTGTTCGTGTGCATCAGCCCCTGGAATTTTCCGCTCGCGATCTTCAGCGGGCAGATCACTGCGGCGCTTGCGGCGGGCAACGCGGTGGTCGCAAAGCCCGCGCCCGCGACACCCCTCATCGCGCACGCGATGACGGCACTGCTTCACGAAGCGGGCGTGCCGCAGGAGATCCTGCAGCTGACGCCGGCCGATGGTCCCGCCTTTGGCGCGGTGGCGCTCACGCACCCCGCGCTCGCCGGTGTCGCGTTTACCGGATCCACGGCAACCGCGGCCACGATCAACCGCACGCTGGCCCAGCGCGATGGGCCGATCGTGCCGCTCATCGCCGAGACGGGCGGTGTGAACGCCATGGTGGTCGATGCGACCGCGCTTCCCGAGCAGGTGGTCGATGACGTCATCAGCTCCGCATTCACGAGCGCCGGCCAGCGCTGCTCGGCGCTGCGGATCCTCTACCTGCAAGACGATGTCGCCGATCGCATCATCGAGATGCTGATCGGTGCGATGCGGGTGCTCACGATCGGGCCGCCGCAGAATCTCGATACTGATGTTGGACCGCTCATCTCCGAGGCGGCGCGCGAGCGGCTCGCCCGCCATGCCGAACGCATGAAAAAGGAAGCCAAGCTCCTCTATGCATGCGAACTCGACCCGAGCCTCGTGCACGGACACTTCTTCGCACCGCGGCTCTTCGAGCTCAAGCGTCTCGATCAGCTGCGGACCGAGGAGTTCGGTCCCATCCTGCACGTCGCCCGTTACCGCAACGCGCAGCTCTCGCAGGTGCTCGAGGCGATCCGCGCGACGGGTTATGGGCTCACGCTCGGGGTACAAAGCCGCATCGAGGGCGTCGCCGAATACCTCTTCCGCTCACTCCCGATCGGCAACACCTACGTGAACCGCAACATGATCGGCGCGGTGGTCGGCGTGCAGCCCTTCGGCGGCCAGGGCCTCTCGGGCACGGGACCGAAGGCCGGAGGGCCGCACTATCTGCTGCGCTTCGCCAACGAGCGCACGCTCACCATCAACACCGCCGCCATCGGCGGCAACGTCGAGCTCCTCTCCTAGAAACACGCTCTAGTGTCTGCGTTCGCCGCCCGTGCGCAGCTCTGCGGCGAGCGCTTCGAAGCTCTCTAACGGAGCCGAGCAGGTGCTGCCGCGGCAGATGTAGGCGACGGTGTGCGCGCGTGGCGTTTTCTCGGCCAAGGCGGGCGGGAGCCCGGACGCCTCGGCAGGGATCGCGAGGACGAGCCGGCGCGGTGCATAGAGCGCTGCGAGATTGCGCCGCCAGGTATCGATCGCCTCGGCCGCGCCTCGCAGGATGACGATTTCGGGCGGATTCAAATGCTCCTCGAGCGCGTTGAGGAGGCTCACGTGCGCTTGCGGGTAGCGCTCAAGCGGCAACCACGCGGCGCGCAGCGTGCGCTCCGCGGCCGCGAGATAACGCGGCTCGCCAAGCAGATAACCCATGCGCTGCAGCACGAGCGCCGCGATGCCGTTGCCCGAAGGAGTGGCGTCGTCCGCAAACGACTTCGGGCGCTGGATCAACGCCTCGTGATCGTCGGCGGTGAAATAAAAGCCGCCCGCGACCGGATCGGGGAAGTGCTCGAGCACGACCTCGAGCAGTTCCTGCGCAAAGCCGAGCTCGTCGCTTCGGAAGCGCACCTGCTGCAGCTCGAGCAGCGCATCGACCAGAAACACGTAGTCGTCGAGGTACGCATCGAGATGCGCGCGGCCGTCCATGGAGGTCGCAAGCAGTCGTCCATCGCGCCAGAGCGTGCTGCGGATGAAGCCAAGCGCGCGGCCGGCGGACTGCGCGAACTCGTCGCGCCCGAGCGCCCGCGCCGCCCGCGCCATGCCACGTATCATGAGCGCGTTCCAGGAGGCGAGGATCTTGTCGTCGCGCGCGGGCCGCACGCGTCGCTCGCGCACCTTGAGGAGTTTCGCGCTCGCCGAGGCGATGAGCGCCTCGACCGCGGCCGGCGGCCGTCCGCTTTGTTTCGCGAGCTGATCGATGGGGGCCGCGACGTACAGGTGCCAGTGGCCTTCGAAGTTCGCGCTGCCATCGAGCCCAAAGCGCGGCGCGAACACCGCGAACTCGTCCGCCGTCAGCACCGCGCGCACCTTCTCACGATCCCAGACGTAGAACCTGCCTTCGTGGCCTTCCGAGTCGGCATCGAGGCTCGAGCAATAGCCGCCTGATTCCGCGAGCATCTCGCGCAGCGTCCACGCCGCGGTTTCGAGCACGACGCGCGCGTAGAACGCGTCGCCGCTCGCGAGCGCTGCATCGGCGTACACCGCAAGCAGTGCGCCGTTGTCGTACAGCATCTTCTCGAAATGCGGGATCATCCATTCGGCATCGACCGCGTAGCGGCAGAAGCCCCCGCCCAGCTGGTCGTAGATGCCCCCGTCCG
>DASPTE010000047.1:0-6678 GCA_035623585.1 Steroidobacteraceae bacterium | reverse complement strand
CTCACGGCGGCAACCCGAGCGCGCTGCGCGCCTGCGCTTGTAGATCAGGCGGCTCTTGCATGTGACGCACATCGGCGATCACAAGCGTCAGCGGGGGAAAGGCGTGCAGGGCCGCATCGAGCCGCGCGGCAGGCACATGCGAGGCGAGCGCGGCTGTCACGAGCACAACTTCAGCGGCGCGCAGTGCCTCCTCGAGGCCCTCCTCGATGTTCTCGGCCGTCGCGAGCGCCACTTGCGCGCCCGCCAGCCGCCAACCCACCGCCGTCAGCTCATCCGCCAACACTGCGACTTTCATGGCTTAGCCGATCCGGTTGAGGATCAAGATGGAGACGATGAGGCCGTAGATTGCGATTCCCTCCGCAAGGCCGACGAGCACCAGCACTCGTCCGAACAGTTCCGGCTTCTCGGCAATCGCGCCGACCGCGGCGCTCCCCACCCGCCCGACGGCGTATCCCGCACCGAGTGCCGCGAGCGCGGTGGAGAGCGCGGCGGCGAGCAGCGCCCAGCCCGCGAACTGCGGACCGAGTTTGGCGCCACCGGCCGCCTCCTCCGCCGCAATCGCCACGGCCGGTCGCGCAAAGAACAAGAGAGCCGTGGCCACGACAGCAACGATCGCCACGGCGATGAGCAGACTACGCCTCAGCGTGTCTGACGAGCTCGAAAACGATGTCATCGATAGGGCCCTCAGGGTTCAGGCGTGCTTTGTGCCGCTAGACGGTAATGGCAGGGGACGAAAGGGTCTGCCTGCCGCCTTCAGAAAACGGATGAAGAACTCAAAGAGGATGAGGCGTGTCGTCTGGATACCGACCACCAGTCCTTCGATGCCGATGACGAGCAGATTGCCGATTGCGAGCACGATCCAGGCGAGCGGACGCGAGGCAATTCCGGCGACGAGACCACCGATCGCCGCGGCCAGTCCCGCATGCGCAAGAGCGAACGCTCCCACGCGCACGAACGAGATGGTGTTGACGATCAGCTGCAGAAGCGTCTCGACTGATGCGCCGATGGCGGCGCCGAACCGCCCCCAGCGCTCTCCTTGGCGCGCATTGACTGCGGCGCCGCCCCAGCACCAGATGAGGCCTGCCGGCAGCGCCCATAGCGATGATTTTCCGAAACTCGCTCCAAGGAGCCCGAGGTACGAAAGTACGAAGCCCGCGCGCGTCGCCCACCAAGTGCGGGCCTGCGAGCTCCAAAAGTACTGCAAGGCCTCGAGCACGAGCCCGATCAGGATCACGCATGCCCCGAACACGAGACTCGTCTTGAGCACCATCAACGGCTGATCGATCGGTCGCAGCCACAAAGGCGGGAGAAGGTCATCGCGGCTGAAGATGCTGCCAAAGGCGAAGCCGAAAGCCACGGCGGCCGCGCCGCCCGGTATGAGCAGTGCCAGTGGCGGGTAGCGGCGGCGCAGCGCGATACCGGCCACGACGAGCAACGCTCCCTGGCCCACATCGCCGAACATGAATCCAAACATCAGCGGGGCGACGACGGCAACGAAGGCGCTCGGATCCGCCTCGCCCTCAGCGGGCACGCCCAGCAGCCGGCTAAAGAGCTCGAACGGCTGCAACCAACGGGGGTTATGCAACACGACCGGGCGCGATAGCCCCGGAGGCGCCGCGGGAAAACGCAGCAAGTACTCGAGTCCGGCGCCCCGAAGGGCGGCATCGATCCTCGCGCCGGTGGCATCGCTCGTCCAGCCAGTGACCCAGGCGAAATTCTCCGTGACCGCGAGCTCCGGCACATGATTCGCGAGCCAGTCGATGAAGCGTATCGAGCCCAAGGCCGTGCTGAGATCGTGCGCTTCGTCCAATTTTTCCAGCTCGACTCGCAGGCTGTGGGATTCGTCGGCGAGGCCGTTGCTTCGTTGCGCAGCCCACTCGAGAGCCGCGGCGCGCCCGCTCGGCAGTTCCGGCGGCAGCGCTACGCGGCGCGCCTTGAGCGCATTCAGGTGATCATCGAATATCGCGATCTGCTCGAGAGCCCCGAGGGCGACTAGAAAGGAGCCGTTGCCTGCCGTCGCTCTCTCAACGAGCACGTTTGGGGGAATTGCCATTACTCCGGTCGGCTCGGGCAGCAGGTAGGCGCGACTCGCAAGCACCGGGCCACAGCGGCTGAAGAGCGCAAGATCCGGCAGCTGCAGTTCCTGATGAGACAGCAGCTGTTCGAGAGAGAAGAGTTCCGTGCGCTCATACTCGAGCTGCTGCAGGCGCTCGACGAGCGATCCTGCCGCGGCACTCCAGGCACGCAGTTGCTTCAGCGCGCGGGCGCCGAGTTCTTCGGGCGAGTAATGACGCTCGGCTGGCACGCTCGCGCCATCCACCTCAGGCCAGTAGGACGCGTAGCGCTGCGCAAGCTGGTTATATTCATTGAGCGTAGCGCGCAGCAGCGGGAGCACATGGGCTCCTGACACATCGGTGTGCGACTGCAGCTCGACGATGCCCGTGCCCGCGAGGCAGCGCAGCACCGCGGAAAGCTCCTCACGCGGGGTGAGCAGCTCGAACCACTTGGCCGCCAGCGCGCGCAGCGCCATCACGCCGCCTCGCTGCTCGCAGCTTCAAAGAGACGACGCACCACAAGACCACCGCGCAGCCGCTCAAGCTCGAGCGAGAGAAGCGCCAAGTGGCAGCCGCTCGCGATCGCGGAACCGGCCGCGGCGCGAAAGAGCCGCAGCAGCGGGATCCTGGCAGAGGGCCGCGTCGGCTCAGTTGCGCGCGCCTGCAGCCGCAGAAGTGCCTTCAGGCTCTCACGGGTCTGCGCATCGACACGCGGCACACGGCGCGCTGCCTCGGCGAGCCAAGCCGCCCCGATCGAGACTTCACCACGCACGGCCGCGGCGAGCGGGCGGAGCAGCGTCGCCTCGAGTGCGGCGGCGCGCTCGCTCGGACCCCCAAGCGCGATCGGACCGCACAACGGGTCCGCGAGCATCCAAGCGGGAACCGGCTCGGGGCGCGCGAGCCTCGAGAGGAGGAGCAGCGCCGGCAGCCACGACCACCAGTCAACCCACGCCTGCCATTCGCGGGGATGCCAGCTCGCCACAAGACGCACGTACTTCCGCCATTCGCTCCGCAGCGTGCGTTCCATCGCATGCACATCGTGAGCCGGATCAATGCTCGCCACCCAGGGAGCGAGCGGGCTGCCTCGCACCGCCTCAAAGTACTGGCCGAGGCGCGGGCTGGTCTCGATTCTGCGCCAGGTAAGCTCATCGACACGCTGGCCATGCCGTGCTTGCACGCGCGTGGCGGCGTATGGAAGGTTGCCTTCAGCGCCCATCATGATGGCGTCGGACCTTCGGCCGTCGTCAGCCGCGCGGCAAGCCGCTCGAGCGCCTCGCGACGGCGCTCGGGGTCGGCGAGTTGCTCGACCGCGGCGGTTGCTATCCGTCGATGTTGTTCCAGGATGGCAGCGCCGCGCCGCTCCGACGCCTCTGCTGCGCGCGCGTGCAATGCCACGATGCGCGCCTGTATACGCTCCAAGATCGCGCGACGCTTAAGGCGTGCATGCTCCAACTCGGATGCGCTCTGGCGCTCGCATTCCGCGATCGCGGCGAGCGCGTCCCGCTCCGCCTGCAGAACACGATCCATGGCATGAGTTATCGCAACGGCAGACGACTTGTCTGAATCGCCGATCATGGTCGCGACTCCATAACCCCCTGCCGCGCTCGGGTGTGCCGGTGTTGGGTTATCGGCGCAGCACAACTCCTGCGGACTCGGCGCTTCGACTGCCGAATCTGCAGGGGCTGCGATCAGGATCATCCTGCACCAGCGCGGCTGTCGATACGTAGGAATACGTGGCGGATATCGGGCGGCTCCGCGGCCGGGCGCGCCTCGATCGAGGCATAATAACTAAGGGTACGAAGTCGGCGATTAGTGTGACCAACAAAGGCTCGATCATCGACGTGCTCGGCGAGCGCGCGTTGCTTCTGCCCCGCAAATTGGAAGAAGCACTCGCCGCCAACGATCGCCTCAAGGTCTGCTTCACGCTGCTGCAGGCTGCCGAACGACACGCCGACCATCCCGAGGAGCCGGTGCCTGACTTTCTCAGCGAGCGGCATGCTGCCGGCATGGATGGCGAGCTCGATCTGCACATTACCGACAGCCGTCGTGATCCCGAGGGGGCGCTGCACATCCCCGGCGCGGCGGCGCTGCGGCTGCACATGCTCGCTGATCTCGCCGCGATGCAGACACCGCTAGGGCTGGGCGCGACGAGCGAGATGGGCGCGTTCGCGACACGCGCGCAGACGCTGACCCAGGAGCTGCCGCTCTTTGACGACGACCGGGTGCCAGCGGGCGCGATCGCCGCAATCGCCCGCGCGCACCCTGGCAGCGGCGCCGACAGCCTCCACCTCCTCGTGATGGATCTACATCGGGCGATCAACGCACTGCAGGCGTCAATCGCCGAAGAGGATGTCGATGGCGCGCGGGTCTGGCGCGTGGCGGATGCCGATCGGCCATTGGTTATAGCCTTCATGACGGGACTCAATAAAACCGCGCCGCTCAAATTCGATCATCCCGGGCTCGGCACCACCGTCACGCGCGTTGGCGCAAGACTCCTCATCCAGAACGATATCGGCACGACCGATGCGCACGTGCTGGTGCTCCACGTCGAGGGACTCATTGCCACCCTCACCTACACGGACGTGCATGCGCAGCGCCTCGCCTTCTTTCAGAGTCTTCTCAAACCATTCGCCGTTGAGTGGTCAAAGCCGCACGTACACCGCACGGAGGATCTCGCCGAGGACGAGGACTATTACCTGAGCGTCGGGCGGCTTGAGGCACAGGACAACAGCGGCCTTCTCAGCTATCTCGAGTACCTCGGATCGCGGCTCGTCTTTCTCATCGACTGGAACCGCGCGCGCAAGCGCCTGCGCGAGTTTCTCCCGAAGGACGAGACGACACGGTTGCTCAAGTGGGCGGCCGACCGCGATATCGGGCATCGGGGTTTCCTCCAGCTCGGCGGCGAGCGGCTCGTGTATGAGGCGATGGAATTTGCCCAGCGTGCGCCGTTGCGTTACGGCGAGCGGCTTGACGAGGCCCTCGGCGCCGAGGCGGCCTTCGACTACCTTCAGTTCGTGTTGCGCGAGGCGAGTAGCGGGCTGCGCGCGCGTCGCTCGGAACGCTTCATCCGCGACGAGATCAAGACGGAGTTGGCGCGCCGCGTGCGCACCGCTCACTCGAGCCTTCTCGGCATGGCACTTACCCACGCCGAGCGCGTCTTCGATCTCGCCTCCACCGTGCAGGAAGGGTTGCTTCGCCAGAGTGAACCGCACGCGGCCGAGATGCTCGCGCGGGCTGCCCAGCGCGCGCTCAAGTGGGAACAGGAAGGCGATGCGATCGTGAGCCGCATCCGCTCGCTCGCGAGGCGCACCTCGACGCCCCAGGTCTACACCGCGCTCCTGCATGAGGCCGACGAAGCGGCCGACGGGCTGGAAGAGGCCTCGTTCCTGATCACGCATCTCGTTGCGGTTGCACCACCCAGAAGCATCATCGAGCCCCTACAAGTGCTCGCAGCGCTACTCGTCACCGGCGCGCAGGAATCGGTAAAAATGTTCGAGGCGGCAAGTCACGTGACGCGCGAGGGCGCGCGCGAGGATCTGCAGGATTTCTTCACCGCGGTCGATCGCATCGTCGCCATCGAGCGTGAATCCGACGTTGCCGAGCGCGCAGTGACCACGAGCCTGCTCACGAGCGAGTGCGACGCACGGGCGCTCCATCTCGTCGCGCGTCTCTCCCAGGTGCTCGAGCAGGCGGCGGACGCTCTGGCTTTGAGTGCGTTCAAACTTCGCGACCACCTCCTCAATGACATCATGAGCGCCTGAGGTGCGTGTGACCGAGGCATCCGAAAACCTTTTCTTCATTCTGCCGGGCGCTGCGGTGCCCGCGGGAGCGGATACCGCCGCTCTCGGCTCGAAGGCCTGGGGGCTGTTGCGCCTCGCGCGCCAGGGGCTGCGTGTGCCGCCCGCGTTCGTGCTCGGTACGGCAGTGTGCCGAGAGTACTTCGCACGCGGAGGCGAGCTGTCAGCAGAGATGCGAGCGATGTTGGACACAGGTCTAGCGCGGCTCGCGGATGCGACCCGCCGGGAGTTCGGCGACACCCGCCGACCGCTCTTGGTAGCTGTACGTTCCGGTGCGCCGGTATCGATGCCGGGGATGATGGAGACGATCCTTAATGTCGGCCTGTCGGAGCACAACCTGTCGGGGTTCCTGCGCAACACGGGCAATCCCCGCCTGGTGCGTGACTGTTACCGCCGCCTGGTGTGCGACTTTACGACGGTCGTCCATGGAACCAGCGCGGCACCATTCGATGCGCTGCTTCAGCGCTTCTGCCAGGAACAGGGCGTCGCGAGCGCCCGCGAACTCGACAGCGCAAGTCTCGCCGAGCTTTGCACCCAGTCGCTCGAGACGGCGAGGGTGGTGGCGGGCCGACCCTTTCCGCAGAGCCCGCATAAGCAGCTTGAGCAGGCCGTCGAGGCTGTGTTCCGCTCCTGGAACAGCGATAAGGCGCGTCACTACCGTCGCCTGAACAACATCGACGATTCCATCGGCACGGCGGTGACGGTGCAGGCCATGGTGTTCGGCAATAGCGGCAGCGCCTCGGGCGCAGGAGTCGGCTTCACGCGCGACCCGGCGAGCGGCGAAAACGGCCTGTATCTCGATTTTCTCTTCAACGCACAGGGGGAGG
>DASPTE010000071.1:0-6382 GCA_035623585.1 Steroidobacteraceae bacterium | reverse complement strand
GCCCGAGGCCCTGCGCGTCGCGCTCGATGCGCACCCTGTGACCGTCCACAACGTGCAGCCCAGCGCGCTTTCTCTCACCCAGGCGACCGAACTCGGCACCGTTTACCGCCCCGCGGATGTTGCGCGCCTTTGTGAACTCGCCCACGGCCGCGGGCTCGGCGTGCACATGGATGGCGCCCGCTTCGCGAACGCGCTCGCCCACCTTGGCTGCCATGCCGGCGACATCACCTGGCGCGCAGGCATCGACGTGCTCTCCTTCGGTGCCACCAAGAACGGGGCGTTGACGGCCGAGGCGGTCGTGTTCTTCAACCCGAAACGGGTTGCGGATTTCGAACTGCGACGCAAACGTGCCGGGCATCTCCTTTCGAAGTCACGCTACGTCGCCGCGCAGCTTCTCGCCTACCTCGGAAGTGGTCTCTGGAAGCGCAACGCCGAGCGCACCAACCTTCTGGCGCAGAGCATCGGCCGCGCCGCGGGCGCCGCGCTACTGCATCCGGTCGAGGCCAACGAGGTGTTCGTGCGGCTCGGGGTCGAGCGGCGCGCGGCGCTGCGCGGTGCGGGCTTTGAGTTTTACGACTGGGGCGCCGAGAGTGCGGGGGAAGCGCGCTTTGTGGTCTCGTGGGACCAGCCGCCCGAAGACGTGCCGGCGCTCTGCGCAGCGCTGGCGCGCCTTTAGATCGCGCTCATTGCTCGCGCAGGCTCGTGGTCACCGGCGCGCGCGCGGCCCGTAGCGCCGGCAAGAACCCCCCTATCATGCCGATCGCGACCGCGATTACGAGGCCGCGCGCGACGAGCGCGGGCGTCACCTTGAAATTGAAGACCACCTGGGTAAAGTTCTGTCCGAGCGTCGAGACCGTCAGGTTGTTGAATAGCACATAGGCGATCAGCGCACCGAGCAAAGCGCCGACGAGCGCCAGCAGCAGCGCTTCGATCATCACCGAGACCACGACCGGAAAGCCGCCAAAGCCGAGCGCCCGCAGCGTCGCGATCTCCTTGCTGCGGGTCGCGACGGCCGCGTACATGCTGTTGAGCGCGGCGAACACCGCCCCGAGCGCCATGATGATGGTGACGACGCCCGCGAGAAAGCCGATCGTCTGGCGGAAGTTCTTGGTCTGACCGCTGAAGTAGTCCTGCTCGATCAGCACATCAAGGGTCAGACGGGGCTCGGCGGCAACTGCGGCCTTGAGCGTCGCGAGCCCGCCTGCACCATCGAGCGCGGCGAGCACCGAACTCGAGCCCGTGCGCCCGAAGGTGCTGCGCGCGACGTTGATGTCGGTCCACATCTCGCTGTCGTGCGCATCGCCCGATTCGAAGGCGCCGACGATGGTCCACTCTGAGCCGCGCATGCGCACCACATCGCCGATCTGTGCTCCCTGAAACTGCCGCTGCACGCCCCGGCCGACGATGAGTTCGCGCAACCCGGGCGTGAAGTTGCGGCCCTCGATGATCTTGAGCTGCGGACGCAGCGCGAAGGCGGTCGGATCGACGCCGCGCATGGTGATGTTGGCGCCGCTCTTGACATCGTTCTTGCGCACGAGTTCCGCGATGACCATGAGCTCCCCCGAGGCGAGCGGTTTGCCATCGGCCCCCTGTGCAATCCCTGGTTCCTGCTTGATGAGATCCGTCGAGTCGCGGTCGAAGGCGGAATTGAGTTCGGCGTCGGAACCCCCCCGCAGGATGAGCGCGGCGTCCTTTCGGCCCGTTGACTTGAGCGTACTTTCAAAGCCCGTCGCCATCGCGAGCAGCGCGGTAAACACCGCGACGACCCCGGCGAGACCGACCACGATGACGAGTGATGGCGCCCAGCGTGCGGGGATGCTGCGGATACCGATGCCGGTGATGGCGAGAGCCTGGCTGAGCACGATGCGTTTCTCCTCGGTAAGCTTTTCTCGGGCGCGCTTTCCTAGCGCAGTGCATCGACGATCCGCAGGCGGCGCGCGCGCAAGGCGGGCAAGAGTCCCACGGCGAGCGCCATCGCCACGATCGCGAGCACGCCGAGCGCCCAGACGCTCCAATCGACGGTGACCTGAAACTGCCCGCCGGTGCCCTTCTTCACCATCGCACCCGCAAGCGATGCGAGCACGAGGCCGACGAGTCCCCCGAAGAGACAGAGCGCGAAGGCTTCGGCGAGCACGAAACCGAGCACGTTGCCGTCGGTGAAACCGAGGGTCTTGAGCACGGCGAGTTCGGGCACCCGCTCGCGCACACTTTGCGCCATTGTGTTGCCAACGACGAGCAGCAGTGTGAAAAAGACGGCGAAGAGAATCCAGCGCACGATGAGGCCGATGTCGCCGATCTGCTTGACGAAGCTTATGTTGAAGTCCTTCTCGGTCTGGGTCTTGGTCTCGTCGGGAGAGTTCTCGAACATCCCATCGATGGTCTTGCTGATGGTCTCGGCGTTGGCACCTGGGGCGAGCTTGAGGATGAAAAAGTTGATACGGCCCTTTTGGTTGAAGCCGTTCGCCTCATCGAAGTAGTCCTGCTGGATGAAGGCGAGGTTGGTGCGCTTTTTCCAGTCCTCGTCCTTGCCGTCGAAAATACCGACGAGATCAAACGCCCACGCCTTGCTGCCATCTTTCTTCGGCCAGATGTTGGAACTGATGGGAATCTTCTGCCCCACCTTCCAGCCGTACTGCTCGGCGAGCTGCTTGCCAGCGATCATGCCGGTGCGGGTATGGATGAAATCCTGCCACTGGGCATCGGACATGACCCATTCGGGGTACACGTCGCGGTAACTCTGCGGATCGGTCGAGAACATGATGAGTGGGGTGTTCTCCTGCCAGACGCCACCGAACCATGCCTGGTAGGCGACGCGCGCTACCCCCGGAATGCCCGCGAGCTTCGGCAGCATGCTGATCGGCAAGGGCGTCGTGAACGAGACGCGCGCCTGGGTCATGAGGCGCGTAGCGCCGACAAAATCTGCACCGGCGCTGAAGAGCGAGTTCACCGACTGCAGAAGTCCGAAGAGCAGAAACGCCATGATCACCGAAAGGAGCGTCAGGATCGTGCGCGTGCGCTTGCGGAAGAGATTGGCGATGACGAAGCCGGCCTTGGTCATTGTGCTTCCTTGTTCTGCGCCGGTACTCAGGCGGCCTGCGCCTGCTCGAGAAGCTGGCCCTTCTCAAGGTGCAAGGTGCGGCGGGCGAACTCCGCGGCCTTGGGATCGTGCGTGACCATGACGATGGTCTTGCCGTGCTCGCGGTTGAGGACCTGCAGGAGCCCCAGGATCTCGTCCGCGGTCTTGCGATCGAGATCTCCCGTCGGCTCATCACAAACGAGGAGCTGCGGATCGGACACGAGCGCACGCGCGATCGCGACGCGCTGTTCCTGGCCGCCGGAGAGTTCCTTTGGCTTGTGCTTGGCGCGATCGGAGAGTCCCACGATCTCGAGCGCAACTGCGGCATTGTTGCGGCGCTGCGCGGCCGAGAGCTTCGTGAGAAGGAGCGGCAGCTCGACGTTGCCTTCCGCAGTCAGCACCGGCATCAGGTTATAGAACTGGAACACGAAGCCGATGTTCTGCGCCCGCCAGTGGGCGAGCGCGCCGCTTGAGAGCCGATCGATGCGGGTGCCGCCCACGATGACCTCGCCCGAGGTCGGCTGATCGAGACCGCCGATCAGATTGAGGAGGGTCGTCTTCCCCGAGCCCGAGGGACCCATGAGCGCGACGAAATCACCCTTCGGGATCTCGAGGGTGAGTCCGTGCAGCACTTCGATCTTCTGCTTGCCGCGCTCGTAGATTTTGGTGACGTTGTGGACCTGAACCATGGGCTCGGACATAAGAATCCCTTTAGCTCAAATTGACGGACATGAACGGGGCTGCGTGCCGCTGCGCCTGCCCGGCGCTCACGACTTGCCTTCGGTAACGCGCGCGCCATCGCGCAGATCGGCCGGTGCTTCGACGATCACGGACTCACCCGGACTCACGCCGGCGAGCACCTGGCGGAGCTGCCCGCTCGTACCTCCAAGCGTCACGGCACGCCGCTGCGCCCGGCGATCCTTCACGACGAAAACCACGTCCTGCTCGCCATCGCGCCGCACGGCAGCCGTCGGCACGAGTACCCCACGCGGGACGGGCGCGGTCGCCGGCGCGGACTTTTTGTCCTCAAGGAATGACACGCGCACGCCCATGTCGGGAACGATGCGCGGATCCTTTTGATCGAGTCCGATGCGCACCTTCACGGTCGCCTTGGAGCGATCGGCGGTCGGGATGATGGCAATGACGTGCGAGGGAATGCGCCAGTCCGGGTAGGCGTTCAACACCGATTCCACCCCTTGTCCTGGCTGCACGCGGTTGATGTAAGCCTCATTCACATCAACTTCGATCTCGAGGGAGTCCATGTCGACGATGGTGCCGATGCCGGTGCGCGTGAAGCCACCGCCCGCGGAGAGCGGGGAGATGATCTCCCCGACCTGGGCGGCCTTCGCGATAACGACGCCGGTAAACGGCGCACGCACGGTGCAATAATCGAGCTGCACTTGTGCCGAGCGTACGGCGGCGCTCGCGAGCTCGACTTGTTTGTGCTGTGCCTGAAGCTGCGCTTTCTGAATATCGACTTGTGTGGCCGCCTGCTCTTCGGCCTGCTGCGAGACAAGGTTGCGCTTCACAAGATCCTGCGCGCGCACCAAGTCGCGCTCGCTCTGCGCAAGCTGTGCCTCATCCTGCGCAAGCAGCGCCTGTGCCGAGGAGAGCTGCGCCTGGGCCTGCGCGAGGGCCGCACGCTGCGCAGTGTCCTCGAGACGCCCGATGACCTGGCCCTCCTTCACGTGATCTCCTTCTTCGATGAGCACCGCGGCCACGGTACCCGTGATCTGCGCCGACACGGTCGCCTCGCGACGCGCGGTCACGTAACCGGTCGCATCGAGCACCGAGGCGTTGGCGCCGCCCGCAGCCATCGGCTGTGCGAGCGCCGTACGCACGGGGACGGAAGCGCCCACCGACAGGAAGAACCAGGCGCCGGCGGCAATGGCTGCGGCGAGTGCGACGCCTCCTCCAATCAAAAGCGTGCGACGCGTCGGAACGCGCTGTGGCGGCGGCTCGTCCCGGTCGATGCGCAATTGTCCGAGGAGCGCCCTCTTGTCGGCTTGCGAGCTCATCGGGTCCCTTCATCCGCGACGGCGCGCAACGATAGCATCTGCGGGTGGGTATTGCCTCAGTCGGGCGGGATAGGGTACACGGCCCCATTCATACAGCGCTGCCGATGCGGCAAACCTGTGTCAGCTCGCGCCAGCACGGCTTGAAAAAACATCAGCACTATGATTTTGGCGCGAGCCGCCAGCGACGCCTCAACCTGTGGTGATCTTCGTCATGAGACGCCGCGCCTGCGCGAACTCGGGTGCGATGAGGAGGGCATGTTCGAGCGCTTCGCGCGCGCCGAGGGTGTCGTGGTGATCGAGGAGGCAGCGCGCAAGCAGCAGATACGCCTCCGCCGCGCCCCAGCCCGGCACGTGTTCGGTTCCGTGCCGCTCCGCATCGAAGGCAACGACCGCCTCGCGCACGCCGCTGAGGGCGCGCTCTTTGTTGCCACCGAGCGAGGATGGCAGTTGGTAGTCGCTGAGCGCGCTCAGAAGCAGCACGCGCGGATTGTGGGGGGCGAGATCGCGTGCGCGCGAAAGATCGCGGTGCACGCCGTGACTCGAAAGCGGCAGATGCAAGCCACCGTCCTCGAGCAGTTGCGCATTACAGGCGGCGCGCAGCGCGAGCGCTTCGGCGGAATTCGCCTCCTTCTCGAGCGCCGCATCGAGCTCGCTCACGCATTGATGCGCGAGCGATGCGGTGCCCGCGGGGGTGAGCTGTGCGCGCCGCCAATCGAGGAGCGCCCCGTAGTAGCCTCGAAGCGGGTCGTGGGATTCGTCGGCCGCGAGCGCCTGCGCGAGGTTTCGCAGCGAGGGAGCGTCCTCGGTGTAGTAGCCGTACTGGATACGGCTTTCGAGATCACGCCACTCGGGCGACGCGGCGCGCGCAAGGGCAATCATGAGGAGGCACGCGAGGGCAAGCACGGTACCCTGGCGCCATTGACCTCGCGGACCTTGAAGCTCGAGGTCGGCCGCAGTTGTGGGCATCCGCTGCACCGCTCCCCTGTTCGTTAGAATATGCGGGTGCATGCAAAACCATAGCACAGCCGCCCTCGCAGCTACGCCCCCCGCGCTCATCGACATCGGTACCAATCTCGCGCATGACAGTTTCGACGCCGATCGCGACGCCGTGATTGCGCGCGCCCGCGCGGTTGGGGTGATGCAGATGGTGGTCACCGGCTCCTCACTCGATTCGACGGCGCGCTCGATCGCGCTTGCGCGCGCACACCCGGGGCAGCTCTTCGCGACCGCCGGCGTTCATCCGCACCACGCGAGCGAGCTCGACACCACGCGCATGGCCGAACTATCG
>DASPTE010000029.1:0-5936 GCA_035623585.1 Steroidobacteraceae bacterium | reverse complement strand
ACAAAAACCGTGGTCGTGGCGGAGGGACAGTTAGAGCCGAGGAGCACCGGAAGTTATTCGCTTCGAGTCTATGCCGGGAGTAATCCCCGTTTTCCGTACGACCGCTTCTTGGCGGGTGTCGTGAGAGCGCGGGATGGATCGGTCGTAGATGTGAGGTTCTCGGACCTCGAGCGCGCTGGCGAACCGGATATCGTCGTCATCATCCGCTCGGCGGGGACCGGCGGTTATATCTCTGCGGACGCGTTCCGACTCGATACGGGTGTGCTCAGCCTGATCGGAGCGGTGTCCGGGCTGCCCGCAACCGAGGACCCAGTCCTCGCGCTCAAAGCGCGGATCGAAGGCGCCGCAAAGTGACCAGCACCTCAGACACGGCCGTGAGTCAGACACTTGCCCTGGTCTGCATCGTCGTGCGCGATTACGCGGAAGCGATCGAGTTCTACGTCGGGAGGCTCGGTTTTGATCTCATCGAAGACACGCCCATTCCCGCGGAGAAGAAGCGCTGGGTCGTCGTGGCGCCGCCCGGATCATCCGGGACGCGGTTGCTGCTCGCGCGGGCCTCAAGTGCCGCACAGATTGCTCACATCGGCAACCAGACCGGCGGCCGGGTCTTTCTTTTTCTTCACACCGATGATCTCGCGCGTGACTATCGGCGCTATAGCGAGCGCGGTGTCGAGTTTGTCCGCGAGCCGAGGCAGGAGCCGTACGGAAAAGTTGCGGTCTTCAAGGATCTTTACGGGAATCTTTGGGATCTCGTGCAACCCCGCGACTCCAGCGGTAAGGCTTGACAATGAGTGCGCCGCACGTGATTGATAAGCCCGCTTCGGTCTTAAGTCCTGCACCGTGCAGCTGATGGAAGAAGCACAACCGTGACGTACCAGTTCTCTGGCGGACTTCTTCTCGGGCTGCTCCTTCTCACAGTGATCGTGGCTCTTCCGATGAAGGTCGGTGCTTCCCTCGTGAACGCGAAGTACACCGGGATCATCCGCTGCGGGTTCGCCGCCTTCGTGGGGCTGACGGGCGGACTCCTCGCAACCTTGATTCTCGGTGGCGTGATCGGCGGACCGCTCGCGTGCGCACTTGGTTTCATTCTCGCGATCCGCGCGATGCTCGGCACCTCGTTCCTTGGCGCGATCGCGCTCACGGTCATCGCGCTCATCGTGTCCGGCCTCGGCTTCTGGGCGCTGGTCAAGCTCGGGATCATCGTGGGTGGTACGCTCACATCGAGTGTCACCGTCTGAGATGCGCCCGGTGTCTCAGCGCACGAGGAGCTTGGCAAAGGTGAAGCGTGTCGCGGCGGGCCTGGTCGCGCTCGCCCTGACGGCGATCGTTCACGCCGAAGGGGCTGCTCTCAATTGCACGGTGGGGCCCGTTTTCAAAATCTTCGGCTCGGTGCCCTGGCTCGTGTATAGCTGCAGCGACGGCGCGACTCTCATCGTAGTCAGCGCCCCCGGAAGCCCGGCCGCACCGTTCATGTTCACGCTCGCCCCCCAAGGCACCAGTTACCAGCTGCGGGGCGAGGGGACGGGCTCACAGAGCGCAACCGATGCGACGCTGAAAGAGCTCCAGGCCCTGACGTCCAAAGATATCGAAACACTCATTCGCCAGACCCAGGCGGTGAGGAAGTAAGTTGACCGCTGCGAGTCCCGATCTCGGCGTGATCCTCAAACGCTTCGAGGCACCGGATGAAACGCGCCATTTCGAGTACGGCAGGTTCGAGCTCGTGCACCTCGGCGGGGTGACGATCGGCCGCGCCACGTACGAGCCGGGCTGGCAATGGTCGAAGCACGTAGGGCCAGGGCTTGGCCTCTCGCGCTGTCCGGTCGAGCACGTCGGACTCGTGCTCGCCGGAGTGGCGACGGCGGCCTTCGCCGACGGGACCGTGATCGAGTTACGCGCCGGCGAACTCTTCTATATCCCGCCACGCCCGCATGACAGCTGGGTCGTGGGCGCTGAGCCCTATGTATCGCTGCATTTTCTCGGTGCGGGCAGCTACGCGAAGTAACCCCGCCCGTGGCGATGGCGGTTCCGCTCACGCTCCGACGGCCGATTTGGCAGCGCTCACCCCCGCCAGTATTCTCAGGGCGTAAGAACTTGAGAGAAGCGCGATCTTTCGCCAACCAAAGGGGAGTGACGTGTCAAAACGAATATCGCGGATAGCACCTTGGCAGGCGGGTAAGCTCTTTGCCCTCATCTACTTCGGCTTGAGCCTCGCGTTCGTCATCCTCTTTGAGCTCGCGAATCTCCTGGCGCCATTGCCCGAAGGCTCAAAGCCCCATATGAGCGTCGCAGTGCTGTTCCTGGTACCGTTCCTTTACGCTCTGGCGGGACTCATCTTCGTGCCTCTCGCCTGCTGGATTTACAACACGGCAGCGGCAATGGTGGGCGGCCTCGAAATCACGCTCACCGACGACCCCGGTTAGCGCTCGCGCGGCGCATGCCCCTGAGATAACAAGCGCAGGCTCTGCATGCTGATCGAAGGAAGCTGTCACTGCGGAAACATGCGT
This sequence comes from Steroidobacteraceae bacterium, assembly GCA_035623585.1. GTDB lineage: Bacteria > Pseudomonadota > Gammaproteobacteria > Steroidobacterales > Steroidobacteraceae > 13-2-20CM-66-19. The sequence goes on along the minus strand of DASPTE010000029.1, from coordinate 3,432 downwards.
TTCGCGCTTCGGTGGGAGCCCGAACCCAGGGTGATCCCGGCGCGTGCGTGCACCTGCTCCTTCTGCAGCAAGCACGGGGGCGTCTGGACCTCCTGTCCGACGGGCTCGCTCAGGGTGCTCGTGAGGGAGAGCGCGCTCGTTTCGCGGTACAGCTTTGGTACGAGGACCGCCGAGTTCCACCTCTGCTCGAGGTGCGGGGTGGTCCCCATCGTCACGAGCCGCATCGAAGGGCGGCTTTACGCGGTGGTGAGCGTCAACGCCTTCGAGGGCGTGGACCCTAAGCTCCTCGAGAAAGCCTCGGCGACGTTCGAGGGGGAGAGCACGGGGGCGCGCCTTGCGCGGCGCAAGCAAAACTGGATTGCGGATGTCGAATACATCGAGGAGAGGAGCGGCGCAGCACGCGCGGGGTGAACCCGAACGGCGCGCCTGCAGACTTACGAGCGCTCTTATGAACGAGGCCTGGCACAGAGATCATCCGCGGCCTGCGCGCGCGCCTTGCGGGGAGCGCGCGTGACCTACAGCCTCACTGTGACGCAAAAGCCCGAGTACCTGCACTTTGTGGTCACCGGGCGCAATAGCAGCGAGACCGTCTCCCGCTACATGGAGGAGGTTATCCGCGAATGCACGGCGCGCAGCTGCTTCCGCGTCCTGATCGAGGAACGCCTTGAGGGACCGCGGCTTGGAACGCTGGAAGTGTTTTCGCTCGCGACCAAGGGCAGCGCGCGCCATCAGGGAGTGTTTCGCGCGCTCGCCTACGTCGACGTGCACGCCGAAGGCGAACGCATGCGTTTTGCCGAAGACGTTGCCGTCAACCGCGGCGTGCCGATACGGGTTTTCGCGACCGTCGAGGAAGCCGAACGCTGGCTGCGCCACGAGGGCGGCGATCGGCCTACTCGCTCTCCGCCTTGATGGGCCGGCTCATGAGCGAGTGCACGGCATCCTTCGCAGGCAGCCCCTCGTAGAGCACCCGGTAGACGCCCTCACAGAGCGGCATCTCGACGTTCGCGCGTGCGGCGACGGCGCGCAGCGCGCGCGCGCCGACATAACCCTCGACAGCCTGCCCGATCTGCGCGAGCGCAGCTTGCGGGGTGTGGCCCGATGCGAGCAGAAGTCCGAAACGGCGGTTGCGTGACTTATCGTCGGTGCAGGTCAGGACGAGATCCCCAAGACCGGCCAGCCCCATGAACGTGTCGCGCTCGGCGCCGAGCGCGACGCCGAGCCGCGTCATCTCGCGCAATCCGCGCGTGATGAGGGCGACGCGCGTGTTGGCGCCGAAGCCGAGCCCGTCGGAAAGTCCCGCACCGACCGCGAGCACGTTCTTTACCGCACCACCGATCTCGACGCCCATGATGTCGGTCGAGGTGTAGGCGCGGAAGTTGGCCGAGGAGAGCTCGCGCGCGAGCGCCTCCGCGTACGAGCGGTCGGGCGAAGCCACGGTCATGGCGGTCGGGAGGCCGGCGCCGACCTCGGCGGCAAAGGTCGGCCCGGAGAGTACCGCGACGCGCCGCTCGCTTCCGAGCACCTCGCGCGCGATCTGGTGTGGGAGCATGAGCGTCGATTGCTCGAAGCCCTTGGTGGCCCAGGCGACATGCATGTCGCGCTCGAGATACGGTGCGAGCGCGCTGAGGAGGGCGCGGAATGCCTGGCTCGGCACGACGACCAGCACATCGCGGGCGCCTTTGAGTGCCGCGGGGAGATCCGCACCGACGCTGAGTGACTCCGGGAATGGCGTCCCGGGCAGATAGCGCTCGTTGCGGCGGCTTCGCGCCATGGCGGCGAGCGCGGCGCGATCACGCCCCCACAGCCGCACGCCGCGGCCGCCGCGCGCGAACTGGATCGCGAGCGCGGTACCCCAGGAGCCCGCACCGAGCACCGCAATCGGAGCCTCACGCTGTGCGCCCGAGGTCATGGGTTCGCCGACTTGCGCCGCGCGCGCTGCGCTCACTCAGTTGGTTGTCGCAGGTGGTTTCGCCTGGTTGGCGGCGTAGAGGGCGTCGAAGTTCACCGGCGGCAGCAGGAACTGCGGAAATCCGCCCTGGGAGACGAGCTGCGACACCGCGCAGCGCGCGTACGGGAAGAGTACCGCGGGGCAGATGGTGCTGATGGCGCGCTTCATGTCCTCGTCCGAGATGTTGCGCATCACGAAGAGGCCCGCCTGCTTGACCTCGACGAGAAAGACGGTCACATCGCCGATCTTCGCGCTCACGGTGACCGTGAGCACGACCTCGTAGGCATCGGGGCCGAGCGGGGTCGAGCCCGTCTGCAGATCGAGACTCACCTGGGGATTCCAGTTGCCCTCGAGCCGCGGGCCGTTGGGCGATTCGTAGCTGCAGTCCTTGAGGTAGACGTTCTGCAGCGCGAGGATCTGACCGGTGTCTGCGGAGGCCGCTACCGGCGCGGCGCCGGCGGTTTCGTTCGCCATTTCAAGCTCCGTTGTGCAAGAGGGGATCGAGGCGACCGGCCTCATCGAGTGCCTCGAGATCTTCGGCACCGCCGATGTGCTGCCCGCCGATAAAAATCTGTGGCACCGTGTGCCGGCCGCTGCGCGTCTGCATGTCGCTCCGTGCGCCCGCAATCGCATCGACGTCGATCTCCTCGAACGCGACGCCCTTCTCGCCAAGGAGCGTGCGCGCCCGTGCGCAGTACGGACACCAGCTCGTCACGTAGAGGAGGACTTTCGGTGCATTCATCGTTCTTGGGACTCGCTGCAGCGCGCCTCAGGCGCGCGAGAGCGGCAGGTTGTCGGCGCGCCACGCGGTGAGCCCCCCGCGCAGCGCGAACGCGCGCGTGAAGCCCTGGGAAGTCAGCTGACGCACGGCGGGACCGCTCAGTGAGCCGCTTTCGTCGTACACGACCACGGTCTTTTCCTTATGCTTCTTGAGAGTGTCGCCCGCCTTGAGGATCTGGTCGCCGTTCATCTGCCGGGCACCGGCGAGGTGTCCGGCCTGGTATTGCTCCTGCGGGCGCAGGTCAAGGACGAGTGCCCCCTGATTCATGAGCCGGATCAGCTCTTCAGGCGATACCGACTGCGTTCCTTCCGAACGCGCGCGCATCTCGTATACCACGATGAAGGCCGCGACCACGACGGTCGCCGTCGTGAGCCAGGGGTGGTGGCTGAGATACTCGAGCAGTCGATCCATGCGATGGGCGGCCGTGCCGTGGGCGAAAAAGGGCGCGCATTATAGCGTCCCCGTGAAAGCCGGCACTCGGTCTGTGCGCTCCGTGGGGCGCCGCCCCTGGCACGCGCTCTTTGGTGCGCTGCTCGCGCTCGTCGCGCTCAGTTCCGCCGCGGCGCCCGCCCCGCCCGCGCACTCGGAGGCCGACGCCCGCCGCGCCGAGGAGCAGCTCAAGGCCGTCAAGTCGGAGATCGAGCGCGTGACGCGCGAGGTGACCCAGGAGCAGGTCGAGCGCGATCGGCTCACGCGCGAGCTG
>DASPTE010000026.1:0-31909 GCA_035623585.1 Steroidobacteraceae bacterium | reverse complement strand
ACGCTGCTCACGCTCGCGTACGATTCCGACAAGCCATCCGATACGACGCTCTTCCGGGACATCCAGCCCGATCAGTTCTACCCCGTTTACGGCGATTCCTCGGCACGCGGCTACGATGCGCAGTCAACGGGCAAGCTCTATGTCATGGTGCAGAACGGCACCAATTACGTGCTCTATGGCGACTACACGACACAAAGCGACAACCCGGCTCGCTCGCTGACGCAGTACTCCCGTGCACTGACCGGAGCCAAGGGCCACTGGCAGTTCGGCAGCACCGCCGTCGATGCGTTCGCGAGCGAAACCGCCACCACCCAGGCGGTCGTCGAATTCCGCGCCAACGGCACCTCGGGTCCCTTCCAGCTCGACCTGCGGGGCGTCACCAACAGCCAGCAGGTCGACATCGTCGTGCGCGACCGCAATCAACCGGCGGTGATCCTCAAGGACACGCCGCTCACGCCGTTCGCGGACTACGCGATCGAGCCGTACACGGGCCTGCTGCTCCTCAATAACCCGGTGCCGAGCGTCGATGCGAACCTGAACCCCGTTTACATCCATGTCAGCTACTCGATCGAGGCGGGAGGACCCGAGCACTGGGTCGAGGGGCTCGATCTGCGCCTGCAGATGACCGCCGGACTCGCACTCGGCGCCACTGCGATTCACGACTCGGATCCGGGCAATGTGCTCACCCTCGAAGGGCTCAACCTGACCGGCAAGATGGACAATCACACGGGCGTAACCGCGGAACTGGCCCGTAGCGACAGTGACCTCCTCGGGGCGGGATTCGGCGAGCACCTCGACTTCCTCCACCAGGACGCGCGCTTCACAGCGCACCTCTACGGCACGCATACTGACGCTGACTTCTACAACCCGAACAGCCTGCAGTCGGCGGGAGAATCTCAGTACGGCCTCAAGGCCACTTACAAGCTCGCCGAGAAGGACCGCATCCTCGCCGAAGTGCTCGAGACCGATAACAGCGTTACGGGAGCCGAGCAGACCGGCGGGCAGGTGAAACTCGAGCATATGCTGCCGCACAACACGCGGCTCGAAGTCGGTGTGCTTTACAGTGAGGCGAACGCGGCCTCGGTGCTCTCCGCCCCGGCACTGCCGGGCGCCACGGTGCCCCTGACGCCGGTGGCTCCGCCTCTGCCCCCCGGCACCAACAATGAGGAAGTCGGTTACACCGCCGCGTCGGTCAAGGCGACCGTGCCGGTGCAGGACGTGAAGGGGCTCGAGCTCTTCGGGCTCTTCTCCAAGTCCATCGATGGCAACGGCGGCGAGGAAGATGCGATCGGCGGCACCTACACCCTGAATTCGACGACGCACATCTACGCGCAGCACGATTTCATCAACAGCTTGAACGGCCCGTACACGCTGAACCCGGCCGTCTCGCAGTACTCGACCGTCGCGGGCCTGAGCAGCGTGCTACCCGACAATACGCAGCTCTTCAACGAGTACCGGGTGGGCGACAGCATCGATGGGCGCAGCAGCGAGGCGGCGATCGGCCTCAGGCACCAGTGGAAGTTCGAAGATGGCATCGGACTTTCGGCGAGCGCGCAGCGCATCGCACCGATATCGGGTGACATCACCGACAATGCGAGCGCGATCACGCTCGGTGCCGACTACACGGCAGCGCGCGACTGGAAGGCCTCCTCCCAGGCGCAGTGGGAGGAATCGAGCACCTCCGACACCTGGCTCTTCACCGCCGGCCTCGCCTACAAGCTCAACAGGGACTGGACGATGCTCGATCGGGTGGTCTACACGCAGCAGACCAATCTCGCGGATAACGCCGGCGGCCGCGAACTCGCACGGGTGCAGTCAGGCTTTGCCTACCGTCCGGTGAGCACCGATGTGTGGAACGCGCTCGCCCAGATCGAGTACCTGCGCGACCACGACACGACGCTCGGTCCGGGGCTGTCGCTCGATGAACAAGCCTGGATTTTCGCCGGCAACCTCAACGTTCAGCCGCTGCGGCACTTCGAGATCAGTGCGCGCTACGCCGCCAAGCACGCGATCGACTGGGCGGATGGGCTGACAAGCACCTCGCTCACCCAGCTCGCCGGCGCCCGCTTCACCTACGATCTGAGCTCGCACTGGGATGTGGGGCTCAATAGCTATCGCATGTGGGGGAGCGGCGAGACCCAATATGCCCTCGGCCCGGTGGCCGGCTACCTCGCGTGGAAGAACCTCTGGGTATCGGTCGGGTACAACTTGCAGGGCTTCTCGGCCCCGGACCTCACGGGCGAGAGCTATACGATGCACGGCATTTACCTGCGGTTGAACTTCAAGTTCGACGAGAGTCTGCTTGGGGGCGCGCCGCAGCCGACGCGCGAGCTCACGAGCCGCGGCACGACGGTGCGCGCGCCATGATGAGAACGCGCACCGCCCTCGACCAAACGGCGCGAGCCTCGGGCGCGCGAGGCGCATGGCTGCGCGTCCTCGCGACAGCGCTGCTCGTACTCTGGGCGGCGCCGGCTCTCGCCACCGGCGGCTCGTACGCGACCGCCGGCACCGGCACCTACTCGCAGAGCCTTTGGTGGCTCGACTTCACCGGCTACAACCCGGCCTCGCTTACGACGCAGACCGAGAGCTTCACGCTGCCGACCGGCGCGGGGACGGTGAGCATCGGCACCACGGTCTCCTCCACTGCCATGACTCTGGTGGCCGAGCCGTCCTGGGCGGGGGGCGGCGCCTTCGGCCACGGTGCCTACAACGGTCTCACCGGCAAGCCGATTTTCTACTGGCTGGGTCAGGCCGGCAGCGCGACGACAACGCTCTCCGCCATCACCGTGAAGGACGCCTCGGGCAACGCACGCACGTTCGTGCTCTACGCGGCGGACGGCGAGAACACCAATGCCGGGGAAACCATCGTCTACGGGAGCACCGCGAACTGGAGTCTCATCGATAGCATCACCTACTACGCGAACTACAACGGCGTCCCGCCCACACTCACAGGCCTCGGCACGACCTCCGTGACCGAGTCCGCCACAAGCAACGCCAACTACATGGGCGGCGTCGTGCTGGGCACATCGAACCCGACGCAGGTGACCGCGACGTATACCGGCAACGAGGCGACGCTCTACGCGATCTCGCTGCCGCCGATCACCTACAACCTCACGATCGCCTCGCGCATCAACGCAGCCGACCAGTTCACCATCTCCATGGGATACACGAGCCCGGCGGTGAACCTCAAGTCCGCGACTACGGCGGGCGCGGCGACGACCGCGACCACGGGTGCGATCTCGGTCATCGGCACTAACAGCATCACGCTCAGCGTCGCCATGGCGGCCGGAAGTGTCTCGCCGATCACCGCCTACACGGGCAGCATGATTTGCACGAACGCGGGACCCGGTGCGGCCACCTGGGGCGGCACCAACACCGTATTGCCAAGCGGCGACAACACGCAGTTCACCCTGACGCCGCAAACGGGCGACTCCATCACCTGCACGCTGACGGTCACGCCCGTTTCCCAGACGGTAAGCGGCACGGTCTACAGCGACGCAAACCACAATGGCAATCTCGATGGCAGCGAGACGGGCACCGGAGTTGCCGGACTCTACGTCAAGCTCGCGACTTACACCGGCGGCGCCTGCAAGAGCCCGGCGACCGCCGCCGCGGCGGTCACTGCCGCCACCGGCGCCTACAGCCTCTCCGGCCTCGCTGCGGGCAGCTACTGCCTGATTCTGAGCACCAACAACACCCTCGCCAACGTCACCCCTGCGTTGCCCGCGGGCTGGATCGGCACGCAAAACGCGAGCGGCATCATTCAGTTCAACGTCGTCGCGAACGCTTTGCCGCCACCCGAGAATTTCGGGCTCTACAACGGCAGCAGTGTCAGCGGCACGGTGTTCGGTGACATCGGGGTGGGCGGCGGCACCGCCAACAACGGCATCCAGGACGGCAGCGAGGCCGGGATCAGCGGCATTGCCGTGCAGACCAGCGGTGCAACCGCGACCACGGCCAGCACCGCAAGCAACGGCACGTATACGCTCTTTATTCCGGCAAGCGCCGCCGGCGCCCTGACTGTCACCCCCTCAGCCCCCGGCGGATACCTCGCGACCGGTGGCGGCGCAGGCACCACGGGCGGCACCTACACCCGCCCAAGTGTCACCTTTACACCGGCCGCGGGCACCGTCTATAGCGGTGTCACTTTCGGACTCGTGCCCCCCAACACCCTCACTCCGAACGGTGCACAGCACGCGCAACCGGGCGCAATGGTGAGCTATGCGCACGCGTTCGTTGCGGGCAGCGGCGGTCAGGTCACCGTCTCGCTGGCCGGCAGTTCCACGCCCTCGGTACCGGCCTGGACGCAGGTGCTGTACCGGGACACTGCTTGCAGCGGCACGATCAGCAATGCGGACGCGATCGTCAGCGGGCCGATCACCGTCACCGTGGGTCAGACCGTCTGTCTCCTCGTACAGGTGCAGGTGCCCGAGGCCTCCACCCCGGGCGCGCAGAGCGCGATCACGGTCAGTGCGGCCTTCCAGTACACGAATGCCAACCCGGCACTCAGTGCCACGGTGACGGCGAGCGATGTAACGACGGTGGGCTCACCCGGCACGCTTACCCTCATGAAGCTCGTGAGCGATGTCACCCAGGGAACCGGTAACGCCACCTCCGTGAACGCGAAGCCCGGTGACACGCTGCAATACACGCTCACCGCGACCAACACGGGCTCCCAGACCCTCTCGACGCTCGTGATCTACGACTCGACGCCCGCGTTCACGGGTTTCGTGTCGACCGCGTGCCCCGGCACCTTGCCCGCCGGGATGACCTCCTGCACGGTGACCACGCAGCCTGCGCCCGGGGCCAGCGGTTCGGTCCAATGGACCTTCACCGGCACGCTTGGATCGGGCGCGACGATCATCGTCACCTATCAGGTGAAAGTCAGCTCGTAGGCGGCGCGCCGGACTCGCCGGCGGCCCCAGTGATTCCCTCAGTCGATGACCGATGACTCGATCGCGATCCCGGGTGCCAGCACGTTCGTGACCGGGGTTTGTGCCGCGATCTCAAGGAGGCGAGAGCGCTGCGCCGGGGTCAGGGGCTTTCCGAAGGAAAGACGCCGTTCGATGTGATCCTTGCCGGAACTATCGCGCGACCAGCGCACGCCCACCGTAATCTTCCCAAGTGTCCATTCGTTCTGCGCGGCATGCTTGCGGAGCGCGACCGCGGTGTCGGCTCCGAGGCTCGCGAGAAGGAGCTCCCGCGGGGCGAATCCCGCATCGCTCCCCCCTGCCGCCACGGCCTCGTCGGCGGTCAGGTGATGATGCCCGGAGACGATCTGCTGGACGTGGTGGTGTTCATTGATCACGGTGACGTGAGGCATCGGCGGGTCCTCCGCTGGGCGCGCTCTGCCAGCGCCCGGAAATGCCGCGCTCGCGCGGCGCGCGCGCGAACATGCTGCGAGCGATGCTGCCGATACTCATACCGGTGACATCGTCGAGCCGGTAGGGTGTTCCCTCGAGGATCGTTCGCGCTGCGCGCAGGCCACTGCGAATCGCAGGTCCTATGCCCTCACCAAGATCACGCGTGGCGAGACCCGCGGCATCGCCGGTGATGAAGGCATTGCCGCGTTGCACGGTATCGACGCGGCCACGCAGGTAGTAGCTGTAGCCGGCCGGATCATAGTGCGCGCCGGGGGCGAGCTCGGTGTCGAGCATCGCGGTGAGATTCGCCCAATGTTCCTTGATGTCCTGGCCGTTGCGCTTCACGCGCTCGGCGATCGCGCCGACACCGACATTGAGCCAGCCGTGCTCCTTGGGCACGTACCAGGAGTAACCGGGCAGCCCCCGATCGAAGAACCAGAGGTGACAGTCGGGATCGTGCCAGTCGTAGCGCATCTCGTGCTCGAGGGTGACGATCTGCAGTTCCGTAGCGCGCGGGTTGAGCTCGCGGAAGAGCGTGCGATACACCGGGCAGCGCGTGCCGCCGGCTCCGATCAGGTAGCGGCAACGGAAAGCGCCATCGACCACAAAGCCCTCGCCGTCGGCTTCGATGTGCCGTACGTTGTGCTCGAGGACTTCGACCCCCGAGCGCTCGAGCAGCCACGCGTCGAATTCGAAACGGCGGATGGAATGCTGCACGCAGGGCACCGGCACGTGCAGCCGCCCAAAATGCAGACGCAGCCGCGGGAAGGTCAACAGACGGTCCGGATAAGTGTCGAGATCCATCTCGAGCTCGCGGACCACCTCGGGGGTGATCCAGCCTGCGCACAGCTTAAGGCGTGGGAAGCGTTCGCGATCGAGGATGAGGACATCGGCGCCGGCGCGCTTGAGCCACCGCGCGGCGGTGGATCCCGCGGGACCGCCGCCGACGATGAGCACCTCGCAACTGCGCATGGAGTTCGCGCGGCTCAGGCGTCGCTGTACACGTGCGCACGCGTCCAGGGGATATCGTTGCTCGCGCCTGGCGCAAACACGATCTGGAACAGCTGCAGCCCGCCGGTCGAGAAGGAAGCGACCGAGCCCGAAAGATAAAGCCGCCACATGCGCACGAACTTCTCGTCGAACATGGCGCGCACGCGCTCACTCGCGGCCTGGTATCGCGCGAGCCAGTGCCGCAGCGTCTGCGCGTAGTGCAGCCGCAGATTCTCCACATCGAGCACCGAGAGGTCCCAGGGTTCGAAAATGCGCGCCATCTCGGAGAGGGACGGGGGGTAGGCGCCCGGAAAGATACGCTTTTCGATCCACGCCTGCAGCGGCGCAGGGTAATTGCGCCCGATCGAGTGGATGAGCCCACGGCCACGGCCACGAAGCGAACGGCGGGCGACGTCGCCGAGGGTCGTGTAGTTGTCCGGGCCCACGTGCTCGAGCATGCCAACCGAGATGAAAGCGTCGTATTCGCCGCTGATGTTGCGGTAGTCGTCCTCGAGGTACTCGACACGTCCCGCAAGGCCCTCCCGCGCCGCGCGCTCACGCGCATAGACGACCTGCTCGTGCGAGATGTTGAATGCGCGCACCTGCACGCCGTAATGGCGCGCCATGTGCAGCGCAAGCGTCCCCCAGCCGCAGCCGGCCTCGACGACGCGCTCGCCCTCCCTGAGCCGGACCTTGCGGCAGACGTGATCCATCTTCGCGGTCTGCGCCTCTTCGAGCGTCGCCTCGGGCGTTGGGAAGTAGGCGCAGGTGTAGGCCATCGTGTCCCCGAGCCAGAGGGAGTAGAACTCGTTGCCGATGTCGTAATGGTGATGAATGTTGTCGCGCGAGCCCGCGAGCGTATTGCGGTGCGGACGGCGCAGCGCGCGGCGCAGAGGCGAAGCCGATCCGCGGTGCATGCCATCGCTCGAGCGGTTCACGCTCTCGAGTACGCTGACGAGGTCGCCATCGACCGTGATCTCACCATCGCTGTAGGCATCGCCGAAGCGCACCCAGGGATCGGTGAGGATCCAAAGCAGCGTCGAGCGGCTCGCAAAGGTTACGCGCGCGATCGGCGCTTCTGGCCCGACGCGCGCGCCCCCGCGCAGCGCGAATTCGATAGGCGGGTCGCCAAGGAAGGCGAGCAGGCGAGCGAGTAGCCGCCGGTCGAGGCCGCGGCCGCCACCCTCGGGTCGGGGCAGTTCGGCGAGCGCGGGCGGTGGGTACGCGGGCTTCGGGGTACGCTCAGCACTGGCCAAGCTCTCGTTCCAGGCGTTCACGGCTCTTATCCTTGTCCCTACATCGGACCTTTAATCTAGCACGCGAGCGCTTCCGCGGCAGCGCTCAGGGTGAGGGCAGCCCAAAGGCCGCCGGGATGCGCTCTTGCGCGCCAAAGAGGTGGTTCAGCAGATTCGCTAGACGCCCACCGGCATAGAGCAGCCGATCCCGTACGACCGGCAGCGCCTCCGCCTGATAATCACGATCGAGCACAACAATCTCGGTCGGGATGCTCCCGCAGGCAAACCCGCGATATTGGTAAACGACGTTGCGCGCCAGGTTGTTCGATTCACTCGCCCAACTGTCAGGCGTGCCCTGACCGGCCTCCCCGACCAGGCGCTTTGCCTCGAGTGCGAGCTGGTCGATGTCGGGCGGTGGCTGCTGGCGGTTGCGGGAGTGGAGCGCGAGACTCACAAAATCACCATCCCAGGCGCGGTGTAGATTCTCGCGTCCGCGGGTGTGGACACCCTCGAGCACCACCGCGACCTTGTTCCCGCCATGATCAGCGTTGTCGGCGGCATGCAAGGGCTGATGGATGTCGCCGATCAGATGCACGATCCACTTGAGAGCCTCGTTGCGCTCGCGGTGCGGCGCGCGCGCATCGCCGAGGACGCCGATCAGACGCTTGAGCTGCTCGCTGTTGCACTCGCCCTCCGGGCAGTAACTCGATTTGGGGGCGCTGCCACACACCGGTATGTCGTCATAGTGCCACTTGGGGTGGGCCGCCGAGGTACCCGAGACCTCGTCCGCCCACACCGATATCGATTCCAGCGTGGTGCGGCCGGAGAGGTTTCCGAACTTGTCGAGATCGTCAGCGAGGAGCTCGGCGACGGTGCGCTGCGCGTCGGAGCTCAGCAGCCGATCGGCAATCGCACCGACGGTGCGGTGGCCCTGCGGACCCCACGCACACGCGGCCCCGGCCCAGCATCCGGTGAGCACGAGCAGTGCGGCCAATCCTCCTCTCGCGTGCAAGGCGTTTGGTCTCGTCTTTGAGTCAGACGGAAGTATTCGTGCGCTCTCGTACGAGATTCAACATCCGGGCTTCGTGTAGACTGCGCGATCCTGCGGGCTGCCGGGGGAGATGTCGGCTTTGAGCACAAAACAACATGGAACCACGTCTTTACGCCTGCTGCAGATTGCCGCGCTCGCGACGCTCGCCGCGGGCCTGACACTCGCCACGCGATCGCCCGCGCAGCCCGCGGCTCAGAGCGGCACCGGTTTCGATGGCGCCGGCATCGATCGAGCGGTCATCCCGGGCGATGACTTCTTCCGCTTTGCCAACGGCGGCTGGCTCGCGACGACCGAGATTCCCGCCGATCGCGCTTCCTATGGCACGTTTGCGCAACTCACCGAGCTCACACTCGAACGCAATGTCGAGCTGATTCGCGAGAGCGAACACAAGGCGGATGGCTCTGAAGCGCGCAAGATCGGCGATTACTTTTTCAGCTTCATGGATGAGGCGGCCATCGACAAGCGGGGTCTCACGCCGCTTGTCCCCGGGCTGCGCACTATCGAGGCGATCCATGACCGAGTCGCTCTCGCGCAGGCGCTCGGCACGACGCTGCGCGCCGATGTGGATGTCCTCAACAACACCCATATGCACACCGACAACTTGTTCGGTCTCTGGGTGGCCCAGGATCTGGATGATCCGACCCGCTACGCGCCGTTTCTGCTCCAGGGCGGGCTCACGATGCCCGACCGCGACTACTACCTCAGCACCTCGCAGAAAATGACCGCGGTGCGCAACGCCTACCAGGCCCATATCGCCGCCGTGCTCACACTCGCCCAGCTGCCCGATCCGCAAGGGGCCGCGCAGCGCATATTCGCGCTCGAGCGGCGCATGGCGGAGGTGCATTGGAGCCGCGCGGACTCGGAAGAAGTCCTCAAGGGTGACAATCACTGGAAGGCAGAAGAATTCGCGCAACGCGCACCAGGGCTCGACTGGTCGGCGTTCTTCGCTGCTGCACACCTCTCGGGACAGCGCGAGTTCGTCGTCTGGCAGCCGAGCGCACTTATCGGCCTCGCAGCGCTTACGGCGAGCGAAGCGCTCGACACCTGGAAGGAATACCTGCGATTTCACCTGATCGAGCACAACTCGGAATACCTGCCGAAGGCCTTCGTCGACGAACATTTCGCCTTCCACGAGCGCGTCATTTCTGGCGTCCCGGAACAGCGTCCGCGCTGGAAGCGCGCCGTCGATGAGACCAACGCGGCCCTTGGCGAGGCGGTCGGCAAGCTCTATGTAAAGCACTACTTTCCCGCAGCCGACAAGGCGCGCGCCGAGCAAATGGTGCGCAATCTGCTCGCGGCCTTCACCACGCGCATCGACCGGCTCACGTGGATGACGCCCGAGACGCGGCAGAAAGCCAAAGAGAAGGTGGCGACGCTGCGGGTCGGCATCGGCTACCCCGATCACTGGCGCGACTACTCGGGCCTGAAAATCTTGCGTGGCGACGCCTTCGGCAACGCCGAGCGCGCCGAGCTGTTCGATTACCACTACAACCTCGCGAAGCTCGGCACTCCGGTCGATCGCTCCGAATGGGTGATGAACCCGCAGCTGGTGAATGCCGTGAATCTGCCGGCGCTGAACGCGCTCAACTTCCCGGCCGCCATTCTCCAGCCGCCCTTCTTCGACCCGCACCGCGACGCGGTGATGAACTACGGCGCGATCGGGTCGGTCATCGGTCACGAGATCAGCCACAGTTTCGACAACCAGGGGGCGTTATTCGATGCGAGCGGCCGGCTCAAGGACTGGTGGACCAAGGAGGACTTCGCACACTTCCAGGCGGCCGGCGAGCGCCTGATCGCCGAATTCGACGCCTATCACCCCTTCCCCGACCTCGCGGTCAACGGCCGGCAGACACTCGCCGAGAACATCGCCGATCTCGGCGGCCTCGCCGCATCGTATGACGCCTGGCGACTGACGCTTGGGGGCAAGAACCCCGCAAGCGCGGGCGGATTCAGCGCCGAGCAACTCTTCTTCCTCAGCTATGCGCAGAACTGGCGCGAGAAGATCCGCGAGCCCGAGCTGCGGCGCCGGATCATTACCGATGGTCATGCACCCGATGAGTATCGGGCCGACACGGTACGCAACATCGATGAGTGGTACGGGGCATTCGCCGTCAAGAGCGGGCAGAAGCTCTATCTCGCGCCCGCCGACCGGGTGCGCATCTGGTAGCGGCGGCGGCGCCCGGATCAGGCGGGCGGCTTGAGCTGGGCGAAATAAACGAGCGTCAGGTAGGGAAAGACGATGTGGCCGTCGCGCTCGTGGCGGCGGAATACTTCGCGCAGCCCTGCCATCATCGGCTCGTACTCCGGCTCACCCGGCTGCGGGGCGTAGGACGACGAAAGGAGTCGGCCCTGCAGCCCCGCAAAGTCGAGCCGCTGTTCGTTCGGGAACGTGGCACGTTCCATCGCCCCACCGAAGAACTCGCGCATGCTCGTCTCCTCAGCACGGCGCGCCTTGATCTCGGTGTACTCGGGGGCGTGGCGGCGCAGCAGCGTCTCGTAATCTCCGAGGAACGCACCCGGATCGAGCGGGCGCTCGTTCCATAAGAGCGCACCCCAGCCGCCTTTTTTGATGACGCGCAACGCCTCGCGTCGCGTCGCCGGCCCGTCGAACCAATGAAACGCCTGACCCGCAACCCAAATATCGATGCTCTTGGACGCCAACGTGGTCGCCTCCGCCGTGCCGCTCACGCTGCGGAAGCGCGGGTGGTTGGCAAGCTGCGCTTCCGCCGCCGCGCGCATGGCGTCATTGGGTTCGACGGCGATCACGTGCGCACCGCTCGAGAGCAGGAGCTCGGTCAGAATGCCGGTACCGGAGCCGACATCGGCCACGAGCGCTGCGGGGCCGAGCCCGCAGCGGCGCTCGAGGAGCTCGAGCGCCCCCTGAGGATACCCCGGACGATAGCGGGCGTAGTTGTCAGCGCAGCCGGAAAAACGCTCGGTCGGTCGCATCATGCGCGCCGCGCGCTCCCGTGCGATGCTGTACTGGCGCAGCGCCCGCACAGTGTGTGGCGCGGTGGTGCGGCGCGCATCTCCATTAAGGCAGAAGCGCGCGCTAACCTATTCAGGTGACAATGCCAGCCGCGGAGCATTTATGTCCGAATCCTACAAACGGATCGAAACCAAACTGGTGCACGCCGGTGAGCCATTGCCGCGCATCCTCGGTGCGGTGGAAATGCCGATCTTCCAGTCGGCGACCTTCGAGTACAAAGGCGAAGGTGGCTATCACGACGTTCGTTATATACGCATGAATAACACGCCGAGCCAGCTCGCGCTACATGCGAAGCTTGCGGCTCTCGAGGGCACAGAGGCCGCGCTCGTGGCGGCGAGCGGCATGGCGGCCATCTCGACGACGCTTCTCACGCTGCTCGCGAGCGGCGATCACCTCCTCGCACAGAACTGCCTCTACGGCGGAACGCACGACTTCGTGACCAAGGAGTTTCCGAAGCTCGGCATCGGTTGCAATTTCATCGCCGAAGACGAGCGCGACTCCTGGGCCGCGCTGTTGCGCCCGACGACCCGCGCCATCTACGTCGAGGCCATGACCAACCCGCTGCTGAGAGTCGCCGATCTCGAGGGGGTGGTCGCGTTCGCACGCAAGCATGGACTGATCTCGATCATCGACAACACCTTCGCGAGTCCCATCAACTTCCGCCCGGCGGAACTCGGCTTCGATCTCGTGATCGAGAGCGCCACCAAGTATCTCAACGGCCACTCGGATCTGGTCGCAGGCGCAGTCTCGGGCAGCGCCGAGCTCATCGAGCGCATCCGTCACAAGGCGAACCACTACGGCGGCTCACTCGATCCGCACGCGGCGTTCCTGCTCAAGCGCGGACTGAAAACACTCGCGCTCCGGGTGCGCTATCAGAATGAGAGTGCACTGCGCATCGCGCGCTTTCTCGAGACACACCGCGCGGTGACGCGGGTTTATTACGCGGGTCTCGAGAGTCATCCGCGCCACGCGCGCGCCCGCAAGCTCTTTGCGGGCTTTGGCGGTGTGCTGAGCTTCGAACTCAAAGGCGGTGTGCAGGCCGCAGAAGCCCTCGGCGCGCGCCTTCGCATTCCGGTCGTGGCACCGAGTCTTGGGGGCGTGCATACGCTGCTGACGCGCCCGGCGACCACATCGCACGCGGGGCTCACGCCCGAGGAACGCCGCGGCAGCGGCATCAGCGAGGGGTTGCTGCGGCTCTCGGTCGGCATCGAGTCGACAGACGATCTGCTTGAGGATTTTGAGCAGGCGCTCGGATGAGGCGAGCGCCGAGAAGCAAGCATCGGGTGGCGAGCGTTCGGCGGCGTGCCGCAAAGTACCGCCCCCTGAAGCTGAGGATGAACCATCAGGAGGATTAGCGTCCCATGTCCGTTCCGCAAAGCACCGCGGCGAATGCCGCGCGCGTGAGCACTCACGCGACATCGAAGGGCGAGACCGCCGCTACCGATTCCGGGCGTATCGCCCTTGAGCTCACGCTGCTCGGCGCGATCTGGGGCGGATCGTTCCTTTTCATGCGCGTTGCGGCGGCCGATTTTGGTCCCGTGCCGCTCGTCGAGGTGCGACTTGCGCTCGGTGGCCTGATCCTAATCCCGCTGCTCTGGCGCGCCCGCGCGCAGTTCACTCCGCGCCTTTGGCTGCGGATTGCCGGCATCGCCGCGGTGAATTCGGTGATCCCGTTCGTGCTCTTTGCCTGGGGAGCGGAGCGCGCACCCGCGGGGATTGGCGCGATCACGAACGCCATGACGGTGATGTTCACGGCGCTCGTCGCCTTTGTCCTCTACGGGGAGCGGATCGGCCCGATGCGTATCGCCGGTCTCGTCGCCGGATTCGTCGGCGTGCTCATACTTGCGAGCGGCCGCACCGCCGGCGAAAGTGTGTGGCCGGCGGCGCTTGCCGGCACCATGGCATCGGTCTGCTATGGCTTCGGCATCAACTTCGTGCGCCGCTACCTGACCGGTCTCCCCTCGGGGGCCGTCGCCGCGGCTACCCTGATCAGCGGCGCGGTGTTGCTTGCACCGCTCGCCATCTACAATTGGCCCCATCATCCGATTGCCGCCGCCTCCTGGGTGAGTGGCATACTCCTTGGGATGCTGTGCACGGGAATCGCCTTCGTGTTCTATTACCGTCTCATCGCCCGCGTCGGTCCGGCGCGCACGTCCACGGTCACCTATCTGATACCGCTCTTTGCCGTCATCTGGGCCTGGCTCCTCCTCGGTGAGCCCCTCACGCCAACCATGGCGATCGCGGGCGCGCTGATACTCGCGGGCGTGGCCATCAGTCAGCGGCGCGATTCGAAGGGCTGATGCAGCAGCAGCGGCTGCACTTCCCGGCTCTGCTGAACGCGCGCGACCTCGGCGGCCATCCGACGCTCGATGGCGGGGTGACCCGCTCGCGCTCGCTGCTGCGCGCCGATGATCTCGCGCAGCTCAACGCCGAGGGTGTCGAGGCCCTCGCTCGCTATGGGGTCGAGACGGTGATCGACCTGCGCTGGCCCGCGGAAGTGGCGCGCCATCCGAACCCGATCCCCACCGCCCTCCCGCAGGTGCGTTACGTGCAGCTTTCGCTCCTCACGCCCAGCGAGGACGAGTGGCGCTTGCGCTGCCCGGAGCCGACCAAGGAACTGTGGAAATGTGCGGCACTCGAGGGGGTGGGCGCGGAACTGCGCACGGTGCTCGGCGTCATCGCCGCGGCCACCCCGGGCGCTCTGCTCTTTCACTGCGTCGCCGGCAAGGACCGCACCGGGTTGATAGCGGCGCTCCTGCTGACACTCGCCGACGCCGAGCCCGAGGCCATTGCGCGTGACTATGTCGCGAGCTCGGAGAACCTGCGTGAGGGATACCTCAAACGTTATCCCAACACCGAACCGGCGCGGATTCTCGCAGCGCTGCACTGCCCGGAGGTGGGCGTGCACAACATGCTGAAATTCCTCGCCGAGGGCGGAGGGGTGCGCGCTTATCTCAGGCGCATCGGTCTTGGCGAGGACGAGATCGCGCGGCTGCGGGCGCGGCTGCGCGACTGAAGCTCAGTGCGTTCGAGGACAGGCGGCGGCGAGTTTCACCGCGAACTGATCAATTGCGAGCCGCGCATCCGCCCACGGGTCGCGTGATGCGGAACCCAGTGCGAGCGTGAGCGGGAAGTAGCGATACTTCGTCGTGGCAACGACCTGCTGGCCCGAATCGCGGACTGTGCCCATGAGTGCAGCCCCGCCGATGTACTTGGTCGCCGTAATGTCCAACGCCGGGTCAGTGCTGAGTTGCTCCCGGGTCGGACGGGTGGGGGCAACCTCCTCGAGGAGCACCGTGACCGTAAGACCAGGGGGCATGGCGATGTGTGCCGTTTCGCGTGATACGGCCTCAAGAATCGCGGTGCGCAGGCGGGCTTCCTCGGCGCTCCCATATTGATGCTCGAGTGCCGATGTTACCTGCGGAGCGAAGTCAATCGTGGTTTGCGCGAACTCGCCGCCCGAGAGTGGCGCGACGAAGGTGGCGACGCCGATCAGGAGGACGCTTTGATATACGGGCGACATGAGCCACTCCCAATCCATTCGGCAGCGTCAACCGCGACAAAGTTCACTCGGGGGCACACGGCCTGATCCCGCGTGGGCGTTCCTTCCTGACTCGGCGGTGCAGGGGAACTCTTATACCAAAGAGCTATTCACCGAGCGTTCAGCGCCGGTGCACCATACTCACCATCGCACCGGTCGTACGCACTCCCGAGTGGCCCTGACTTTCGCGAACGCGGGCACATTTTTAAGCACACTCGGATTTGAGTTCGCGTAACGCCGGTGCGCTCTCTCTCCTCCCCTTGAAACCCCCGCCTCAGAGCCCAAGCGCCTTGCGCAGCTCGGGCGCCGTGAGCAGACGGGTATAGACGTTGGTCCCAACGTCGAACTCGCGTGCGCGCGAGAGCGGCCCGACCACCACCGGCTCGAAGCCCGCATCCCTCACGAGGCCCGCCGCCACCTCCAGCGCCTGCGCATCGTCGCCGGCGAGGGGTATGGCGATCGGCTCGCCGCTTCGGTGTGCTTCGCTCGCGAGGTCCCGGTAGTTGATGGCGTTGAACGCACGCACGAGACGCACGCCGGGAAGGTATTCGGCTGAGCTCACGCCCGTTCCCACCCGGCGCGCTTCGAGCGCCATGGCGCCATCGCGCTCCGGATACGGATTACCGGTGTCGAGAACAATCTTGCCGGCGAGCTCGGCCTTCAAGTCATGTCCGATCTGAGGCAGCGCGCCGTAAGGCACCGAGATCAACACGACCGGCCCAAAGAGTGCCGCCTCGCGCGGCGTGCCGACGCGCGCCTTGGAGCCGAGCGCTTGCGCGAGGGGCTTGAGCTCATCGGGATGGCGCGAGGAGATCAGCACCTCGTGGCCTGCCTGCACCCAGAGCTTGGCGAGTGTTCCGCCGATGCGTCCCGCACCGATGATGCCGATCTTGACGGGCGCAGTGGGCGGCGCAGCCGCCTCGGCGGTGGCGCTCGCGACGACCGTCGCCGCGAGCGCCACGGCTACGGGTCGCCAGCGCGCCGCCGCGCTCACTTCGGCGAGAACTCGACGCTCGTCTGCCAGTGAGGTACGGCCGGGTCGTCGGTATCGATGACGAGCGTACCGTGGGCGCGCGGCTGGGTGCTCGCGACGCGGATTTCACCGAGATCGCCGCAACCAACGACGACCGGGAGTGGCGACACGACCGAGATGGCCTTGGCGGCTGCGATCTCGGCGGGCGTCTGGCTCCAGGGCTCAATGTGCGCGGAGTTGATCGAGGCGCTCGGCACGGTCACAAAGCGGTATTTCACCGAGCCGGGCCAGCCGCCCTTTGGCTCCTTGCCCGAGGTATCGAAGCCGGCGGTGCGTGTGAGTGGCGGCTCGATGAGCTTGACGGCCTTCGGTTGCACCGGAGCGACCTTGTGGCGCACGTCGAAGAGTCCTTTCCATTCCACCAGAAACTGCAGCGGGAAGCTGCTGCGGCAGCGCGCGGAATACAGTCCCTTCCACTCGGAGCCGTCCGCATTGGGTGTGAGCGTTACCTTCTGGTTGTCGCCAACTGCAAACACAAACACGGAGCCCGGCGTGACCATCGCCCCGCGGGTAACCGTGGCCGTGACGTTGTACATGCCGATGTCGTGATTGGCGTTGAATTCCGCGGGCGTTGCATCCTGCACCTGCACATCACAGGCGCTCAGCGTGAGCGCCAAGGGAATCCAGACGAATCGAATGAACCTGAGCATGCTGCCCCCTTTGTTCTTGTCCGCGCCACTCCTCCGCGAACGTGGTCGGTGTTGTCAGGGTGTCAGCCGCGCCCTGCAAGGCCGGCCCGGGTCGGATCGGCGGCTACATACTATACCCCGGACCGGCGCGCCTGCTCGGCGCGCGCCCGGGACAGAAATCTCATAGAAACCCGCCGGTTATTTCTTTCTGCGAGCCGCACGGCGCTTGGCTGCGCGGAACGAGATTCCCGCACGCATGGCTTTCTGCTGAACCGCTGCCGCGGTACGGCCTAGCTTTCTCGCGACGTGTCCGGTTGGCGTGCCGGCCTTGGCCAGCGCGCGGAGAGTCATGAGTTCACGGGCGCTCCAGGATGCGCCGTCGTTGGGTGGACGTCGTGCCATCGTTATTACTCCACAATCAGCCTACGGGTCGGGCTTGGAATCATACACCGATGCGCGGGCGGGCGTGAACCTAACCGCAAGCCGTCATGTTGGAAAGGCGCGCTGACGCGTTGCCTTGGATGTTGCCCCCGCCCCAATACCAACTTGCAACTGCATGCAACGCTCGGGAATTGCTGCCGTTGCGCCACAACAGCTAAGCCTGAATGCCGCAGCGCGTTGCCGGGCCTTCACCGCGGACGCTCAGCCCGCATATAGGCGGCATCGACCGCGTTAGAGAGCAACATCGCGATCGTCATGGGGCCGATCCCCCCGGGAACCGGCGTGATCCAGCCGGCGCGTTCCGCGGCGGGCCCGAATTCGACATCGCCCACGAGCTTCCCGGAAGCTGAGCGGTTGATGCCGACGTCAAACACCGCCGCCCCCGGCCGCACCCACTCGCCCGGGATGAAGCCGGCCTTGCCCACCGCGGCGACGAGTATCTCGGCGCGTTCAACCTCGGCTCGAAGATCCCGCGTGCCGGTATGACAGACGGTGACGGTTGCGCGCGCAAGCAGAAGTTCGAGCGCCATCGGCCGGCCGACGATGTTCGAAGCGCCGACGACGGTCGCGCGCGTTCCAGTGAGCGCGATGCCGTACTCCTGCGCGAGCCGGATGACACCGTAGGGCGTGCACGGCCGCAAGCGCGGCCGTTTTTGCGCGAGCAACCCCGTGTTGAGCGGATGAAAGCCGTCAACGTCCTTGGCGGGATCGACGGCGTCCATGACGCGGTTGGCATCCACCCCCTTCGGCAGCGGCAGCTGCACGAGAATGCCATCGACCTGCCCGTCGTGGTTGAGCGCCTCGACGAGCGTGAGGATCTGCACCTCTTGGGCGTTGGCGGGCAGATCGTGTGCGAAGGAGGCGATGCCGCAATCCTGACAGGACTTGCGCTTATTACGTACGTAGACGCTCGAGGCCGCATCCTCGCCCACCTGCACCACCGCAAGCCCGGGCGGGCGCCCGTAACGCTCCGCAAAGGCCGTGGCGCGCTCGGCGACGCTCGCGCGCACCTTGGCCGCCACCGCCTTGCCATCGAGCAGCACCGCGCCTCTTTGTGCCGGGGCAGCCCCGGCGTTCCTCGAAGGAGCGTTCATCGCCTCTCCCCTAGTAGCGGTAACTGTCGGGCTTGTAGGGCCCGGCGGGGTCGACGCCGATGTAGCGCGCCTGCGCGTCGGTGAGCTGTGTCAGCTGCACGTTGAGCTTTTTCAGCTGCAGCCGCGCGACCTTCTCATCGAGTTGCTTCGGCAACACGTAGACGCCGAGAGGGTACTTCGCCGTGTTGGTGAAAAGCTCGACCTGGGCAATGACCTGATTCGCGAAGCTCGAACTCATCACGTAGCTCGGGTGCCCGGTGCCGCAGCCGAGGTTCACGAGCCTGCCCTCGGCGAGCAGGATCAGCCGTCGTCCATCGGGGAGAATCACGTGATCCACCTGGGGCTTGATGTTCTCCCAGGGGTATTGCCTGAGGCTCGCGACGTCGATCTCGTTGTCGAAATGACCGATGTTGCAAACGATCGCATTGTGCTTCATCCGCACCATGTGCTCGTGCGTGATCACCTGGAAGTTACCCGTCGCGGTCACGAAGATGTCGGCCTTGTCCGCGGCAAAGTCCATGGTCACGACCCGGTAGCCCTCCATGGAAGCCTGCAATGCACAGATCGGGTCCACCTCCGTGACCCAGACCTGCGCGGAGAGCGCCCGCAACGCCTGCGCCGAGCCCTTGCCGACGTCCCCATAGCCGCACACCACGGCGATCTTGCCCGCGATCATGACGTCGGTGGCCCGCTTGATGGCATCGACGAGCGATTCGCGGCAGCCGTAGAGGTTGTCGAACTTGCTCTTCGTGACCGAGTCGTTGACGTTGATTCCCGGGAAGGCGAGCGTTCCCTCGCGTGCCATGCGATAGAGCCGCTTGACTCCCGTGGTGGTCTCCTCGGTGACGCCTTTGATGTGGCGGATGCGGCTCGAGTACCAGTGCGCATCGCTCTTCAGGCGCGCACGGATGGCGCCAAAGAGTGCGGTCTCCTCGTCCGAGGTGGCCTTCGCGATCAAAGACAGATCACCCTCGGCGCGCGTGCCGAGGTGCAGGAGCAACGTCGCATCGCCGCCATCATCGAGAATCATGTTGGAGTGCCCGCCATCGGGCCATTCGAAGATCCGGTGCGTGTACTCCCAATACTCATCGAGCGACTCGCCCTTCCAGGCAAACACCGCGGTGCCGCGCGCGGCGATCGCGGCGGCGGCGTGATCCTGGGTGGAGAAGATGTTGCAGGATGCCCAGCGCACTTGCGCGCCGAGCGCCTGCAGCGTCTCGATAAGCACCGCGGTCTGCACCGTCATGTGCAACGAGCCCGCAACGCGCGCACCACGCAGCGGCTGCGTGCGCGCGTATTCCTCGCGAATCGCCATGAGACCGGGCATCTCGGTTTCGGCGATCGCGATCTCCTTGCGTCCGAAATCCGCCAGACCGAGGTCGGCGACCCGGTAGTCGGTATGTTTGGCGGCAGGTTTAAGCGTGGCGTTCATACTCAGATACTCCGACAGAGTGAGCGCCGTATGGATGACACGGAGGTAACTGAGCCTGGCAGGCACCGCAGTGGGATATCCCTGCGCACCCGTCGCAACGCTCCTCAGCACGCGTGGCGGCCGCGAATGCGGCTGCAAATATCTGTTGTCCCTTAGGCCGCGCGCATCCCCTTGGCCTCATCGGCCAGTGTATCGGCAAGATCGGTGCGCTCCCAGGTGAACTCGGGCTCGGTGCGGCCGAAGTGCCCGTAGGTAGCGGTCTTCTGGTAGATCGGCCGCAGCAGATCGAGCATCTCGCGCAGCCCGTAGGGGGTCAGATCGAAGTGCTTGCGCACGATCTGCGTCAGGCGTTCGCGCGAGAGGCGGCTCGTGCCGAAGGCCTCCACCATGATGGAGGTCGGCTCGGCGACGCCGATGGCGTATGAAACCTGCACCTCGCAGCGCGAGGCGAGCCCGGCGGCGACGATGTTCTTGGCGACGTAGCGTGCCGCGTACGCGGCCGAGCGATCCACTTTGGAAGGGTCCTTGCCGGAGAACGCGCCGCCACCGTGGCGCGCATAACCGCCGTAGGTGTCAACGATGATCTTACGCCCGGTGAGGCCGCAATCACCGACGGGCCCGCCGATCACGAAGCGGCCGGTGGGGTTGATGTGGTAGCGGGTGCGCTTGTCGATCCATTTGGTGGGCAGCACCGGTTTTAGGATTTCCTCCATCACCGCCTCGCGCAGCGCGCGCGTGGAGACCTCCGGGCTGTGCTGCGTCGAGAGCACGACCGCCTCGACGCCGACGGGCTTGCTGTCTTCGTAGCGCAGCGTCACCTGACTTTTGGCATCGGGCCTGAGCCAGGGGAGCTTGCCGGACTTGCGCACCTGCGCCTGACGCTTCACCAGGCGATGCGCGAGCGTGATGGGTGCGGGCATGAGCACATCGGTCTCATCGGTGGCGTAACCAAACATCATGCCCTGATCGCCCGCGCCCTGCTTGCGCTCGTCCTTGCGATCGACCCCTTGGGCGATGTCGGCGGACTGCTTGCCGATGATGTTGAGTACGCCGCAGCTCGCGCCATCGAAGCCCATCTCGGAGGAGTTGTAGCCGATCTCGAGCACGGTCTTGCGTACCAGCGATTCGACGTCCACCCAGGCACTCGTGGTCACCTCGCCCGCGACGATGACGACGCCGGTCTTGACGAGCGTCTCGCAGGCAACCCGTCCGCGCGCATCCTCACGCAGGATGGCATCGAGCACGACATCCGAGATCTGATCCGCCACCTTGTCCGGATGTCCCTCGGACACCGACTCCGAGGTAAAGAGATAGTCATTCGCCATTGGTGCTGTTCCGCCGCCGATACAAAGGTGAAACAAATAGTTTAACTCAGGAGCGGGCGTTCCCGCTCTGCGCTTGCGATATGTCTAGATGCCGCTCAGTTGTTGAAGGCGCTCGCGAGTCGCGCGGCGAATTCCTCGCGCGTAAAGCGATGATTCTGGGTGCCGCGCGCCTCGATCTTGATCGCACCCATGAGGGAGGCGATCCGCCCGGCCGTCGGCCAGTCGAGGCCGTGGAGGAGTCCATGCAGGATCCCGGCGCGGTAGGCATCCCCGCAGCCGGTCGGCTCGACGAGCCGCTGGGCGCGGACAGCGGGGATCGGGAACTCGCGCTCGGCGGTGTAGATCGTCGAGCCGGCAGCGCCACGGGTGACGATGAGCGCCGCCACCTGCGCGGTGAGCTCCTCGACCTCAAAGCCCGTCCGCTCCTTCACGAGCTGCCATTCGTAGTCGTTCACCGTCACCCAACGCGCCTTTGAGATAAAGCGCTTGAGCTCATCCCCGGAGAACATCGGCAGTTGCTGTCCCGGATCGAACAGGTAGGGAATCCCCGCGGCGGCAAACTCGGCGGCGTGCTGCATCATGGCCTCGCGCGCATCGGGCGCCACGACGCCGATGGCGATATCGCGCGCGGCGCTCACGTGGTTCACGTGCGCGTGACGCATCGCTCCGGGGTGAAACGCCGTGATCTGATTGTTGTCGAGGTCGTTGGTGATGAAGGCCTGCGCGGTAAGCTCGCCCTCGATCACGCGCACGTGCCGGTCGGCGACGCCGTTCTGCGCCAGCCACTCCCGATACGGAGCGAAGTCGACGCCCACGGTTGCCATGGGGTAGCCGACATCGCCGAGGAGCCCCAGGTTGTAGGCGATGTTGCCGGCACAGCCGCCGAACTCCCGACGCATCTCGGGCACGAGGAACGAGACGTTCAGCATATGGATCTTGTCGGGGAGAATGTGGTTCGCAAAACGGTCGGCGAACACCATGAGGGTGTCGAAGGCGAGCGACCCGCAGATCAACACCCCGCCGCGCGCCGCACTCATCCTTTGGCGCCCTTCGCCGGCGGTGCGGCGGCCGGAGGCGGCTGTGCCTCGGCGCCCAGCAGCGCGACTGCGCGCAAGGCGACATCACTCAGTCCCGCCCCCTTACGCTGCGCGTAGTAGGCGAGTATCTGCGCGCGCATGCGCGGTTCCCAGAAGCGCTTGAGGTGCGTCGCGACGGCGCGTGCCGCCTGCTCGGTATCGTCGGTACCGGCAAAGAAGGCGCCGATCTCGTTCGCCATTTTGATGAGGAGGTCGATATTCATGCGTGCTCAGCGGATGCGCTGCGGGTGCGCGTAGATGACGTGCTGGTCGCGGCGCGCGAAGGCGACCAGCGTGAGCCCCGAGCGCTCGGCGAGGCGCACCGCGAACGCGGTCGGCGCCGAGAGCGCCACGAGGAGGCTCACGCCGACGGTTGCGCATTTCTGCACCATCTCGTAGCTCGCGCGGCTCGTGATCAGCATGAAGCCCCGGCTTAAGTCCGACTGCGCGCGCACCAGCGCCCCGATGGCCTTGTCGAGCGCGTTGTGCCGGCCGACATCTTCGCGCACGAGTTGGATCCCCTGCCCCGGTACCACCCAGGCCGCCGCATGCACGCTCCCGGTACGGGAGTTGAGTGGCTGACGCGCACCGAGCGCATCGATGGCCGAGTGCAGTTCGGCGGCGCTCACCGTGACGCCCTCGGGAACGGCCGGGCACTCGCGGATCGCATCGGCCGCGCTCTCCGCACCGCAAAGACCGCAACCGGTACGGCCCGTGAGGTTACGGCGGCGTTTGAGGAGTTCGGCGAAGCGCTCCCAGGCGACGCTGATTTTCACGTCGACACTTTGCGCGCCCGGAACCACCTCGACGGCGCGGATCTCCTCGCGCCGCGCCACGAGTCCCTCGCTCAGTGTGAAGCCGACCGCATAGTCCTCAAGGTCCGCGGGCGTTGCGAGCATCACCACGTGGGGCACATCGTGATAGACGAGCGCGACCGGGACTTCTTCGGCGACCAGATCCGTCGTGTGCGCGCTGACCCCACGCGACCAGCGCTCGACCTCCACCGTGACGCCGACTGCGGGGGCGGGGGGCGGCGAGCGCGTCGTTGTGCTCGCCGCGCTCGGCTGCTCAGGCTTGCGCGCCGCCACGGCTCAGGCGGGCGCCCGATCCCGCTTGCGCTTGCCTTCCGGGTGCGGCAGGGCGCGCTCGGCCTCGGTGCGTTTCTGCCAGGCGTCGCGCTGCTTGACCTGCACCACCTCGACCGCGGTGACCTTGTACTCGGGGCAATTGGTCGCCCAGTCCGAGTTCTCGGTGGTAACCACGTTCGCATTGGTCTCGGGGAAGTGGAACGTCGTGTACACGACTCCGGGGGCGATCTTGTCGGTGACCTTCGCGCGCAGCACCGTCTCGCCGGCGCGGCTGGTGAGCCCGACCCAATCGCCATCGGCGATGCCGCGCACCTCGGCATCGTGCGGATGGATCTCGAGCAGATCCTCGGCGTGCCAGACGACATTGCCGGTACGGCGCGTCTGCGCGCCGACGTTGTATTGAGTCAGCACGCGCCCGGTGGTGAGGATCAGCGGGAAGCGGCTGCTCGAGCGCTCGCTGGTCGGCACGTACTCGGTCGCCCAGAACTTGCCCTTGCCGCGCACGAACTGATGCACGTGCATGGTTGGGGTGCCCTCGGGCGCCGCCTCGGTGACCGGCCACTGGAGGCTGCCGAACCGGTCGAGCTTCTCGTACGTCATGCCGGTGAAGGTCGGCGTGAGGCGCGCGATCTCCGCCATGATCTCGGCAGGATGCGAGTAGTTCATCGGATAGCCGAGGGCGTTCGAGAGCAGCTGCGTGATCTCCCAGTCCTCGTAGCCCGCGATCGGCTCCATCACCTTGCGCACTCTGCCGATGCGGCGCTCAGCGTTCGTGAAGGTACCGTCCTTCTCGAGGAAGGAGGATCCGGGCAGGAACACGTGCGCGAACTTCGCGGTCTCGTTGAGGAAGAGGTCCTGCACGATGACGCATTCCATCGCCGCCATCGCCGCGCTCACGTGGTTGGTGTTCGGGTCGGACTGCACGAAGTCCTCGCCTTGCACATACATCCCCTTGAACGTGCCATCGAGAGAGGCTTCGAACATGTTGGGAATGCGCAAACCCGGCTCCGCGGCGAGCTTCACGCCCCATGCGCCCTCGAAGGCACCGCGCGTCGCGGCGTCCGAGACGTGGCGGTAGCCGCTGAACTCGTGCGGGAACGAGCCCATATCGCACGAGCCCTGCACGTTGTTCTGGCCGCGCAGCGGCGACACCCCGACCCCCTCGCGCCCGAGGTTCCCGGTCGCCATGGCGAGATTCGCGATCCCCATGACCGCGGTCGTACCCTGGCTGTGCTCGGTCACGCCGAGGCCGTAATAGATGGCGGCGTTGCGCGCCTTGCCGTAGAGCCGCGCCGCGCGCCGCACCCGCTCGGCGGGCACGCCGGTGATGCTCTCGGTGGCCTCCGGTGAGTTGCGCGCGTCGGCGACGAAGGCCTTCCACTTGGCGAAGGAGTCCGTCTCGCAGCGCTCGGCGACGTACGCCTCCTTGACGAGCCCCTCGGTGACGACCACGTGCGCGAGCGCGTTCAAGAGCGCGACGTTCGTGCCGGGCAGAAGCTGCAGGTGCTCCGCCGCCTCGATGTGCGGGGTGCGCACGAGAGAGGTCTCGCGCGGATCGGCGATGATGAGCTGCGCCCCCTGGCGCAGGCGCCGCTTCATCTGTGATGCGAACACCGGATGTCCTTCGGCGGGATTCGCGCCGATGATCAGGATGACATCCGCCTCCATGACGGAGTCGAACGCCTGCGTGCCGGCCGACTCGCCGAGCGTGTTCTTCAGGCCATAGCCCGTCGGCGAATGGCAGACGCGCGCGCAGGTGTCGACGTTGTTATTGCCGAACGCGGCGCGTACCAGCTTCTGTACGAGGAAGGTCTCCTCGTTCGTGCAGCGCGAGGAGGTGATACCGCCGACCGAATCGCGGCCGTACTTGGCCTGGATGCGGCGGATCTCACTCGCGGCGTAGCCGATCGCTTCCTCCCAGGAAACCTCGCGCCACTCGTCACGGATGCTCTTGCGGACCATGGGCTTGAGCACCCGATCGGCGTGCGTCGCGTAGCCCCAGGCGAAACGCCCCTTGACACAGGCGTGACCGTGATTGGCCTTGCCCTCGCGCTGCGGCACCATGCGCACCACTTCGACGTCCTTGCCCTGCCCGCGCACCTCGGCCTCGAAACTGCAGCCAACGCCGCAGTACGCGCAGGTCGTCGAGACCGCGCGCTCGGCGCGCCCGAGGGCGGCGAGAGATTTCTCGCTGAGCGCCGCCGTCGGACAAGCCTCGACGCACGCGCCACAGGAGACGCATTCGGACTCGAGGAACGGCTGATCCTCGCTCGCCGACACCTTCGACTCAAAACCGCGCCCATCGATCGTGAGCGCGAACGTCCCCTGCACCTCATCGCAGGCGCGCACACAGCGCGAGCAGACGATGCAGAGCTCGGGGTCAAACGCGAAGTAGGGGTTGCTCTCATCCTTCGCCGCCGGGCGGTGCATCGCCCCGCGCGCGTAAGAACTCTCGGTAACACCGACCACCGCCGCCATGTCCTGGAGCTCACAATGGCCCTCGGCCGGACAGCCCTCGCACTCGAGCGGGTGATCGGAGACGTAAAGATCGATGACGCCGCGGCGCAGCTGCGTGAGCTTCGGCGACTGGGTGCGTACCTTCATCCCCTGAGCCACCTGCGTCGTGCAGGAGGCGGGGTAGCCCTTGCGGCCGTCGATCTCAACCAGACAGAGCCGGCAGGAGCCGAAGGCTTTGAGCGAATCGGTCGCGCAGAGCTTGGGAACCTTCACCCCACCGATCGCGGCGGCGCGCATGATGGAGGTGCCCTCGGGAACGCTCACGGTCTGGCCGTCGATTTCGACCGTGACCATGCCCGCCCCGTTCAGCGGGGCGGCCGGTGTCCCGAAGTCCTGATAGTCGATGGAATACATGATTCGCCTCGCGGTGCGCGCCTAGCCCGGGCGCGCGCGAAAATCTTCACGGAAATACTTCAGCGCGCTCTGCACGGGAAAGGGAGCCATGCCCCCCAAGCCGCAGAGCGACCCCTGCACCATCGTGTCGCAGAGCTCCTCGAGGAGCTTGAGGTTACGCTCGGCGTCAACGCCCTCGAGGATGCGGTCAATGACCTCAACGCCCCGCGTCGAGCCAATGCGACACGGTGTGCACTTGCCGCAGGACTCGATCGCGCAAAACTCCATGGCATAGCGTGCCATGCGCGCCATATCGACGCTGTCGTCGAAAACGACGATCCCGCCATGGCCGAGAAGCGCACCGATGCCGCTCAGTGCTTCGTAGTCTATCGCAACGTCAAACTGCGCAGGCGGGATGTAGGCGCCGAGCGGTCCCCCGACCTGTACCGTGCGGATCGGCCTCCCGCTGGCGGTGCCGCCACCATAATCATAAAGGAGCTCGCGCAATGTCAGGCCGAACGCCCGCTCGATGAGTCCGCCGCGACGCACGTTCCCGGCGAGCTGGATCGGTATCGTGCCGCGCGACTTGCCGGCACCGAAGTTCGCGTAGGCCTCGGCGCCATGCTGCAAAATCCACGGCACGCTCGCGAGCGTCACCACATTGTTGACGACGGTCGGCTGGCCGAAGAGCCCCTTGATCGCCGGCAAGGGCGGGCGCACCCGCACCTCGCCGCGCTTGCCCTCGAGACTCTCGAGCATCGAGGTCTCTTCGCCGCAAATGTAGGCGCCGGCACCAAGGCGCACTTCGAGGTCGAAATGTTTGCCGCTGCCGGCCACGTCAGCGCCGAGATAACGCGCCTGGTGTGCGGCGGCGATGGCGGTGCGCAGCGCGCGCAGCGCGTGCGGATATTCGGCGCGCAGGTAGATGTACCCCTGCGTCGCCCCGACCGCGACGCCCGCGATCGTCATGCCCTCGATGAGCGTGAACGGGTCACCCTCCATCAGCATCCGGTCCGCGAACGTGCCACTGTCGCCTTCATCCGCGTTGCAGGCGATGTACTTCGGGGTCGATTTCTGATCGAGGACGGTCTGCCACTTGATACCGGCTGGGAAGGCCGCGCCGCCGCGCCCGCGCAAACCCGAAGCCGTAATCGCCGCGACGATCGCGGCAGGCGCCATCGAGAGCGCGCGCGCGAGGCCCTGATAACCGCCATGCTGCAGGTAGTCGGCGACGCTCGCGGGATTGACGATTCCGACACGCTCGAACGTGAGGCGCTGCTGGCTCTGAAGCCACGGGATCGCATCCGTCGCGCCGTGCGTGAGCGGATGCGCGCCACCCTGCAAAAATCCCTGATCGAAGAGTGTGGGCACATCGGCAACACGGACCGGACCGTAGGCAACACGGCCACCCGGGGTCGCAACCTCAACGAGGGGCTCGAGCCAGTAGGCACCGCGCGATCCATTGCGCACGATCTCGAGCGAGAGGGCGCGGGTGCTCGCGGTACGCGCGATGGCCTCCGCCACCTCATCGGCGCCGAGTGACTGGGCGCCCGCATCACCGGGCACATACACACGCGTACTCATGAGCTTTTCTTCGTGCGCTCGGCGATCAGCGCATCGAAGCGCTCGGGGGTCAGGCGCCCATAGAGACGCCCATCAACGAGCGCTGCGGGCGAGCAGGCGCAGTTGCCCAAACAATAGATCGGCTCGAGCGAGAACTCCCCATTCTCCGTCGTCTCGTGAAAATCGATGCCGAGGCGGCGTTTGGCGTGTGTTGCGAGCGCCTCAGCGCCCATCGACTGGCACGCCTCGGCCTGGCAGAGGCTCACCTGATGCTTCCCCGGCGGTGAGCGGCGAAAGTGGTGATAGAACGTGATGACCCCGTGGACCTCGGCACGCGAGAGATTAAGTCCGCTCGCGATAACGGGGACGCTCGCGCCCGGCACGTACCCGAGTGCTTCCTGAACGGCGTGCAGGATCTCGAGCAGCGGGCCCGGACGGCCCTTGAGATCGGCAATGATGCCCTGCACCACGGATCGTTCGCGTGGCGGCAATGTGTCCATGGGATAAGGAGTATACGTCTCGCCTTTGGCCGGCGAATTAGAGGCTAATTAAGGAATTGAGAGGCCACCGGAACGCGCCGTACGCCGGTCCGAACGCGACGCTGGGTGCCGACGGGGGGGTAACCTTCTACACTCGCGCACCCTGGAAAAACTCCAAGACCGTGGCCAATCGGCACTTTTTCGAGCGCAAAGCGGCAGGGCTGCTCCTCGCCTGCATGGCCACGACGGTGGGCGGGGCCCCTGCCGCGCGCGCTACCGATTTTACATTCGGCGGGAGCCTCGCCCTGACCACCGATTACATCTACCGGGGGCTCTCGCAGAGCGGCAGCCAGGGGGCCGTACAGGCCGATTTGCATGTGGACACCTCGGGTGGGAGCTTCGCCGGGGTCTGGGGCTCGACGCGCGATCACGATCTCGTTCCGTACGCGGACTACGACCTCGAGGCGTACCTCGGACAGCGCTTTGACTTAACGAACGACTGGAACCTCAGTCTCGGGGTGCGCGGCCATTTCTACCTCGGTGGACCGGGCTCGAACACCGACGATTACTGGGAACTGTCCGCCGCCCTCACCTATCTTGATAGCTGGACGTTCTCGCTCACCGTCGTGCCCGATGCCCCGCGCTACTGGTACGAGAAATCCATTCCCCGAAGCACCGCCTGGGTTCCAGAGCTCTCGGCGCAATACCTGATCGGCTGGGGACTATTCGCGACCGCAGGCGTCGGCTACTACTACGTGAGCGGCACGGGGCCGGGCATCTATGCAGCGAACGGCTATGCGTACGGCAACCTCGGGCTCGCGTACGTGTGGCGGCAATTCCGTCTCGATGTCGCGTACTTCCGCACCGGGGACAATGCCGATGACGTATTGCCCTACCCCTCGGCGAACGACCGCGTCGCGGCAACCGTCAGCTGGCGTTTCTGAAGATCGGGTCCTTTGAACTTCAATCCCGGGAGCGGACACTTACCGCAGAAGCGGCGATACGATTGCAAGAGGTAGGGTAGGAACGACATGGGCATGGCGGAGCCGACATATCGCGGCGCGGCCTCTGTGGCACGGGAAGTGCAGCTCATCGCGCGCATCGCCGAGGGCGATCGCAAGGCGCTCGAGGAGCTCTATCACCTCTACCACCGCCGTATGGCGCGGTTCCTGACGCGCCTCACGCGTCGCTACGACATCGCCGAAGAAGTGATCAACGACACGTTCTGGGTCGTCTGGCGCAAGGCGCGCGATTTTCGCGGCGACTCCCAGCCCTCGACGTGGATACTCGGCATTGCCTACCGCAAGGCGCGCAATGCGCTGCGCTCCTCGATTCGGCTTGCGGAGCAGAACCTGGAGGATGACTCGCTGCCACATACGAGCGAGACGCCGAGCGATGCGGCGGAACTGCGCGACTGGCTCGGGCAGGCGCTCACGCAACTGCCGGTGGAGCAGCGGCTCGCGGTGGAGCTTTGCTACGAGTTCGGCTACTCGTGCGAGGAAATTGCGACGACCATGAATTGTCCGGTGAACACAGTGAAGACGCGGCTCTTTCACGCGCGGGCGAAACTGCAGAAGCTGCTCCCGCGCCTCGCAAACCCGGTGCCGGTAGCGCCCGCGGCGCGGGGTCACGAATCATGAGCTCGCACGACGTGTACGCTCACGCGGAAAGCTGGCTCCTCTTGCCCTGGCTCGCGAACGGACGGCTCGCCGCCTCCGAGCGCGTGCGTGTCGAGGAGCACGTGCGCGCTTGCGCGGCGTGCACCGAGGAAGTGGCCACGCAGCGCCGGCTCTGCGAAGCGCTGAACGAACCCGAGCGCGTGACCTATGCTCCCGGCCCCTCGTTTCGCAAGCTCCTCGAGCGCATCGACGGAGAGCGCGCGGCGCCCGAGCGGCCCGAGCGCGTGCCCACGCGTCCGCTCGCGGCGCGTGTGCTCGTCTCGAGCGCATGGCGTCCGCCCGGACTCGCCTGGGCGGCGAGTTTTGTGCTGGCGTTCGCGCTCGCCGGCTCGACGCTCATGCTCTACACCTGGTCGCAGCCGCGCTACGTGACCCATACCGACACGGCCAGCACAGCGCCCGGTGTGCTGCACATCGCCTTCCAGCGCTCGCTCTCGATCGATGAGCTCGCGCAGCTACTCGATGGCGCCGGAGCGCGCGTCGTCGAAGGTCCGGGAAGCACCGGGATCTTCGGCGTCACGCCGGTGAATGCGGATGCATCGCGCCCGGGCGATGTGACCCCGCAAATGCGTGCGCTCGCAGCGCGCCTGCGCGCGGACGCGCGCGTGCGCTGGATCGAGCCACTCAAGGGCGACGAGGCAGCCGAGGACAGCCACCGACTGCGCACGCCGCAGCCCTGACATGCCCGCCGCCGCGCGCGCCGCCGCTGCGTCACTCGCGATGCTCGCCGCCTGCGCAATACTCGGCGCACTCCCCGCGCATGCACAGCCCGCTGCCGTCCCGGGAGCCCCAAGGATCGTCGTCGCCTTTGCCAACGAGCCTGAAGCGAGCCCCGGTCCTGCCGGCGCGACCGGCAGCCGCTACGGCGGCAGCGACTACCGAGTCGGACAGGGTGCGCGGCGTGAGGCACGTCGGATCGCGAGCGCCTACTCGCTGCGCCCCATCGAGAGCTGGCCGATCAAACCGCTCGCCATGTACTGCGTGGTGTACGAAATCACCAACGGCCGCCCCGTTACTGAGGTGCTCGCCGCACTTGCGAAGGACACCCGCGTGCTGCTCGCGCAGCCGCTGCAGGAGTTTCATACCCTGAGTGATCCGCCCGCGGCGGGCGTCGTCTACAACGACCCGCTCTACGACCTGCAGACCAACCTCCCCGCGCTCGGCATCGCCCGCGCGCACCTGCGCACGCAGGGCGAGGGGGTGCGCATCGCGCTCATCGACACAGGAGTCGATACCTCGCATCCCGACCTCGCCGGCCGCATCGCCCATACTCACTCCTATCTCAAAGGCACCGAGCCGTCGGCGCCCTCGCGCCGTCACGGCACGGCGATGGCCGGGCTCATCGCCGCGGTGGCTAACAACCACACCGGGATCGTCGGCATCGCCCCGCGCGCCGAGCTCGAAGTCTACGAGGCATGCTGGCAGCTCGAGCCCGACAGCGACGCTGCGGCCTGCGATACCTTCACGCTCGCGCAGGCGCTCGCCGCGGCGATCAGCTCGGGCGCTGCGCTTGTGAACCTGAGCATCGGGGGACCCGCGGATCCGCTGCTCGCGGCGCTCGTCCAGAGGGGCCTCGCGCACGGCATAACGTTCATCGCCGCGCTCGCCGGCCCCGACGCCGCCTTTCCGGCTGCCATCCCCGGCGTGCTGGTCGCGGGCGGGAGTGAACGCGCCCTCCCGCACGGGACCTTCGCACTGCCCTCAGAGCACGTCCTCACCTTGCGTCCGAGCGCGCAATACGACTTCGAATCGGGAAGTTCGGTGGCGGCCGCGGAACTGACGGGTGTCGTGGCGCTCCTCATGTCGGCCGCGCCCACGCATCTTGCGACCCCGGCAATCGCGACGCTCCTCGGCCCGCCCGCCGACGATCCCCCGCACGCAGTCGATGTGAACGGCGCGCTCGCACGCCTCGCGGCACCTTCGGGAGCGAGTGGCGCGCGCGTCGCAGCGCACTAGGTCCGAGGCGAGCTTGACCGCCCGCACGGGCGGTGCCCATGCTCCTTGCCCCCATGGGCACGGAATCGTCAGGGCTTAGCTTCGAGCAGATCGCG
>DASPTE010000012.1:0-2236 GCA_035623585.1 Steroidobacteraceae bacterium | reverse complement strand
GATGGGGGGTTGCAGAGCGACGGCCGTTCGCTCTACCAGCGGGGCCGGGCGCAGATGGCTGGCGGCGACCTGGTCGCCGCGAGACACAGCTTCGAGATGGCCACGGAGCGCGGCTATTTCGCCGCCCGGATCGAACTGGCTCAGCTGCTGTCGGACCCATCCGGCGGCATGCCCGACTTGCCCCGGGCGCTGGGATTGTACGAGCAGGCCTATCGGGACGGCGTGATGATCGCGGGGTTTGAACTCGGGGCGCTTTACGAGGGAGGCGTGAGCAGTGACGCTCACGACCAACACTCCACCTACCTGCTCGCGCCCGATGAGGCACTTGCCTGGCGCTGGTACGGGCGCGCCGCGGACGCGGGTGAACCGAATGCGCTCGCCCGCCTCGGAGAGCGTGAAGCCGACCTCGCCCATGATGCAGCCGATGCGACGCAGCGCAACCTGCACCTGCTCGCGTGCTTCCGCTTCTATGCAGCGGCCGCGGAGCGGGCCCGCAGGGAGGATTGGCCGGATGACGCCTGGCGCACCTGGCGCTACCGCCGCGCGTCACTTGCGCACGTGCTCGCACTCGCGGGAATGATGCAGGAGGCAGCTCAGGAGTACGCCGGTGTTCGCGCGCGATAAATCGGTGGCCAGGGGCGGAATCCCAAAGCGGAAACGACTATCCAACCGGAGTCGACTCGACATCGTCGCCCCACAGCACTGATGCGAGCCGTGGGGCCTTCGGCGGCACGGGGGAATAGCCGAATCTCAGAATGAACCAGATGTCATCGGCGCCGAACGCCTCTCGCAGATGGCGATTGCAGTCGCTGTTGGTGATCATCGACCCGAAGGGCAGCATGTAGACGCCGTGGCGGGTCATCGAGAGCCACAGCTGCATCAGCATGCGACCTGCAACGACCAGGTCCGGCCATGACTCGAACGGGCCGCGAATGATCGCGACGTGCCGGGTGCCCGCTTGTGTGCGCAGGTACTTGGCGGTCGCGAGCGATGAGATGCCGGGCAGCAGAAAGAGTCGGGGGAATTTGAGCGCCAGGCGCATCTCCCAGCGCGGCTGATTCATGGGACCCGGCCAGAGCCCGTCGCCGATCGCGGGGGTGTCGGCGATGCGGATCCAGCGCCGCAGCTCCGCGAGCTCAGCCGTCTTCCGGTTGTTCTCGAGCAGTGCCCGGACGTTGCGCCGCAGAACATCCTGCACGACAGCCGGGTCGGTGAAGGATTCGAAGCGGTGTCCGTGTGATGCGGCGATGCACGTGAACTCATCGAGCGCCCGTGAATCCACCCGACGATCTTCGTAGGGCAGGCGCGAGGTGCGCCGGGCTTCGAGTACCGTGCGGTGCTCCTCCGCGGCGCAGCGACCCTCGATCTCGACACACCCCAGGACGACCGGCCCCGCGCCCGGCCCGATGGCGGCCGGTTCGATGGCCTCAGCCAGTGTCGTCGCGAGCGTAAGTCCCAGGTGTCGCCCGGCGCACGCGAGCGTCTCGGCGAAGATGCCGAACGAGGAGAGCACGTAGAGATTGTCCGTGTCTTCCACCGGCAGCATGCGCTCGCGGAGGATCACGATCTGCGCGACGCGCGCACTCAGCGGCCGGATGCGAAACGGTTGCGTGTTGTGGGGTGTCGGCGCAAGCCGCGCGAGCTCGGCGAGCTGCTGCCAGGGACCCACGCAGGCGACCGGGCACGCTGCAATGCGGACACGGGCGTTCATGTCTCATCTCCCGCGCGGCGCGATACGAAGGACGGCAACCACCAGTTCGCTCGGCCGAAGAGCGCCATCAGCGCGGGCAGCAGTACCAGACGCACGATGGTGGCATCGAGCGTCACGGCGAAGGCGAGCCCGAGGCCGAGCTCGCGCGTGGCGATGAGGTGCGTGAAGCCGAATGACAGGAAGAGCGAGATCATGATCGCGGCGGCGCTCGTGATCGTCCCGCCGGTGGTCGCTATGCCGTGCGCCACTGATTCCCGCGAGTTGCCGCTGCGCAGATACCGGGCGCGGATCGCGGACAGGAGGAACACCTCGTAGTCCATCGAAAGGCCGAACAGGATCGTGAAGAGCATCAGCACGATGAAGGCGTTGAGCCCTCCGGGCGGTGTGAGTCCGAGCAGCTTCGCGCCGTGTCCGTCCTGGAACACGAGTATCAGGAAACCGTAGCTCGCGAGCACCGACAGGAGATTCAGGGCGATCGCTTTGAGCGGGATGAGGAGCGACCGCAGGTGCACGAGGAGCACCAAA
>DASPTE010000149.1:0-2884 GCA_035623585.1 Steroidobacteraceae bacterium | reverse complement strand
GTGAGATGAAACTCGGGAAGTGGCTTCGCCTGCGGAAGCCACGTGCCGCTTGCCAGGTGCGGGCCGCCCCTGTCAAGTTGTTGCGCGAGCCAAAAACCACCGAGCGCCGCGCCGAGCGCGGCGGCGGCGAGGAGCCAGCGGGCGCGCACCGTCGTCATGAGGAGCGAATTATTTCATACCGCCCCGCGTCCCGTGCGCGGGCGAGGGGGCCGGACGCGCGCGCTCACGGTGCGCGCGCTCATCGGGCGCACGGCGAGGAGCCTCAAGCGCGCCCGTGTGTTCTTCGGTCACGGCGCCGACAACGCCTGGGATGAGGCCGCAGCGCTCGTGCTGCACGCGCTTGGCCTCTCGCCCGCGGACGGCGCGTCAGTCGCTGCGCGACGGGTCGGCGCGCGCGGGGAGGCGCGGGTGCGCGAAGTGCTGACGCGCCGTGTCAAGGAGCGCATTCCGCTGCCCTATCTCACGGGCGTTGGCTGGTTCGCGGGCATTCCTTTTTATGTGGATCAGCGCGTGCTGATACCACGCTCGCCACTCGCCGAGCTCATCGAGCGGCGCTTCGCGCCCTGGATCGACGCGGCGCGCGTCACGCGCGTCCTCGATGTTGGGACGGGGTCGGGAGGCATCGCCATCGCCTGCGCCAGGGCGCTGCCGCGCGCGCGCGTCGATGCTCTGGACATCTCCGCCGCGGCGCTCGCGGTCGCCCGCCGCAACGTGCAGCGTCATCGTCTCGGGCGGCGCGTGCGGTTGCTGAAGTCGGACCACTTCAGCGCGCTCGGCGCGCGGCGCTACGATATCATCGTGGCGAATCCGCCTTACGTGGGAACCCGTGAGCTCAGGAGCCTGCCGCCCGAATACCGGCACGAGCCGCGCCTGGCACTCGCAGCCGGCAGTGCCGGACTTGACTCGGTGCGCGTCATCCTGCGCGAGGCCGCAAGACACCTCCGGCCCGGAGGCCTGCTGATCGTCGAGGTCGGCAACACCGAGGGGGCGGTGCGCCGGGCGTATCGCCGCCTGCCTTTCGTATGGCTGCAGTTCGAGCGCGGCGGTGGCGGAGTCTTTCTCCTGACACGCGAGCAGCTCACCCGGCACTGAAACGCCCATATCCCGACACCATGTCTGGCAACTCGATCGGCAGACTTTTCACGGTCACGACCTTCGGCGAGAGCCACGGCCCCGCTATGGGCTGTATCGTCGATGGTTGCCCGCCGGGACTTGAACTCACCGAGGCGGATCTGCAGCAGGACGTCGACCGTCGCCGCACCGGCACCTCTCATTTCGTCAGTCAGCGGCGCGAGGCCGATCAGGTGCGCATCCTTTCGGGCGTATTCGAAGGACGCACGACCGGCACACCGATCGGCATCCTCATCGACAACACCGATGCGCGCTCGCGTGACTACGACAAGATCAAGGACCGCTTCCGCCCGGGGCACGCCGACTACACCTACCAGCAGAAGTACGGCGTGCGCGATTACCGCGGCGGCGGGCGCTCGTCGGCGCGCGAGACCGTCATGCGCACTGCGGCGGGCGCGATCGCCCGGCGCTATCTTGCGAGCCGCCTCGGGGTGCGCATCTATGGCTACCTGAGCCAGGTGGGATCACTCCTGCTCGAACCCGTCGATCCCGCGTTCGCCTATCAGAACCCCTTCTTCTGTCCGGATCCCTCGCGTGTGGCGGAACTCGAGGCGCTCATCTGGAAACTGCGCGGCGAAGGCGACTCAATCGGCGCGCGGGTCACGGTCGTGGCGAGCGGGGTGCCGCCGGGCCTTGGCGAACCCGTGTTCGATCGGCTGGACGCCGACATCGCCCATGCGCTCATGAGCATCAATGCCGTCAAGGCGGTCGAGATCGGCGCGGGCACGCGCGCCGCGGCGCAGCGCGGCAGCGAGCACCGCGATGAGCTCACGCCCGCGGGCTTTCGCAGCAATCACGCCGGAGGGGTGCTCGGTGGCATCTCCTCCGGCCAGGACGTGATTGCGCACCTCACGCTTAAACCCACCTCCAGCATTCAGGTACCCGGACAGACCATCGACCTCGAAGGCAACGCGGTCGAGATCGCCACCACCGGTCGCCATGATCCGTGCGTCGGGCTGCGGGCGACACCGATCGCGGAAGCGATGCTCGCGATCGTGCTCATGGACCATTACCTGCGCCACCGGGCGCAGAACGCCGACGTGAAATCAGCGACGCCCGACATTACCGCAACGAAGCGAGGCTGAGTGTTGGCCCCTCACGCGCGTCCGCAAGGAGAGCGGTATGGCTAGAGAGTTCCGTGTTGCCGTAGTCGGTGCCACCGGCCTCGTCGGCGAAACCATGATTGAGGTGCTGGAGGAGCGGGCGTTTCCGGTCTCACAGCTCCACGCACTTGCGAGCGAGCGTTCGCTCGGGCGCAGCGTGACCTTCCGTGGAAAAAGCGTGCCGGTGCGCGAGCTCGCCGGTTTCGATTTCGCGCAAGCCGACCTCGCGCTCTTCTCCGCGGGCGCGGCCATCTCGCGCGAGTACGCACCGCGCGCCGTTGCCGCCGGCTGTACGGTCATCGACAACACCTCGGAGTTCCGCTACCGGGAGGAGGTGCCGCTCATCGTTCCGGAGGTGAATCTCGAGGCGCTCGCGCTCTTCCGCAGCCCCGGCATCATTGCCAATCCGAACTGCTGCACCATTCAACTCGTCGTCGTGCTCAAGCCCCTTTACGATGCGGCCGGCATCGAGCGGCTCGAGGTTGCGACCTACCAGTCGGTCTCGGGCGCCGGACGGGCGGCGCTCGAGGAGCTCGCGCGCCAGTCGATCGCACTCCTCAGCGGCCAGGGGCCGATTGCAGTGCGCGAGGACGCGCGGCAGATCGCATTCAACTGCGTGCCGCACATCGATCGCTTCGAAGACAACGGTT
>DASPTE010000144.1:0-2107 GCA_035623585.1 Steroidobacteraceae bacterium | reverse complement strand
GTTCGGCGAGGTGCTCACCCATGCCGTGGATTTCGCCGATCTGTATTTCCAGCTGAGCCACCAGGAGTCCTGGTCGCTGGAAGACGGAATCGTCAAGGACGGCAACGCCAGCATCGACCAGGGCGTGGGCGTGCGGGCGCTCGCCGGCGAGAAGACCGGCTTCGCCTACTCGGACGAGATCGTGCTGCCCGCCCTCGAAGAGGCATCGCGCGCAGCGCGCGCGATTGCCGCGCAGGGGAGCGAGCGGCGCGTGGCGGCCTGGCGCTCGCAGAGCGGGCATCGCCTTTACTTGCCGGCCGATCCTGCGGCGGCACTCGCAACCGAAGACAAGATCGCCTGGCTCGAGCGCGTCGATCGTGAGGCGCGGCGCATCGATCCGCGCGTCGTGCACGTCACCGCAAGCCTGGTTGCGGTGCATGAGGTGATTCTCGTTGCCACGAGCGATGGCGAACTCGCCGCGGATGTGCGCCCGCTCGTACGCTTCAACGTCTCGGTGCTGGTCGAGCAGGGCGGGCGGCGCGAGCAGGGCTATGCGGGAGCGGGCGGACGCTATTCGCTCGCGGAACTCACCGACGGTGAGCGGCCGCTCGTGCTCGCCCGCGAGGCCGTGCGGCAAGCGCTCGTCAATCTCGAGGCGCGCCCCGCACCCGCGGGCACCATGACCGTGGTGCTCGGACCTGGCTGGCCGGGAATCCTCCTGCACGAGGCGATTGGGCATGGGCTCGAGGGTGATTTCAACCGCAAGGGGACGAGCGCCTTCGCCGGGCGCATCGGGGAGCGGGTGGCGGCACCCGAGTGCACCGTGGTCGATGACGGCACGCTCTCGCGGCGGCGCGGCTCGCTCAACATCGACGACGAAGGCACCCCGACTCAGTGCACGACGCTCATCGAGAATGGAGTGCTGCGCGGGTACATGCAGGATCGGCTGAACGCGCGTCTGATGGGCGCAGCGCCGACCGGCAACGGCCGGCGCGAATCGTTCGCGCACCTGACGCTCCCGCGCATGACCAACACCTACATGCGCCCAGGTCCCCACGATCCCGAGGAAATTCTGCGCTCGGTCGAGCGCGGCATCTACGCCGTCAACTTCGGCGGCGGCCAGGTCGACATAACATCCGGGAAGTTCGTGTTCTCGGCGAGCGAGGCCTATGCGATCGAGAACGGGCGGCTCGGCGCCCCACTCAAAGGCGCAACCCTCATCGGCAACGGGCCGGACGTCCTGACACGGGTGGCGATGGTCGGAAACGATCTCAAACTCGATGACGGTGTCGGCACCTGCGGCAAGGAAGGCCAGAGCGTTCCGGTCGGGGTCGGCCAACCGACGCTCAAGATCGAGGGACTCACGGTCGGCGGCACGGCCTGAGTTCTGTCGCAAGTCAGCCGCAGCGAGCCGACATAATCGCGAGCGTTGGCGAAGCTGTGATTTCCCACACGCCCGCACCTGACGCGAGTCCGTAACGTGCAGCGCCGATACTTGGCCACGCAGGCGGAGGGAGATCGCGATGCAGTCCGAGGAAATCACGGTCGAGACGGCGCAGCTGAAGATCCCCGCGGAGCTCCTCGCCGAGCTGAGCGGCGGTAACGCGGGCCGCAAAACGGACTATGGTGTCGATGCCTGGAAGCCCTCCTTCCTTGAGTGGCTGGCCAAGTTCTTGCGTCTGATTTGACTTAGCCCTCAGTTTTTTGGGGGCAAGTAGCGCTAGCATGGCGTCTTATGGATAAGACTGTGACTACTTTGATGCAGCGGGCGCCGCACTTCTCGCGCCCCGTGTACGAGAGCCTGCCCTGGGTATACATAATCTGCGGTGTTCTGGCGCTGATCGGCAGCTATGCGTTCGCCGTCAACAACCGCAGCGGCATGAGCCTGTTCGTCGGTCTCTTGGGGTTTCCGCTCGTCGTTCTCGGGGTGATGATCTTGCTGCGACGGCGTAACTACCGCTCGCTCCAAGCCCAGTACGGCAAAGATCCGCCGTAAGCCCCTACTTGGTCGGTGCGCGGGCGCGGCCCTCTTCGGGAAGGGCCTCCTCCGCGAGCGCCTCTGCCTTGGGCGGACCCTCCACCCGCATCCCCTCGATAAGCGTGTGGGTTGCGATTTCGGGGGGAGCCT
>DASPTE010000121.1:0-6791 GCA_035623585.1 Steroidobacteraceae bacterium | reverse complement strand
CGGTGGGATATTCGACCATGTCGATCTCGAAATGCCGGTCGATGGAGTTGCGGATCGAGGTCGGATCGGTCTTGCTGCCCTTGACGTCGACGGCAGCCCCCTCGACCGCACGCACCACTTTCATGTAGTTGAGATACACCGGCGTCAGGCGGATCCCCGCATAGACCACGATGGCGACCGGCGTCAGCAGGAATACCCAGCCGAGAAAGGTAACGCCCCTTTGTCTCTTACGCATCGCTCTGGCCTCCCGATGTTCGGTCCCGACAGCGGCGAGCGGCGCACTCAGGGGATCGGCGAGCCAATGCGGCTCCAGATCGGCCCGCCCGCACGGCGCGGATCCCAGTTGAACCAAACCCGCGTCGCCCGGCCGACCAGATTTTCCTCCGGCACGTAGCCCCACGAACGCCCATCATCGCTGTTGTCCCGATTATCGCCCATCATCAAATAATGCCCCGCCGGCACGTCCCCGACAAACGGCGCCATGCGGGCACTGCCCGGCGCATCCTCATCGCCGCAGACATAGCCCCGCACGCCGCGGCGATTGCACGCGGGCAGCACGGGCTGCCGATCGAGCGCCACCGGGCAGAAGATCGCCTCGTGCTGGTGGGCGCCGAGCCGCTCGTGCGCGAGCGACATGTTGACATAACAGCCGTCGTTAAAGCGCTCGGTGCCGACGTGGAACTGCACCGGCTTGCCGTTCACTACGATCAGGTTGTCGTGCACCTCGACATGATCACCAGGCAGCCCGACCAGGCGCTTGATGAAGTTGGTGGAGGGATCGAGCGGCCAGCGGAACACCACCACATCCCCGCGCTGCGGCTCGCCGATCTCGACGACCTTGCGATTAATGACCGGCAGGCGCAGCCCGTAGGCGTACTTGTTGACGATGATGAAATCGCCATCGAGGAGGGTCGGCATCATCGAATCGGAAGGGATGCGGAAGGGCTCGAAAATAAAGGCGCGCAGCACCAGCACCACGAGCGCCACCGGAAAGAAGCTGCGCGCATAGTCGACGGTGCCCGGTTCGGGTACCACCGCTGGATCCTTACCCGCGGCACGCGCCGCGGCGATGCGTCGCGGCCGCAAGAAGAGCGCATCGAGCCCCCACACCGCCCCGGTGAGCACCGTGATCGCGAGCAGCACCGCGCTGAAGTCGAGCCGCTCGGCGAGGAGCAGCCGCAGCACCGCGCAGGCGATCAGCACCGGTAGTGCGCCATAGAGGAACTTCATGAGGGGTGCGTCCGGCACGCTCTCCGGGGCAGCACTCAGAAGCCTCTTCGGCCTTAAGAACCAGTCGTCGACGACGCAGATGATGGTCACGGGCAGAGCGAGCCACGAGAGCACCACGATGATCGGCATCAGTGTCTGTGACATGGTGCGCCCTAGTGTTTGCGTCCGACCTGCAGCACCGCGAGGAACGCCTCCTGCGGAATCTCGACCTGTCCTAACTGCTTCATGCGTTTCTTGCCTTCCTTCTGCTTCTCGAGGAGCTTGCGTTTGCGGGTGACATCGCCGCCGTAGCACTTGGCGAGCACGTTCTTG
Source organism: Steroidobacteraceae bacterium (assembly GCA_035623585.1). Lineage (GTDB taxonomy): Bacteria > Pseudomonadota > Gammaproteobacteria > Steroidobacterales > Steroidobacteraceae > 13-2-20CM-66-19. The sequence goes on along the minus strand of DASPTE010000121.1, from coordinate 5,249 downwards.
CGCAGCGCCTTGACCGTCGCCCGCGCGATGACCGCGCTGCCGATGGCGGCCTGCACGGCGACTTCGAACATCTGCCTTGGGATGAGTTCCTGCATCTTGTCGACGAGTTCGCGGCCGCGCCCGTAAGCGTTGTCGCGGTGCACGATGATTGAGAGCGCGTCGACCCGCTCGCCGTTGATGAGGATATCGAGCTTGACGAGCGGTGCGACGGCGAAATGACTGAACTCGTAGTCAAATGAGGCGTAGCCGCGGCTCACGGATTTGAGGCGGTCGAAGAAATCGAGCACCACCTCCGCGAGCGGCAGCTCGTACTGCAGCGACACCTGGCTGCCCAGAAACTGCATCTTCTTCTGCGTGCCGCGCTTGTCGTTACAGAGCTTGAGCACGGCGCCGAGGTGATCGGGCGGTACGAGAATGCTCGCGAGGATGATCGGTTCGCGAATCTCCTCGATCTCGCCCGCGCTCGGGAGCTTGGCCGGATTGTCCACATACTCGGTGGCCGTCGCGCCGCCCGCGCGGCGCACCACCTCGTACACCACGGTGGGCGCGCTCGTGACGAGGGTGAGCGAATACTCGCGCTCGAGCCGCTCCTGCACGATGTCCATGTGCAGGAGGCCGAGAAAGCCGCAGCGAAAGCCAAAGCCGAGAGCGCCCGAGACCTCCGGCTCGTAATGCAGCGCCGAGTCATTGAGACGGAGCTTCGCGAGCGCGTCGCGGAATTTCTCGTAGTCCTCCGAGTTCACCGGAAAGAGCCCGGCGAAGACACGCGGCTTGATCTGCTTGAAGCCAGGAAGCGGGGCAGCCGCCGGGCGATTCTCGAGCGTGATCGTGTCGCCGACCGGCGCGCCATCGATCTCCTTGATGCCCGCGACCACGAACCCGACATCGCCGGTTGCGAGCTCGGGCTCATCGACCGCCTTCGGCGTGAAACGGCCGAGCCGATCGACCAGGTAGCTGCGGCCGCTCGAGAAGACGCGCAGCCGATCGCCACGGCGCAACAGCCCGTTCATCACGCGCACGAGCGACACCACCCCGACGTAGTTATCGAACCAGCTGTCGATGATCAGCGCCTGCAGCGGCGCGCTGCTCGAGCCGCGCGGCGCAGGAATTCTCCGGATGAGGATTTCGAGGAGCTCGGGGACGCCCTCGCCGGTCTTGGCACTCACGCGGGCGGCATCGCTCGCCTCGATGCCGATGATCTCCTCGATCTCGCGCGTCACTCGCTCGGCGTCAGCCGACGGCAGGTCGATCTTATTGATGACCGGCAGCACCTCGAGCCCCTGCTCGATCGCGGTGTAGCAGTTGGCGACGCTCTGCGCCTCCACGCCCTGAGAGGCATCGACAATGAGCAACGCGCCCTCGCACGCCGCGAGCGAGCGCGAGACCTCGTAGGAGAAATCCACATGCCCCGGGGTGTCGATCATATTGAGCTGGTAGCGCTCACCGTCGCGGGCGCGGTAGTAGAGCGTGACGCTCTGCGCCTTGATGGTGATACCGCGCTCGCGCTCGAGTTCCATGGAATCGAGCACCTGCGCCTGCATCTCGCGGTCGGCGAGACCCCCGCAGAGCTCGATGAAGCGGTCGGCGAGGGTCGACTTGCCGTGATCGACGTGCGCGATGATGGAGAAATTACGTATGTGCTGCATGAATCCGCAACTACGCCCTCAGCTGCCGCGCCATCAGCCGAGCGGCGCGGCGGATTATAGGGAAGTTTCGGTCGCGAGTGCGGGCGGTCGGGCGGCCGCAGCCGGATCAGGCGCGTAACAGCCGCCGCAATTCACCCGTGTCCAGGCGATGGCGGCAGACGACCGTACCATCGAGAAGCAGCACCGGGACGTCGAACCCGTGACGGCGCTTAAGGAGCGGATCCGAGTCGACATCGACGAGCTCAAGCGGGGGCAGCGGCACACTCCTGCCGAACCGCTCAAGCTCCACGAGCATCTCCTCGCAGAGTGCACAGTCGTGGCGGCGCACGAGGGTAAGCTGCTGCCGCACGCTCACGGGACGCTAGGGGTGCGGGGCGGGCGGCGCGGGCTGCGCCTTCACCTGAGTGGCGATGAACTGCACGGTGGCGGGCGGCACTTCGCCGACGGCCGTGATCTTGTGTCCGTCGACCACGGTGCTGAATGCCGAAGAGGAACCGACGGTAGCGGCCTTCGGCACCGCAGCCCCTTCGGGCTGCGAGATCTGCATCTCGACAAACACCGACACCGAAGCGAGGCCGTCGGTGAACACGAGATGGTCGACGACGGCCGGCGACCCCGGAAATACTTGCGCTGAGCGGACGGTCATGCGAAAGCCCGGCGGCAGCTGCACCGCGCCCCAGGCAGCTGCCTGCGAGGGGGGCACGGCCGGCGGTGCGGCGTTACGCAACCACTCGAAACCCACGGTCGCGACATCGGGCTTGAAGGCCGCGTCGGGAATGCGCGCGGCGAGCGTCAGGTTCGCAAACAGGATCTGCTCGATCACATGCCCGCTCGGATCGCACAGCTGCGTCTTGATCGGCAGCGCCGTCGCATCATCGATCCACAGTCGATAGCCGTAGCGGTATTCGTCCTTCGGAGTCACGCTGATCAGGTGCGTGTCGTGCCGGTTGAGACGCACGCGGGCGACCTCGCGGATCTCATAGAAGCTCGCGGTCTGGTCGTTGACCACCGGGAAGCCGACGAGCGGCTGTTGCGGCGGCCGCTGCTCGACGAGCACGGTGCGCTTGTCGGGAAGGTAACAGGTGAGGTTGCTGCCGATGCGGATGAACTCGCGTCCCGAGCCATCGAGCGAGGCGAGCCGTTCGGACACGACACCGTCCTGCACGCGGTGAATGATGCGCAGCATCTCGACGCGCCCGCCGTGCCAATGCGAGAACGTACCGTCATAGTTGCGCGTCGTGAGCGCCTGATCCATGCGCTCGAGCCAGCGCGCCGGTTCCTGCGCGACCGCGACCCCGGCCCAGGCAAGCGCGAGCGCGAGGAGCGGCTCGCTAGTGCGCAATGATCTTCGCATCGCTCTCAGGTTCCTCGGCTCCGGCAGCCGTCCCCGGTTCGCTCGTCATGAAGGCCGACAGCAGGTTATGACGCTCGACCTGCGAGGAGAACATGCTGTGCGCGACCACATAGTTGGCGAGCTCGGTGCTCGGCACCACGACAGGCCGGGCCGCGGGCGCCTGGGGTACGGTGTAAATGTACGGAGAGGAAGAGGAGCGTACGCCCGTGTTCACCCCCTGCGATGGTGCGGGGCGATCGGCGCGCGCGCTAAGCGGCGCACCCGGTGACTGCGTGCGGAGCCAGAGGATCGAGAGCGCCGCCACTCCGGCGGCGAGGGACACTGCGGCAACGGGCTGCCACCAGCGCACGGGCGAAGCGCGCGCGACGGTGGGTGTGGCGAGCGCCGGCTCGGTGATGAGCAGCGCGCTCACGCGGCCTGCGAGCGCTGCATTCAGACGCACGCCGCGTTCGGCGCGGATCGCCGCCCCGAGCACGGCATAGCGACCCCAGCGGGCCTTCAGTTCGCCGTCGCGCGACAGACGCCGCGCCAGCAGCTCGCACTCCGCTGACGGCAACTCGTCATCGAACATGGCGGAGAGTTGACTATCGAGTTCTTCGTTCATCCGATTTCCTCTGCACGGCCGAGGCCACCTTCAAAAACCTCGCGCAAGCGCTGGTCGATGGCCTCTCGGGCCCTGAAGATGCGCGAGCGCACGGTACCGACAGGGCAATCCATGGCACCGGCAATCTCTTCGTAAGAAAGCCCCTCGAGTTCCCGCAGCACGATGGCGGTGCGCAGGTCCTCGGGCAGCGCGTCGATGGCGGCGTTGACGGTCGAGCGGATCTCGTCCGTCAGCACAAGACCTTCCGGGGTCTCAGAATCCTTCATGCGGCTTTGCATGTCGTAGGACTCATCGCCTTGGTGGCGGTCTAGGTCATAGTCGATCGGGCTGCGATCGCGCGAGACCAGAGCGTTCTTCGCGGTATTGATGGCGATCCGGTACAGCCAGGTGTAGAAAGCACTCTCGCCCCGAAACTGCGGCAGCGCCCGGTACGCCTTGATGAAGGCCTCCTGGGCAATGTCTTCCGCCTCCGCCGGGTTACGCACATAGCGCATCACCAACTTGACGAGTTTGTGCTGGTACTTGAGTACCAGCGCATCGAACGCGCCCTTGTCCCCGCGCTGCACGCGGCGAACCAGGCTCAAATCACTCGCATCGGCGCTCATCCGACCCGCTACTCCCTGCGAGAAGGCCGCCGCACCGCGCGCTCGATAGACTGTGGGTCCTTGTAAAAGTTCAGCATAACAATCGGGTCGCAAAAACGGGCGCCCATCACACCAGAATAGCGCCGCCCGGCTCATAAGTCCCGGATACGCCTGACAAGCCATAACATTTCAGGCTCTCCGGGGTGCTCGTCACCCAGGAGATAACCTGCGAGCTCGGGGTCGGGAAGGGCGAGCAGCCGCTCGAAGAGCCGCCGCTCACCGGGCGAGCTCGTCCGCAGTGCGACCCGGGTATAGCGCTCGAGGAGCACATCGAGCTCCTTCATGCCGCGGCGGCTGCGCCAGCGCAGGCGCCCGAGTTCACCCGCCTCGGGATCGGTCGCCTGCCCTGAACCGGTCATCCGCCTCCCCCGGCTCAGCCCCGCCGCTCGAGCAGCATCTTCTTTATCTCGGCGATCCAGCGCCCGGGACTCAGATCCTTCGGACACACGTCCGTGCAATTCATGATGGTGTGACAGCGGTACAGTCGGAAGGGATCTTCAAGCGCATCAAGTCGCTCGCCGGTCGCTTCGTCGCGGCTGTCGATGATCCAGCGGTACGCGGCGAGGAGTGCCGCGGGGCCAAGGAAGCGTTCGCTGTTCCACCAATAGCTCGGGCAACCGGTCGAGCAGCAGGCGCAGAGGATGCAGGCCGATGGGCGGTCGATTTTCGCCTCATCCTCCTTCGACTGTAACCGCTCGCGATCGGGCGGGGCCGGGGTCGTGGTCTGAAGCCAGGGCTGCACGGACGCGTACTGCGCATAAAAGTGGGTGAGGTCCGGGACCAGATCCTTCACCACCGGCAGATGCGGCAGCGGGTAGATGCGGATGTCCCCGCGCAAGTCCTCCATCGCCGTGATGCAGGCGAGGCGGTTGACACCGTTGATGTTCATGGCGCACGAGCCACAGATTCCCTCGCGGCACGAGCGACGGAAGGTCAATGACGAATCGGTGACGGCTTTGAGCTGGATCAGCGCATCGAGCACCATCGGGCCGCAGTTGGCG
>DASPTE010000118.1:0-12057 GCA_035623585.1 Steroidobacteraceae bacterium | reverse complement strand
CCCGCACCTTGCGAGGTGGCGCGCAGCGGGAGGCCCGCGGCCCCCTGGCTGTCGCGCACCATGTGCAGCTGGTCATCGAAGACGAAGAGGTCCTGAGGCGGCCCGCGTTCGGCCGCTGCAGCCGATTCGAAAAGCTCGAGCGGCTGCGCATCGAAGAACGGTCCGAAGACTTCGTTCATGGCGATGAAGGATGCCGCCATCCCGCCCGCTCCCGAGAGGAAGCGGCGGCGTGACAGAGCGAGTCTGCGCGCTGCCCCCTCCGCCAGCGTCCTCACGCGTGCCTCGACTTCGCGCTGCGAACCGGTCTGCGCCAAGGGCACGTACTCGCCGTTCGAAACGTTGCGCGTCGGCACGGCGGCGCGCAGCTCATCAGAACTCCCGGCGCGTTCGAGACTTTTGAGCTGCCCGCGAGAGAACCAGCTCTCGTCTTCGGGAGGCTCGACATTCTGCCGGCTCACGGGCGCTTCCCCACGGCGGCGCTTCGGTGCGCGGAGGGTGCGTCCTCGAGATCTGCGGGAACCGACCGCGCGAGCGCGCTCAGAACTTCCCGGGTCGTCATGACGTCGGCGAAGAGCAGCGCCATATTCTCGAGCGTCGCGTTGTGCGCCGCATCGCTCAATGTTGCGTTCGCGTCCGAGACGAAGATGACCTTGTAGTTCATCTGCATGGCATCGCGTGCCGTCGATTCACAGCAGCAGTTGCTGAGGGTGCCGCTGATGATCAGGGTATCGATGCCCATACCCTGCAGGAGCTCGTGCAGGCGGCTCGCGCCTGGCACGAAGGCTCCGAAGCGGGTCTTCTCGATGAGATGGTCGGATTTGTCGACCTCGAGCTCGGGCCAGAGCTGCCAGTAGTGCGCGTCGCGTGCGAAACCTTTCGTGACCCCGGCCCGACTCCCGGGCGTATGCATGTGTGCGAACCAGTTCGACCAGCTCGCGAGCGAATCAGAATCCACCGTCATGCGCAGGAAGACGTTCCGCCCGCCGCGGCGGCGTACCGCGGCGGAGATCGAGTTGACGTTCGGGACGATCTCGCGCGCGAGCGGGACCTCGACCGGCGCGCCCTCTTCCATGAAACCGTTCTGCAGATCGACGACGATATGCGCGGTGCGCTGCATGTGGAGGCGATCGAAGGGATGCAGTTGTCCGCGCTGCGCCTGGATCTGATTCAACAATTCGGCACTGAGCTTGATCTCGTGCATGGTCTCCTCCGCGTCGCCGGAGCAAAAGTCTGCGTTACCCGATCCGATTCCTCAGGCGAGGACACCCTCCACCACACTCACGGCAGACTCCGTCGGCACGACGCGCGTCTGCCGAAAACCCGCCTTGCCAAGAAGCTCCCGGTACTCCTCCTCGGTCCGCTCCTGGCCACCTGGGCCGACGAGCATGATCATGTCGAGGATTTTTCCCGGGTGCATCGTGTTACCCGGCGGCAGCACCATTTCAACAATCAGGAGCTTGCCGTCAGGCTTCATGACCTTGCGGCAGTTCCCGAGGATCTTGAGGCACTGCTCTTCAGTCCAGTCGTGGATGATGTGCGAGAGAAGATACGCATCGCCCCCGGGCGGTACCGCATCGAAGAAACTGCCCGTCGAGATTGAGATTCGATCGCTCAGGCCTCGCGAGGCGATGAGTTCCCTCGCATTGCGCTCGACGTAGGGCATGTCAAAGAGCACACCGCGCAGGCCTGGGTAGCGGCCGAGTACCGTGGTCAGGAGGTGCCCCGTTGCCCCGCCCACATCGACGAGCGTCCCGAACTTGGAGAAGTCGTACGCGGCGGCAAGGGCAGCGGGTTCTCTGCCGTGAAAACCCATCATCGTCTCGCTGAAAAGCGCCGCCTCTTCAGGGTGTTTGGTCAGCCAGTCAAAAAGCGGCAGGCCGTGCGCTTTCACATGAGCCGGCTTGCCGGTCTGAAGCGCGTAGGGAAACTCCCCCATCGAGCGCCAGAATCGGTCCCCCGCCAAAGACAGGATCGAGGCTCGCGCAGAGCCGGGTGCACCGCTTTTCAATGCTTCCCCGAGCGGCGTGAGTGCGAACTCACCGGGTGGGCCCTCCACGAGGACCCCAAGCCCTGCCAGCGTTCTCATGAGACGGCGCAGTGAGGGAGCGTGTGTGCCGGTGGGTCCAGCGAGCTCTTCGGCCGTCTTCTTGCCGCCGTCGAAGTGATCCGCGAGGCCGATCCTTGCCGCCCCATGAATGATCATCGTTATCCACGAGGCGGTGCCCATCTCGATGAGCCGGACGTGGGGAGGGACGGAATCCGCTTGTGCCGCAGGTTCTGATGGCATATGCGATCTCCGTTATTTCGGATGTCTTGTCGGGCGCGGAGCTCAGTGTGCGCCGAGCACGAGGCGCATGTCGAAACCGCGCCGCCGGCGCGTCCGGCGCGGCGCGTCAGGCGCCGCCGCGCGTGCGCCAGCCGGTCTTGTAGGTTTCGCGGGCCACGCGGCTGTAGGGCACGGGGCTTACGATGACGCGCGCTTCGATCTGCTTGTGTGGCTCGACCGTCGTCTTGCGCGTGACGCCGTTCTCCTCGCCCCAGACGACCCGAAGCTCGGTGCCGATCGGGATCTCCGGACGCACGATGGCGAGGCTCAGCCCCTGCTTCTCGTTGTAGCTATAGCCGCTGAACATGGAGAGACCGACCGTCTTGCCGTCCGCATCGATCACACGGTCGTAGTTCGAGGACGCGTAGTTGGCAAGCGGCACGTCGAAGAATTTGTACTGCTGGCCTTCGGGACTAAAAAGCGAGGCGAGGATCTTCGTCATGTCGTCGGGGTTCCAGGCGAGCGTTACCTTCTTGCGCTGCGTCTCGGGTTTTACGCGCTGCAGAGCGTCGCGGCCGTGAAAATCGTGATCGAAACGGATGAACGAGCCGTAGCCGAGCTCGAAGGGATTGAGGTAGTAGTCCTCGATGTTCTCCGAGACGAAGCTCCCGCCGATCGAGCCCGTGGCCTCGTAGCTATCGGGTCCGAGCCACTCCCGGTACGCGCGGAGCTTCTCGCCCGTGTAGATCGCGGGCAGGGGTGATGGAATCCAACCCGACTCGAGCGTGTTCGCAGGATAGGCGCGGCTGCCGCAGGGCACGAGGCCGAACTCCTTGCCGGCGTCCAGTATCGCGGCGCGAATCTCCTCCTGCTCCGCATACGGACCCCAGATCTCGAGCCCAGGTGCCCCCGACATCCCGTGTCGCAGCGTGCGCACGGTTCTGCCTGCGATCTTCATGGTCGACATGTTGAAGAACTTGAGCTGCTCGAGCGGACCGCCGTTGAGTTTCTCGATGACCTTCCACGCATTCGGCCCCTGGATCTGGAAGCGCCACACGGTGCGTGTCACGGGCTTGCCCATCGGGCGCATCGGCGAGCGGTCATCAAGCTCGACTTTCAGGTCGTAGCCGCTCTGCGCGGCGTTGAAGCGCAGCCAGTTCGAGGCCGGCGCCCGGCCGACGTACAGAAGCTCCTCGGGCGCGAGATAAAAGACGATGCCATCGCCCACCACGTGTCCGTAAGGGGTGGTCGGCACGTACTGCTTCGCCCTGTTGACGCTGAAGCCTGCCATGGAGTTGATCGCGGTGTCGCTGAAGAGTTTCAGTGCGTCCTTACCGCGCACGTAGAGGTTGACCATGTGGTGGGTCTGGTCGAAGAGCACGGCGCTGTGTTGCCAGGCCCACATTTCGCTCCGCCAGTTGCTGAATTCGGGCGCGACCACGGGATAGACGTAGGCGCCAAGCTGCGAGTTGCGCAGCATCCGCACCGGGTTGCCGGCCCCCGCCAGGATTTCTTCTAGATTACGCGCGGCCATGAGCGATCCCCCCTGCCTCGCGTTCGATCATAACGCAGTTTGTATGTGACACAAACAAATGACGCGGAGCGCCGGGCGGCCCTGGCGCGGAACGCGAGCCTAAGCGGGGCTCGCGATCACCACTTTCCCGAAAAGCGCCGGGGAGCCCTGGTAGGCGTACGCGGCCTTGGCGTCCGCGAAGTCGAACACGCGGTCGACCACGGGCTTGATCCCGTGGGCGTCCACGAACGCGTTCAGCTCGCGCGCCATGGCGGTGGAGCCGACGAATATGCCGCGCAGACTCGCCCCCTTGACCATGAGCGGCATCGGGTTGGTGTCGCCCTGGAGCGTGAGCACCCCAATCAGCGAGATCTCCCCGCCGAAACCCACCGCCTGGATCGATTGCGCGAGCGTTCCGAGCCCGCCCACTTCCACCACGTGATCGATCCCGCCGCCGGCGAGCTCGGCGGCTTTCGCGCCCCACTTCGCTTCTGATTTGTAATTCACGGTCGCGTCCGCTCCGAGTTTTTTGACGCGCGCGAGCTTCTCATCGTTCGAAGAGGTCGCGATGACACGCGCGCCGGCCGCCTTCGCGATGCGCAGTGCGAGAAGCGACACGCCCCCCGTGCCGATGAGGAGCACGCTCTGCCCGCGCTCGAGCGGACGCAGCCCCTTCATGAGCGCATTCCACGCCGTGACCCCGGCGCACGGCAGCGTCGCCGCCTCCTCGAAACTCAGGGACTTCGCGAGCTTGACGACGCCCGTCTCGGGCAACACCACGTAGTCCGCGAGCATCCCCTTGGCGGGCGGACAACCCAGCGCATCGCCTTTGACCGCGGGCGGTGGCCCATCGACCCAGCCCTGGAAGAAGGTGCCCGCCACGCGATCGCCCGTGGCGATGGACTTGACTCCCGCACCGACCGCTTCCACGACCCCGGCACCATCCGAAAGCGGCGACCCGGCCGCCTTGATCGCCGAGCCGAAATAGCGCCCCAAGGCGATCGCCTGGTCGCGGTAGTTGAGGGAGGTTGCGCGCACGCGCACGAGCACCTCGCCGGGCCCCGGATCGGGTCGCGCCAGTTCGATGAGCTTCGCCTGCTCGATCGAGGTGCATCCCGCGGGCAGCTGCCACGCGCGCATCTTGGTTCCATTCATCGTGCCTCTCCCGTCCAGGTCCTCAGTCCCGGCGCCGTGCGATCCTCGCCTGAAAGGGCGCGTTTGACCGCCGGACGCGCCTTCATCTTTTCGCGCCATTCGACGAGGCGCGGCGCGCGCTTGCCGACCTCGAGCTCCGGGAACATGCGCTCGACAGACATGCCGCACATCGAAAAGAAATTGATGTCGGCGAGCGTGTACGCGTTACCTGCGATCCACCCGGTCTCCCCGAGCTGCTTCTCCACCTTGTCCACCGCGTAGCGGATCTTCTCGGTCGCGTTGGCAAGGTCCGCCTCGTTGAAACCCGAGCGCGCCGCGCGCCACTTCTTGCGCTGATCGGGCAGCGGGATGCGCTCCATCAGGCGGTCGAACTCGCCCCCTTCGATGCTGCGCGCGATGATGCCTACCATGCGATGCCAGCCGTGGATCGACACGTAGTTCATCACCTGCTCGTCGCAGAATTTGTTCCAGTAGCGCATCCGGGCGGCGCCGACCGGATCGCGCGGTCGCAGCGGAATGTCGGGAAATACATCCTCCAGGTACTCGTTGATGACGGTGGTGTGAGTGATGATCACGCCGTCGTGATCGAGCACCGGCACCTGGCCCTCCGGATTGATCGCCACGAACCAGGGCTCATGCTGCTCGAACTTATGGAGGTCGACGTAGATGCTCTCGTACGGCAGGCGCTTCTCGATAAGCGGGATCATCGACTTGAGTGAGTTTGCCGCGGGCTCCGCGTGGTAGTACTTCAAAGTCATGGCTGACCTAGTGTCGTGGTGTGAGAGTGCCAAGCATGCCGCCATCCACCGCGATCGTCTGGGCGGTGATATGGCTGGCGCGGTCGGAGAGGAGGAATGAGACGAGCTCCGCGAGCTCCTCCGGCGTGCCGATGCGCCCAAGCGGCACCATCGGCGCGAGGCGCTCACGGATCGCCTCGGGCGGTACCGGGAGATGCATGAGAAGCGGTGTCTCGATGAGACCGGGCAGGACGCAATTCACGCGCACGTTGTGCGGCGCGGCCTCGATCGCCGCCGCGCGCGCGAGTCCCACCACGGCGTGCTTCGAGGCGACGTAAGCGACGTTCTGCGGCAGGCCGCGCGCGCTCGCGACGCTCCCCGTCAAAACGATGCTCCCGCTCCGGCGCGCGAGCATGCCGGGCAGCACGCGCTTGATCGCCCAGAAGATGCTGGTCAGGTTGGTGCGCAGTACGGCATCGAAGAGCTCATCGTCGTACTCCGTGAGCGGTCCGAAGCGCCCGGGATTGGCTGCGTTGGCGAAGAGCCCGGCGACGGGTCCGAAGGCGCGCTCGCTTGCGTCGATTGCCGCCATGAGCGCAGTACGGTCCGCGATATCGGCGGCCGCGTAGGTCGCCTCACCGCCATCGAGCGCGATCCCATCCACAGCCTCGGCGAGGAGAGTCCCGCGGCGCGCGATGAGCGAGACGCGCGCGCCCGAGCGGGCGAGGAGCTTTGCGGTCGCGAGCCCGATGCCGCTCGAGGCGCCGGTGACGAGCACGTGCCGATTCGCGAACTCGCTCACTTGAGTCCCAGGAGCCGCGCCGCGTTGTCCTTGACGATGCCCGGCATGACTTCGGGCTTGAAGCCGACCTGCGCTGCGGCCTCGAGCCATTTCTCGGGGCGAATGAGCGGGAAGTCCGAGCCGAACATCATCTTGCTCTTCAGCGGGCCGTTCGCGTACTGGATGATCTGCGGCTGGAAATACTTCGGGCTCCACCCCGAGAGGTCGATGTAGACATTGTCCTTGTGGAGCGCCATCGAGAGGCTCTCGTCCACCCAGGGCCAGCTCGGGTGCGCGAGGATGATCTTCATGTTGGGGAAATCGACGGCGACGTCGTCGATCAGCATCGGCCGGCCCCACTTGAGACGCACGCCCCCCCCGCCGGGCATTCCGGTGCCCATGCCCGAGTGCCCGGTGTGGAAGATCGCCGGGAGCTTGTGCGCCGCGATCACCTCGTAGATCGGGTAGGCGATGCGATCGGCCGGATCGATGTCCTGCATGATGGAGTGGAACTTGAAGCCGCGCACGCCGTGCTTCTCGATGAGATCGCGCGCCTCGAGCGCGCCCTTCTTCCCCTTGCGCGGATCGATCGAGGCGAAGGGGATGACGATGTCGTCGTTCTTCGCCGCGAAGTCTGCGATCTCGTAATTGCTCACGCGTTTTGCGCCGATGCTGCTCTCGCAATCGACCGTGAAGAGGCAGAACGCGATGCGCTCGGCGCGATAGTGGCTGATGATCTCGGGAATCTTCGGGCGCGCGCGCGGCGCCTTGAAGTAAGCGGACGCCGCATCGTAGAAGCGCCCCATGATGGGATCCTCGGGATCGTGGCACGGAACATCGGCATGCACGTGCACATCAATCGCGCGAACCTTGGAAAGATCAATCATGCCGCGCGCTCATACGAGCATCTTGGAAGCCGCCTTCCTCGCGATCTCGATCTCCGCTGCGCGGTCGCGCCTGATCGGCACATCCCTGCCCGCCTGCACGGCCGGGCGTGCGCCGACGAGCGCAAGCCAGCGCTGAACGCTCGCGAACTCAGCGACGCTCACCCCGGAGTAGTCGTGTCCCGACACCCAGGGCCAGAGCGCGATGTCCGCAATCGAGTAGTCGCCCGCGATGTATTCGTGAGTCGCCAGCTGGCGGTCGAGCACCCCGAAGAGCCGTGTCACCTCGCGCTGATAGCGCTCGATCGCCGACTGGATCTTCTCCGGGAAGTAGCGCGCGAACACATTCAGCTGTCCCATCATGGGACCCACCCCCGACATCTGGAACATGAGCCACTGGATCACGCGGCTTCTGCCCTGCACGTCCTTCGGCAGGAACTTCCCGGTCTTCTCCGCCAGATAAATGAGGATGGCGCCCGACTCGAAGATGATGAACCCGTCATCGTCGAGGGTTGGAATGCGGCCGTTCGGATTGAGTTTCACATACCAGTCGGCCCTCTGCTCGAGCGTCGAGAAATCGATCATCCGCACCTCGTACGGCAGACCCATTTCCTCGAGCGCGATCGAGACCTTCCAGCCGTTCGGCGTCGCCGCCGTGTAGAGTTTGATGGCCATCTTGTGCCTTCCGGGCGTCGTTCAGCCCCAGCGGTTGATTTCCGGCCCCACGCTCCAGCTGGCGGCGGGGTCGGGCGTGCGCGCGAGCGCGAGGGCCCGAGCGATGGCGGGCTGCGCTTTGGTGCGCTCGAGCCAGCTCTTGGTGCGGGGTTTTGTGGCAAATGCCGCGGGCACGAGGCGCACCATGCCGGCGAGCCAGGCGTAGCTTTCGAGATCGGCGATGGAGAATTCGCCCATGAGCCAATCCCGGCCAGCGAGTTGGTCCTCGGTTTTCTCCACGGCCTGGGCGATCTTCGCGCGGCTGTCGGCGAGCTTGTCCTCGGAGAAGCGTCCCGCCGCGATCTCGTCCCAGCGCGCGCGCAGATCGACACTCGCGATCCTCCCAAGGAGCGCCGCGTCCGGCTTCGGCGGGTTTGCCCGGCAGCCAAGATAGGCGGCCGCGGGGGCCGTTCGCTCGATCATCTGCCGGCACCAGCGCATCGTCTCCCAGCGCTCGTAGGGGTCAGCGGGGCGGAGCCCGGGCCCGCTTCCAACGTCATCGAGATAACAGGCGATGAACACCGAATCCGTCATCGCTTCGCCGTCAACCACGAGCACCGGTCCCTCGCCTTCGATGCTCATCGCGACCAGTGAGTCCTTCGCGAACGGCAGGCCGTGACGCTCGCCGCGCGCGAGATCGATGTGCCGAAGATCCGCCGGCACTCCTTTGGCGAAGAGCGCCGCGAGCACGCTGAGCGAGGGCCCGTTCGGCTCGCCGTGATAGAGCGTGGTCGTCATGCTGGCTGGCCTGCGCCGATATGCGGCTGCTCGAGGATGGCGACACGCTTCCCCATGCTGGTCCTCGACATCGCCCAGCAGGCCTTGCTGGCCGGCCGCGCATAGATCGCGCGCAGCCAGCGCAGAATGTTGGGAGTGAGTTCGTCGTTCGACAGCGTCGGCTGCGTGACGGGCAGCGCGTACGCAAGATTGAACCCGTTGATGTCGGCGAGACTGTAGGCGTTGCTCGCGAGCCAGGGGCGCTTGCCAAGCTCCTCCTCCAGCATGCGGATGCCGAGCGCCACGCGCCGGCGCGACTCCTGCATCTCGTCGGCGCCAAAATTGCCGGAGATCGCCTTGCGCCAGGCCGTGCGCCGCTCGGGGAGCGGAATGCGCTCGATGGCGCCCTCGAGTTCCTGCGGGTCCCGCGCGCGGACCGCGGGTCCTACGAAGACGCTCCAGCCGATCATCGAGAAGCTCGGACCCAACCACTGGTCCATGAATTTCATCCACCAGCGCACGCGCCAGCGGTCGCGGGGGTCTTCGGGCATGAGGCGCGGACCTTCGAACGCCTCATCCACGTACTCCATGATCGCCGTGGATTCGGTGAGGACGCGCCGACCGTGCAGCATCGCCGGGATCGTCCCCTGGGGATTGATGGCGAGGTACTCGGGCTTGTGCTGGTCGAAACTCAAGAGATCGAGGTAGCGGCTCTCGAACGCGACGCCCTTCTCCATGAGCGCGAGCATAGGCTTGCCCGAATTGGCGTTCGGTTCCCAGTGGTACAAGGTGACGCTAGGCATCGGGCGGATCCGTGTTGTTGTAAGTGTTGCATACCATCGGCGCGGGCCGTACGTCAAGCTCGCCAGTCGAGGCTAAAGCTCGTCAGTCGAGGCCGAGGCCGACGTAGTTCTCGGCGAGCGAGTGGGAGGCGGCGCTCGATCTCGCGAGATACTCCAACTCCGCAGCGCGCAAACGCTGCGCGAACGGGTCGGCGGAAAAGCTGTGCATGAGAGTCGTGAACCACCAGGAAAAGCGCGTCGCCTTCCACACCCGAGCGAGCGCGCGCTCGGAATACTCATCGAGGAGCTGCCTGCTGCCGCTTTGGTAGTACTCGCTCAGGCCGCGCGAGAGCACGCGCGCATCGGCCGCTGCGAGATTGAGCCCCTTCGCTCCGGTCGGCGGCACGATGTGCGCCGCATCGCCCACCAAGAACAGGCGCCCGAACTGCATCGGCTCGGTCACGAGGCTTCTTAGCGGCACGATGCTCTTCTCGAGCGAGGCGCCGCTGATCAGGCGCGCGGCGTAGCGAGAGGGCAGGCGCGCGCGCAGCTCGTCCCAGAAGCGCTCATCGGGCCACTCGGCGACCTTGTCCTCGAGCGAACACTGCACGTAGTAGCGGCTCCTGCCGCGCGATCGCATGCTGCAAAGCGCGAAGCCGCGCTCGTGAGTCGCGTACACGAGCTCCTCGTGGAGCGGGGGCACATCGGCGAGGAGTCCGAGCCACCCGAACGGATAGACGCGCTCGTAGTGCGCGAGTTTCTCGCGCGGCACGCTTTGGCGGCTGACGCCGTGGTAGCCGTCGCACCCGGCAATGAAGTCACAGCGGAGCTCACGAGGTGAGCCCTCGTGGCCGTAGGTCACCCTCGGCGGCCCGCGCTCCCAGTCGTGGAGCGCCACATCGCGCACTCCCCAGAGCACGGCCCCGTCTTCGTTTGAGCGCGCGTCGGCGAGATCCTTCTGAAGCTCGCTCTGGCCGTAGACGAGCATGCTCTTCCCGGTCAGCCCTTTCAGATCGATCCGGTGGGAGCGGTTCGCGAAGGCGACTTCGATCCCATCGTGCGTGAGCCCCTCGCGCATCATCCGCGCACCCACTCCCGCCTCCTCGAGGAGTTCCACGGTGGTCCACTCGAGAAGCCCTGCGCGGATGCGCCCCTCGACGTGCTCGCGCGACTCCCGCTCGAGAACCACGGAATCGACGCCCGCGCGCGCGAGGAGCTGTGAGAGCAGGAGCCCGGAAGGTCCCGCACCGACGATCGCTACCTGAGTGGTACGCATCGGAGTCCTGTTCCTCCTCATCCCCTGGCCGATTGCCCGGCAAGCTGCGCGGCGGAAATGATGCGCGCGTGGCGCCGCAGCCCCTCAACGAGCTGCGCCTGCACCTCGGTCGGCCGCCAGTCGCGGCGCGTGGTTAGTCCTATCGAGCGGGTCACGGATCCAAGGGGGTGCGGCAGAGCGATGAGCTGGCCACTCTCGAGCTCGTGATGAATCTGGTGCGCGGAGAGGAGCATGACCCGATCACTCGAGAGCAGCAACGAGCGGGCCGCGACGAGCGAATTACACTCGATCGGTGCCACGGCGCGCTCGACGGCGAGACGGCCGACGAGCGCATCAAAGTGCCGACGGAGCGGGGAATCGCGCCGCGGCGCGATCCAGGGAAAACGCGCGAGCGCGGCCAGGGTCGGTGCGCCCGAACCGGCGAGGGGGTGCCGGGCGCCGACCACGATCGCGAGCGGGTCATCGAAGAGGTGCTCCTGCACGATGTCCTCGTACGGGATGGGATCGCGCAGGGCCCCGACCAGCACATCGGCGCTGCCGCGGCGCAGCGCACCGAGCATGCTCTCGTAGGGCCCATCGAGGATCGTGATCGCGTGCTCGGGGCGTGCCGCGCAGAACTCGAGCACCGCCCGCGGGACTAGCACACTACGCGCGAGCGGCATCGCACCGATCGTCGTCGCACCGCTCCCCTTGCCCTCGGCCGCTGCCACCTCCGCCTGCGCCTGCGCGATCTCGGCGAACGCCAAGCGCGTGCGTAGCGCGAGTTTCTCCGCCTCGCGGGTCGGACGCACCCCGAAGCTCGTGGTCTCGAAGAGCTCGGTACCGAGGGATTTCTCGAGCTGCCGCGCCGCTCGGTGCACGGCGGCGCGGGCCCGCCCGGCGCGCCGTGCGGCGCGCGCAAAGGCACCCTCTTCCGCGACGGCAATGAGCGCGTTGAGCTGCGTCGATGTGATCCCGCTCAGGACCTCGCTCGGTGACCCGTTCGCCGAGCGGGTGCGCACCGCGAGGAGCACTTCCCGCAGCATCTGCAGCGCGCGTGTGACCCGCGCCGCGGCCGCATGCCCCGCGCCCCTGAGCTCAAGTCCCGAGTAGCTGCGTTTGAGGAGCCGCGCTCCCAATGCGGCCTCGATGTGAGCGACGGCCTGGGTAACCGCCGGCTGGCTCAGGTGCGCGGCGCGCGCCGCCGCGCTCACGCTACCGCGCCGCACCACCTGCTCGAAGAGCATGAGGTG
>DASPTE010000113.1:0-3553 GCA_035623585.1 Steroidobacteraceae bacterium | reverse complement strand
CCGCTGGTTGCGTCCGCGAACATGATGAAGAGTTCCTGGTCGCCCGCACTTTCGAGCACGGTGTCGAGACGCCACTCGCGGCCGTCCTTCGTGAACACCACTGCGCCGGGCGATTGTGCCTCGTCCAGCATGCCGAGGATGTTCATGATCTTGAGGTGTCGCACGGGCTCGTAGCGCTCGAAGCGCGCCTCGACGACCCAGGCGCTACTCACCGGAAAGTACTCGAGGCCGCGAAAGTCGCGGCGGTGCGGATTTTGGAGATCGCGTACCCGCACGCCTAAGTTTCCGGCGCGCTCGATGAGATAAAACCGGAGCGAGCCGCTCGCAAGCACGGTCGGCTCACCCGAGGCATCCGCGTGCAGCTCGATTGAACTCACCGCCCGGCCATCGTGAGTGACGCCGCTCCCCGGGCGCGCGATGAAGCGCACGGCTCCGTGGCTGAGGATGAAGCTGCCGGCGGTGTCGGCGAGGGAACTGTTGTCGAGGACGAGTGAGTTCGCTTTGGCACGTCCGAAAGTATTGTCGCCATCCTTCAGCCAGAAGAGCCCGCAGAGAGTGAGCCAGCCGTCATCGCTTTCGAGCCGCTCGAGACGCTGCGCCCGCCACGCCGCGACGCTCTGCTGCTCGGTGTTGAGATCGACGCCGCCCGCAGGCGGGGCAGGGGGGCTCGTTGCACCCCCAAGCAGCACGCTGAGGCCAAGCACGAGCGTGGCGGAGAGTAGATGCGCTCTTGGCATTCGGGGCATGGCTGCGGGTCGCCTCAGGTGGGGCGATCGCTATCTTAAATGAGCGCCGCTCACGCTTCGCGCTCGAGTATCTCCTCGCGCACCTCGGCGATCTCCCGGGCGCGCGAGCGATGTGCGACCTCGCACCGCTCGGGGCGCGGGCAACGGTTGCTGCGCGGACAGATGACGCGCGCGGGTTCGCGCAGCGCATCTGCGATCCAGGCGATATTGAGAACGTTCGCAACGGCATCGAGCATGGCGACGGCGGCTTTCGGAATACGCGCCTCGCCGCGCCGGTGCAGGCACTCGCGGAAGATCGATTCGGTCACCGCCGCGCTCGCGACGCCGTTTGAGGCGAGCGCGGGTGCGAGATCAACGCCGACCGAGAGCACGTGTGGATTGCCTGCCATGTCCTGCACACGGATCGAGTGGCAGCAGTAGAGGAGCGAGTGCTCGCCATCTCGCAGCACAGATATCTGTGAGCGGCTCGCGCCCTGCTCGTCGTGGATCATGCGAAAGACGGCCCAGTTCGGACATGGGTCGCTCACCTGCGCGAGATTTCCCCAGGGCAGCGGGATGCCGTTGCCACGGTAGACGGCCCGCAGGTACCCGGGCGGGTAGGCATCGAAGAAATGCCAGTACGGATAAGGTGAGACCTTGGTCATGCGCCGCATCACGACGGCGGGGGTAAGTTCGAGCTTGGCACCCGATTCCACGCGATAGCGCTCGCGGGCGAGGAAGCGCCGGAAGGGCACGCGCGGGGCGAGCAGCGCGCCGGCAAAGAAACTGCACTCGAAGTCGCGCCAGGCGTGCAGCACATCGAGGGCATTCATGCCGCCGGTGCTCGAGCCGCTCTCGGGGCTGCCGCCCATCTCCCCACCCGTGGCGTGCGGGGACTTCAGGCCATCGCCCCCGTGCAGCACCTTATGTCCTATATGCGCGGCGAGATCGAACTTGAGCCGCGCGCGATCCCCCTGCAGCGCACGGTTTGCGTAAACAACCCGCGGGGCCTCGAAAAAAGAGCGCACCATGCTGCGCACCTCGCGGTCCTTGTCCCGGGCGAGCACCGGTTTGCGGTCGAACCAGCGAATCTCGAGCCCATGGCGCTTGCAGAGCTTCATCAGGTCCTCGACCGAGAGCGGGAAGCGCCGCTCGCTCACCTGATCCGCCGCACGCTCGAGATCGGGGAAATCGTTGCGCGACATCTCCTGGTGTGAGCGGATCAAGAGGTGCGCGAATTGCCGTCCGGTCGTGCCTGTCTGAGCCAGAAGTTCCGGGATGGCGGCTTGCAGGAGGCTGCGCGAGAAGAGGAAGGCGGGCTCGAGCGGGACGCGCGTTGCCACCCCGCCCGGGCCCGCGGGTGCGGGGAGTTCGAGGTCCGCATTCTCATCGAGGAACCACGCGGGCGAGCGTTGAAATACCGCCGCCAAGAGCTCAAGGAGCTCCGCCGATGGTGTGCGCTTGCCGCTCTCGATCATGCTCAGGTAGGAGACCGAGGGGGCGATCGCGGGGCTTCTCTGAATGCAGCGCACCGACAGCTCCTCGAGCGTGAGTCCGTGGCGCTTGCGCAGCCCGCGCAGCTTCGCTCCGAGGAAGTGGCCCTTGCGCAGCAGCTCCGCCATAGTCTTAAGCCCGTTTGGGATACGAGGATAAGCTGTGAAATTAACAGTGTGAAGTTTCCATAGTCAAATTTGCATGGAGTGCAGGTATGCTGGGGGCGCCATGAACGCCGAAAGCCACGGTCAGATGCAGTCCCGCGACGCGAGCGGGCCCAAGGTCGAGATTCTCGGGCGCTCGATCGAGCGCGGCGCGGAGGTGCTGACGCCACTCGCGCTGCAGCTGCTGGCGAGCCTGCACCGCCGTTTCAATCCACGCCGGCTCGAGCTGCTGGCGGCGCGCAATCGCCGGCAGGAACTCCTCGATGACGGCGCGCTGCCCGAATTCCTCCCCGCGACCGAGTCCGTGCGCGCGGGCGACTGGCGCATCGCGCCGATTCCGAAGGATCTCGAGGACCGGCGCGTCGAGATCACAGGCCCCGTCGATCGCAAGATGATCATCAATGCGCTCAATGCGCCGGTGAACTGTTTCATGGCGGATTTCGAGGACTCGTGCTCGCCGACCTGGGAGAACATCGTCCAGGGCCAGGTGAATCTCCGCGACGCGATTCGCGGCAGCATCAGCTACGAGGATGCTGCGACCGGTAAGGTTTATCGGCTCGGCGACCAGCTCGCGACGCTAATCGTGCGGCCGCGCGGCTGGCACCTCCCCGAGAAGCACGTGCGCATCAACGGCGAGACGGTGTCGGGGGCGCTCTTCGACTTTGCGCTGTTCCTCGCCAACAACCACGAGGCGCTCGCGCGCGGTGGCACCGGGCCGTATCTGTACCTCCCGAAGCTGGAAAGTCACCTCGAGGCGCGCCTCTGGAACGAGGTTTTCGTCGCCGCCCAGGAAGCGCTCGGCATGCCCCGCGGCACGATCAAGGCGACAGTGCTCATCGAGACGATTCTCGCGGCGTTCGAGATGGATGAAATTCTTTACGAACTGCGCGAGCACTCCTCGGGACTTAACTGCGGCCGTTGGGATTACATCTTCAGCTTCATCAAGAAATTCCGGAACCGCGCGGACTTTCTCCTGCCTGATCGGGCATCGATCACCATGGAGCGTCATTTCCTCAAGTCCTACGTGGATCTTCTCATCAAGACCTGCCACCACCGCGGCGCGCACGCCATGGGGGGCATGGCCGCACAAATCCCGATCCGCGACGATCCCGCGGCCAACGCCGCCGCGATGGCGCGCGTGCGCGCCGACAAGCTGCGCGAAGCACGCGC
>DASPTE010000112.1:0-5154 GCA_035623585.1 Steroidobacteraceae bacterium | reverse complement strand
CTTGTGACCCTCATGCCGTACCTCACGCGCATGAGCGGGCTTTTGTATCTCGCCGCGGCGCTCGCACTGGACGCGGTCTTCCTCTATTACGCGCTCGCCCTCAAGATCACCGCTCGCGCGGAGCTCCCGATGCGCGTGTTCCGCTTCTCGGTGCGTTATCTCATGTGGCTGTTCGCAGCCCTCCTCGTCGATCACTACCTGCCGGCGCTCAGGACGGTCGGCCCGTAAAGCACGCGCGCCGTCAGGGCAGATCGAAAAGCAGCACCTCGGCCTCGCTCCCCTGAGCGAGCGCGAGCCGTGCGGGACCTCTGAAACGTGCGCCATCGCCCGCCTCGAGCTGCGTGCCATCGGCCGTGAGCCGCCCGCCGGCGATCTGCAGCCACGCGCGCCGGCCGGCGGCGAGCTCGAATTCGGCCCGCTCGCTCCCCGAGAACAATCCCGCATAGATGCGCACGTCCTGATGAACGATAACGGAGCCCTGCGCGCCATCGTGCGAGGCGATGAGCCGCAGGCGGCCGCGCTTTTCCTCCGCCGGGAAATTCCTCTCCTCGTAGGACGGAGCAAGACGCGCCGCCTCGGGCGTGATCCAGATCTGCAGGAAGTGCACGGGCTCGCGATCTGAGGCATTGAACTCGCTGTGCGTGACGCCCGTGCCGGCGCTCATGCGCTGCACATCGCCCGCGCGAATCGTCGAACCGTTGCCGATGGAATCCGCGTGCGCGAGCGCACCTCTCAGCACGTAGGTGATGATCTCCATGTCGCGGTGGCCGTGCTTGCCGAAGCCCTCGCCCGCGGCGACCCGATCGTCGTTGATCACCCGCAGTGGCCCGTATTCGACCCACGCCGGGTCGTAATAGTCGGCGAACGAGAAGGTGTGATAGGTATTGAGCCAGCCGTGATCGAAATGACCGCGGTCAGCGCTTTTGCGGACTTCCAGCATGGGTGGCACTCCCCGCGTGCTCGCGCGTGAGCTTCATCTGCCATGAATAAACCATCTTGTCCTTGAGCAGCAACACCCCCGCCGAGCGATAGTGGTCGGCATCGACCTGCACGAGTGCCTCGGCACCGTGATAGCCCGAAGCATCGCAGCCGTACACCGAGAGGATCGACTCGCCGATCACGGCGAAACGCCCCTGCAGCGTGCCGAGCATCGCGTTCTCGAACGTCCACTTCATGCTCGCCTCGCCCTCGGCGGGCGGCTCGATGAGGTAGGCCTGCACGAATTCGGTCGGCGGCGAGCCGAGCACCTTGAGCGTGCCCGAGAGCAGCCAGCACTCGGGCCGGTGCGCGATCTCGGTGCGCCCGATGGCCTCGAGCGGCTCGCCATCCGCGCGGTAAAGCGTCCCCGCCCCGGTCCACACGGCCGGCTCGAACAGAAACGTGTGTGCCATGAGGCCATTATGGCGTCACGGGGAGGTTTCGGGGTACTTTGAGATAGGCGATACACAAGGCGTGAACCATGCTGACCGAGCGTGTCTGGTCAGGAAATTCCCTGCGCAACTTCCATTACCTCATTGCCTGCCCCGAGTCGGGGGAGGCGCTTGCGGTCGATCCGCTCGAGTGGCGGATGTGCCTCGAAGCCGCGCGCCGGCGCGGCTGGCAGATCACGCAGATTCTCAACACCCATGAGCACGCCGATCACACCGGCGGCAACGCGGGCCTCAAAGACGCAACGCACGCGAGGATCCTCGCGCACGAGAAGGCCGCCGCGCGCATCGGCGGCGTCGATCGCGGACTCGCCAAGGGGGATGTGATCCGCGTCGGCCGCACGGTCGAGCTCGAGTGCCTCGACACCCCGGGCCACACCCTCGCACACATCTGTCTCCTCGCGCGCGGCGATGAACCCGCGCTCTTTAGCGGCGACACGCTCTTCAACGCGGGCGCCGGCAACACCTATAACGGCGGCGACACGGGACTTCTCTACGAGACCTTCGTCACGCAGCTCGCTCGCCTGCCCGATGACACGCGGGTCTTTCCCGGCCACGAGTACCTCGCACGCAACCTCGAGTTCACGCTCGACCGCGAGCCGGGTAACGCGGATGCCAGTGCATTTCTCGAAGGGGCGCGCGGGCACGAGCCCGCCGCGGCACGGGTGACGACGCTCGCCGAGGAGAAGCGCATCAACACGTTCTTTCGGCTCCAGAACCCGACCATCATCGCCCGCCTGCGCGAGGTATTCCCGGAGATCGGCGAACGCCCCGATGCCCGCACCGTGTTTCTGAAGCTCCGGGAGCTGCGCAACCGCTGGTGAGCGGCACGGAGCTGCCGGGAACGAGCGCGCGAGCTGCCCCGGGTTGCCGCCCAACACCTCCCGGAGCAGCATAGGGAGCTCGCGCTGCTCAAAGCGCACCGAACCGGAGAAGCTCCCATGCGCATCGCTCACTACGGGGTGTTGTCAGCTTCGCTCCTCCTTGCGACCGCCGCGACGGCTTGGGCGAATGGCGGCGGGGGCATGCCCATGGCGATGCCGATGCCCCCTCGTCAGGCCACCCCTCAGGACCAGGCGCGCGATGCCTACAACGACGGGGTGCGCTATGTGAAGAAAGCCGACAGGTATGCCGGCGACGCCACGCAACAGAGTGATGCGGGAAAAAAGGAAAAGGCCACCAAGGAGGCGCACGACAACTACGGCTCGGCGCTCGGGAAGTTCGAGACTGCGGTGCAGCTCGACCCCTCGCTCTATGAAGCCTGGAACTACCTCGGCTATACCAACCGCAAGCTCGGCGATTACGACGACGCGCTCGCTGCCTACGGTAAGGCGCTCTCGATCAAGCCCGGCTACGCGGACGCGCTCGAGTACCGGGGCGAAGCGTACCTCGGGGTCAATCGTGTCTCCGATGCGCAGCAGGCGTACCTCGATCTGTATCCGAGCAACCGCCAGCTCGCGAGCAAGCTCCTCACCGCCATGAAGGCCTATGTCGCGACGCAGCGCGCCACCCCGAGCGCCGGGACGACGACGGCCAGTCTCGACGACCTTGACAAGTGGATCCACGAGCGCGAGCAGATAGCCGGGCAGACCGCCGCCCTCACCCGCGCCGGTGCCGCGGCGAGCTGGCACTAGGCGCACTCGCGCTGCTCAGCCTCCTCGCGGGTGCGGCGCGGGCGGAAGCGCCCGCGCCGGACTCGGCCTACGAGTGGCGCCTGCCGCGCGGCTTCCCGAAGCCTGCCGTCCCCAAAGACAACCCGATGTCGGACGAGAAGGTGATTCTCGGGCGGCGGCTTTTTTTCGAGCCGCGGCTCTCGGTGAGCAGGTCCTATAGCTGCGCGAGCTGCCATGATCCCTCGCGCTCTTTCTCCGACGGCCGCCCGCTCGCCCTCGGGGCAACCGGGGAGGCTCTCCCGCATAACGCCATGGCGCTCGTCAACGTCGCCTACAACATCAGTTTCGGCTGGACGGACGCACGGCCTCGCTCGCTCGAGGCGCAGATGCTCAAGCCGCTCCTCAACCGCCACCCGATCGAGCTCGGCCTTGCCGGCCGCGAGAGTGCGCTCTGCGCCGAGCTTGGCGCCGACCCCTCATACCAGCGCGCGTTCGCGGCGTCCTTCCCGGGGGAGTCGGGTGGTGTGACGTTCGATCAGCTGGTCAAGGCCATCGCGGCCTTCGAACGCACGCTGATCTCAGGTGGCTCCGCCTTCGATCGCTACGTGTACGCGGGCGAGCACACCGCGATCACGCCCGAGGCGAAGCGCGGCATGGCGCTCTTCTACTCCGCCGAGGTGGGCTGCGCGCGTTGTCACTCGGGCTTCAATTTCTCCGGTAACTACCGCGACGCCGACGGGGCGACCGGGCCGGCGAGCTTCGCGACGAACGGCACCACGAAGCGCCTGATGCGCGTACCGACGCTGCGCAACGTCGCACTCACCGCCCCCTACATGCACGATGGACGCTTTGCAACGCTCGCGGCGGTGCTCGAGCACTACTCCGCGATCGGCGCTCGCACCGCGAGCGGCGCGCCCACCGACCGCCGCCTGCCGCGTGCTCCGCTCAGCTCGAGCGAGCGTGCCGCGCTCATCGCCTTCCTCGAAAGCCTCACCGACGAGTCCTTCGTGAAAGACAACCTCGCCTCGCGCACGCCGCCCTGACCCCTGAGGGGCGCAACCCGGCGGCGCCGCTTACACAGTGTTACGCCGCCTCGCGGACTGTCATGCAGTGCGTTTGAGTTCGACTCGATCGCTCGACCGCGTTTGCGGCTAATCGCGTAAACTCCGGCGCGCATGTATTCGGTCTTCTACCGCCGCTGCTTCGTGATTGCGAGCGCAGTGCTTCTTGGCTATGCGCTCTGTCTGCTGCTTGGACCGCTGCGGGCGATGATCGGCTGGGCGGTGGTGCTCGCCTTCATCCTCTATCCGGTGCACGAGCGGTTCGCGCGCTCGCTCAAGGGCCGCCAGGCGCTCTCCGCTGGCGTCCTGACCTTGCTGACGCCCTTCGTTGTGCTGGTGCCGCTCTCGGTGCTCGGGGTGGTGTTCGCGGGACAGATCGGCCGGCTCATCAGCTACATGCGCTCGCACACCTTTCTCTCCTACCCGGAACTCGTCGAGCGGCTCGCGAACTATCCGCTGATCGGCGGCGCGGTGGCCTGGGTGCGCGATAACGCGGGCGTGAGCGCCGATGAGCTGCAGAACTGGATGACCCAAAGCCTGGAAGCGCTGCTCAAATCTGCCGCCAACCTCGGCGGCAACGTCGCGCTCGGTCTTTTCGGGACGGTGCTGAGCTTTTTCATGATGCTCTTTCTGCTCTTCTTCTTTATTAAAGACGGACGCAGGATGCTCGAGGGCCTGACACCCTTCATTCCGATGGAGCCCGCCCGCAGGCGCCAGTTAGTCAAATACCTCGGCGATGTCACACGCGCGGTGGTATTTGGTTATGCGGCGACCGCCCTCATCAACGGCGTCATCGTCGGCATCGGTTTTGCGATCGCGGGGCTCCCCTCGCCGGTGGTATTCGGGGTACTCGGCATGATCGCCGCCTTCCTGCCCTCGGGCAGCGCGATCGTGCTGATCCCGGGGGTGATCTATCTCGCTGCGACCGGACGCTGGGGCTGGGCGCTCTTCCTTGGCCTGTGGACGCTCGGCATGTGGGTGCTCGAGAACGTGCTGCGTCCGATCCTCACCGCGCACCGGGCCGAGGTGTCCTCGCTCGCGATCTTCATCGGG
>DASPTE010000111.1:0-10631 GCA_035623585.1 Steroidobacteraceae bacterium | reverse complement strand
AGAACGACGAGCTGCGCGCGCCGGTGGTGTGGATTGGGCTCGAAGACGACGAGCCCCGCCTTCTCAAGGTCGTTGATGATCCGCTGCACGTTCTGCCGGTTGGCTCCCATATCGCGAGCGAGCCAGGCGACCGGCTGAGGGTGATCGGCGGCGGCGAGCGCGCCGAGTATCTCCCAGCGCGCGCTCGTCAAACCAAGCTCCGCGACCAGGCGATCGCCCGCGGTCAAGAGCAGATTATTGAGCCGAAAGAGGTCAAGGACGAGATTGGTTACCGCATCGCCGACCGGGGTTCGCTTGGTGTTGCGTTGCATCCGTCACCATCATTCTATATTGACATTATGATGTCAATATGGTGCCATATATCGTATCAAATTGATACCCTCGAATCCCCTTGACGGAGGCTGCCATGGAACTTCGCCCGCTCGACCCCGCATTTCCGATCGACCGTCAGATTGCTCTCGATGGCGGCCCGGTGGTGTTGGTGAACGTCTTCACCCTCGATGGGGCGGATGAGCCAGCTCTTCTCAAAGCCTGGCAGGCCGATGCGGCGTTCATGAAGCAGCAGCCGGGCTTTATCTCGACCCAGCTGCATCGTGCGATGGGTGAGAGTCCGACCTATCTCAACTATGCGGTGTGGGAATCGACCGCCCACTTCCGGGCCGCGTTCACGAGCCCGGAGTTCCGCAAGGGACTCTCCGCCTATCCCCGCTCGGCCGTTGCCTCTCCCCATCTCTTCCAGAAAGTCGCCGTAGCGGGGATCTGCGTCGCGTGAGCAAATACCTCCACCGGAAACGACGCGCTCGCGGTGAGCGCCCGCTCATGGCAGGAGCGGAACGAGCCGACCCGCAAATCTACCGAGCGTGAGGTCCGTTTTCGGTCCGACGTCAACGCCCAAGTCCTGCGCCGCTCGTGAGGTACACCGCGTAGGTGCCGAGCCAGTGCCCGCCTTCGTAGTGCTCGCCCGTGACCGCGGGCAGCGCTGCGGCACTGTGTGCGCTCGCGGCGGCAAGAAGTGCGGCGATGCGCGCATCGTGCGGCGGCAGCCCCTGCGCGATTCCTTGCAACATCCAGGCGCGGCTGAGGTTGAGGCCGTCGATGTGCGCGAGCTTGGGATCGGCGCGGTCGGTCACGACGCCCGGCACGAGCCAGGCTGCATGGCCGGCGCCGCGGGGAATCTGCGGCAAAAAGCCCGTGAGCCAGGGCGCAAAGCGCTCGGGTGCCAGCACCCGCCGCATGAAGTCGGCCTCCGCAAGACACGGCGAGAGAAAATCCTCCCCCGAGGGCTCGTAGGCGAGGGGGCAGTTGCGGTCGCGTTGGTAAAAGCGCCGCGCCGCATCCTCGAGCGCCGCGCGCATTTGGCTGTCCCCCGCAACGCCCGCCCAGTCCCAGATGAGTCCGAACGCAAATGCGGTCTGATCGTGCTCGCCGATGCGGATCGGATAATGGAGCTTCGGCAACCAACGCCCGAGCCGCGCGGCGGCTTCGGTCTCAAGCGGCGCGAGTGTCGCTGACCAGCGCCGTGCGTCCGGATCGTCCCAGCTGCGAAGCTCCGCCGAAAGTTTGAGCAGCCAGGCGAGCCCGTAGGGACGTTCGAAGGATTCACGCCCCTTCTGCTGCAAATAGGTCACCTCGCCCTCGATCGCAGCTGGCGTAAAGCTCGCATTGAGGCCCGCACGGGCTTCGGCGGCGAATGGTGCATCGGGGAAAAGACGCAGCAGACGTACGAGGAGCCAATGCCCGTGCACGTCCGAGTGCCAGTCATAACAGCCGTAGAAGGCGGGCGTCAGGAGCTTCGGCGTTCGGGCGTCGGCATCGCCCGCGAGGGTGTGCGAGATGTGATTGGGATACTCCTGATGCAGACACTTAAGCGCCAGCGCCGCGAAGCGTGTCGCGGCACCGAGCTCGAGCGTGCTCGAGGGGTTCGGGGCGCTCGCGTGCGCGAGTCCGGCGCTCGCCGCGATTGACGCGGCGAGCACGATCCCCGAGGCAATGCGGTGTTTCACATCGCCATGTTACCCTCAGACCCGTGAGCGAGCTTCTTCCGGTCGTGTTGATCCCGGGCCTGCTCAACTCGGCGCGACTGTACGCCGAGCAGCTGCCTGAGCTCTGGCGCATGGGCCCCGTCACGATCGCCGACCACACCCGCGATGACAGCATTGCAGCGATCGCGCGCCGCGTTCTCGCGACCGCACCGCCGCGCTTTGCGCTCGCGGGACTCTCGATGGGCGGCTACATCGCCTTCGAGATCCTGCGGCAGGCGAGCGAGCGGGTCGCGCGGCTTGCGCTGCTCGATACCTCACCGCTGCCCGACACGGCTGAAGCGAGCGGGGCACGGCGCGTGCAGATGGGACTTGCCGTCGATGGACACTTTGATGAGGTCGCGGGCGGATTCTTCCAGCGCGTCGTACATCGCTCGCGCCGCACCGACCGCGCGCTGCGCGCACTCTGCGGCCTCATGGCCGAGGAGGTGGGCCCGGCGGCGTACGTGCGACAGCAGACCGCGATCCTGAGCCGCGCGGACTCGCGCCCCGAACTCTCTCGCATCCGCTGTCCGACCCTCGTCGTGGTCGGCGACGGCGACGAACTCACCCCACCCGAACGCGCGGCGGAGATGGCGCAGGGCATCCCCGCGGCACGCCTCGTGACCGTGCCGAACTGCGGGCACCTCTGCACGCTTGAGCGCCCGTACGAGGTGACGCAGGCGCTTCTCGCCTGGCTCGCCTGAGAGCGCCGCGCCATGCCACCAGCGCCCGCTCAATCTGCGACGCTCTTCGCGCACCCCGACACGCCAGGGTTTGCAGTCTGGGGCGTGGCTGCGCGCGTGCAACGCGCGGCGCCGGGGGAGCTCAGCTGCAGTTACACCCTGCGTGGCGACATCAACCGGGTGCGGATCCCCGTGGGGGAGGGACGCCGCCGCCGCGATGGTCTTTGGCAGCACACCTGTTTCGAGGCGTTCGTGCGCGCTGAGGCCGCGCCTGCCTACTACGAATTCAACTTCTCGCCCGCGCTTGACTGGGCGGCGTATGGCTTCAGCGATTACCGAAGCGACATGGCCCCGGCGCCGCTCGCGCGCGCGCCGGGATTACACGTGCACCGAAGCGCCGAGCAGCTCGAACTCACGGCGACCGTGGATCTTGACGGCTTGCCAACGCTCATCGCCTCGCCGCTCCTGCACCTCGCGCTTGCCGCCATCGTCGAAGAGGACACGGGCAGGCGCTCCTACTGGGCCCTGCAGCACGGGCCCGGCAGGCCGGATTTTCATGATCCCGAAGGCTTCACGCTCGAGCTCGGCGCGCGATGAAGTTCGGCATCGACCGCATTCTCGATGAAGCGCGCCTGCGCAAGGGGCTCGCCGGGCGGCGCGTCGCGCTCCTGGCGCATCCGGCCTCCGTGACCGCCGATCTGCATCATTCGCTCGATGCGCTCGCGCTCTTGCGCGGCGTGCGTTTGACGGCCGCGTTCGGCCCCCAGCACGGCCTGCGCGGCGACAAGCAGTACAACATGATCGAATCCTCCGACTACGTCGATCCCGTGCACAAGATTCCGGTCTTCAGCCTCTACGGGAGTGTGCGGCGCCCGACCCCTGCCATGATGGCTGCGTTCGATGTGCTCCTCGTCGATCTGCAGGATCTCGGCTGCCGTATCTATACCTTCGTCACGACGTTGCGCTACGTGCTGGAGGAAGCCGCGCGCGCGAAGAAGGTCGTGTGGGTTCTCGATCGGCCGAACCCGGCGGGCCGACCGGTGGAAGGGCTCACGCTGCGTCCCGGCTGGGAGAGTTTCGTCGGGGCGGGAGCACTGCCGATGCGGCATGGCCTCACCATGGGGGAGCTCGCGCGCTGGTTCGTGACCACGCTGCGTCTCGATGTCGAGTGCGAGATTGTCACGATGCGCGGCTGGCAGCCGCGCGGCGCGCCCGGATACGGCTGGCCGCTCGGCGCGCGCAGCTGGGTGAACCCGAGTCCGAACGCGCCGAACCTGTCGATGGCTCGCTGTTACGCAGGCTCGGTGCTGCTCGAAGGCACAAACCTCTCAGAGGGCCGCGGCACGACCCGTCCGCTCGAGCTCCTCGGGGCGCCGGACCTCGACGTTGCGGCACTTCTTGCCGAGATGCACGCGCTCGCACCGAGGTGGCTGCGCGGCTGCCGGCTGCGGCCCTGCTACTTCGAACCGACATTCAACAAACACGTGGGAGTGCTGTGCGCCGGATTCCAGGTGCACGTGGATGACCTGGCCTTCTACGACCACGAGGCATTCCGGCCCTGGCGTCTCTTTGCGCTCGCGCTCAAGGCACTGCGGCGCCTCAAGCCCGATTACCCGCTCTGGGCGGATTTCCCCTATGAGTATGAGCGCGAGCGGCGTGCGATCGACGTCATCAACGGAAGTGAGCTCCTGCGGCAGTGGGTGGATGATCCGGCGGCAACTCCGGCCGACCTGGACGCGCTCGCCGCCGCCGACGAGCGCGCCTGGCGCCGCGCGCGTGAGGCTTCGCTCCTCTACCGCGCCGCGGGCAAATGAGGCTCGCCGGCGCTGCTTGAGCTCGTGCCTCGCGGCACCGCCGCGAAGGCTCACCCCCACGGGCTGGTTCTGCTGTAATTTGCCGCGCTATGCAGAACGCGCGCGATATCGGTAGCTACCGCCCCTACTGGGCGGCACGCTTTGGCACCGCGCCCTTCCTCCCCATGTCGCGTGCCGAGATGGATCTTCTCGGCTGGGACAGCTGCGATGTGATCATCGTTACGGGCGACGCCTACGTCGATCATCCGAGTTTCGGCATGGCGATCATCGGGAGGGTGCTCGAGGCGCAGGGATTTCGGGTCGGCATCATCGCGCAGCCCGACTGGCACAGCGCCGAGCCGTTCGGCGCGCTCGGCCGGCCGAATCTCTTCTTCGGCATCACCGCCGGCAACATGGATTCGATGGTCAACCGCTACACGGCCGACCGGCGCCTGCGCAGCGACGATGCCTATACGCCAGGGGGCGTCGGTGGCGCGCGCCCCGACCGCTCGGTGATCGTGTACGCGCAGCGCGCGCGCGAGGCGTTCCGCGATGTGCCGATCGTGGTCGGCGGCATCGAAGCGTCGCTGCGGCGCATCGCGCATTTCGATTACTGGTCGGAGAAGGTCCGCCGCTCGGTGCTCCTTGATGCCAAGGCGGATCTCCTCGTCTACGGTAACGGCGAGCGGCAGATCTGCGAGATCGCGCATCGGCTTGCGGGCGGGGAGACGATCGCGGACATCACCGACATTCGTGGCACGGTCTTTGCGCGCAAACAGATCCCCGCCGAATGGATCGAGATCGATTCGACCCATCTTGATGCGCCGGGGTCGCTCACTCGCCCCGTTGACCCTTACGCGATGGCTGCGGCTCCCCCGGAGGGGGCGGGCGCACCGCCCTGCGCGTCGGCAATCCCGACTGCGGAGAAGGTGGTCCGCTTCGTGAGGGGCGTGAAGAACGCAGACCGCGAGAGGAGCGTCATCCGCATGCCCTCCTTTGAAGCGGTGGCCGCGGATCCGGTGCTCTACGCGCATGCCTCACGCATCCTCCATCTCGAATCGAACCCGGGAAATGCGCGCGCGCTCGTGCAGCGTCACGGCGACACCGAGGTGTGGCTCAACCCGCCGCCGATCCCGCTCACGACGCCGGAGATCGACTGGGTGTACGAGCGCTCATACCGCCGCAGGCCCCATCCGTTGTACGGCGAGGCGCAGATCCCCGCCTATAAGATGATCCGCTTCTCGGTCGCGATCCAGCGCGGCTGTTTCGGCGGCTGTACGTTCTGCTCCATCACCGAGCACGAGGGGCGCATCATCCAGAGCCGCTCCGAGGATTCGGTGATCCGCGAGATCGAGACCGTGCGTGATTCGGTGCCGGGATTCACCGGGGTGATCTCGGATCTTGGCGGCCCGACCGCCAACATGTACCGCCTCGCGTGCAAGAGCCGCGAGATCGAGAGCGCCTGCCGGCGGCCCTCGTGCGTCTACCCCGGCATTTGCCCGAATCTGAACACCGACCACGCTCCACTCATCGGTCTCTATCGTCGCGCCCGCGCGCTCAAGGGAGTGAGGAAAGTGCTGATCGCATCCGGGGTGCGCTATGACCTCGCCAACGAATCGCCGCAGTACGTGAAGGAGCTCGCACAGCATCACACCGGCGGCTATCTCAAGGTCGCCCCCGAGGCGCTCGCCGAAGGCCCGCTCTCGAAGATGATGAAACCCGGGGTGGGCGCCTACGACCGCTTCAAGCAGCTCTTCGAGCGCTACTCGCGCGAGGCCGGCAAGGAGCAGTACCTCATCCCGTATTTCATTGCGGCGCACCCCGGTACCCGCGACGAGGACATGTTGGAACTTGCGCTCTGGCTCAAAAGACAGGGGCTGCGGGCGGATCAGGTGCAGGCGTTTTTGCCCGGCCCGATGGCGACTGCGACCGCCATGTACCACAGCGGCAAGAACCCGCTGCGGCGTATCACCCGTGCGAGCGAAGAGGTGCTCGTGCCGAAAGGCCTGCGGGTGCGCAGGCTCCACAAGGCGTTCCTGCGCTACCACGATCCGGAGAACTGGCCGACGCTGCGCGAGGCGCTGCGGCGCATGGGACGCGCGGAGCTGATCGGCAGCGGCCGCCGTCACCTCGTGCCCGCGTACCAGCCCGAGGGCACCGGTCGTGCGGGCGAGGGCCGCCGCAAGCGCGCGAGCCATCCCTTCCGCACGCAGTACACCGGGCTCCCGAAGACTCCGGCCCGCGCACCGGGGCGCAAGCACCGCCCCTGACGTCCGGTCCAAGAGCCCGGGGCCCGCGGGATATACAATACCCCCCACCCTATGGCGCCGTTTGATAGCTCCGCGTCATGAGCAACCTCGTGAACCTCCTCGTGCAGGGCAACTCCTGGCTGTTCGTGCCGAGCGCCATCGCGCTCGGCGCACTGCACGGGCTAGAGCCGGGGCACTCGAAGACCATGATGGCCGCGTTCATCGTCGCGATCCGCGGCACCGTGATGCAGGCGGCACTGCTCGGCCTTTCGGCGACGCTCTCGCACACCTCGGTGGTCTGGGCCGTGGCGCTCACGGGACTCGCCTTCGGCAGACGCTGGAACACCGAAACCAGCGAACCGTACTTCCAGCTGATTTCCGCAGTTTTGATCGTGGCGGTCGCGCTCTGGATGCTCTGGCGCACGTGGCGACATCGCGCGAGCTTCGATACCGGGCCCGCGCACGATCATGACCATGATCACGGACACGCTCACCGCGAAAGCGCGCGACGCATCGCTACGGGTCACGGGACGGTCCGGCTCGAGGTGTTCGGGGAGAACGTGCCGCCGCGTTTTCGTCTTTACGCCGAGACGGGCGCTCACTGGCCGGCCGATGAGGTCCACCTCGAGACCGAGCGCGCCGACGGTGCTCGCGAGCGCTTCAGCTTCCGCGAGCGGGAAGGCTTCCTCGAGTCGGTGGAGGAGATCCCCGAACCGCACGAGTTCATCGCACGGCTGCGGCTCGGACACTCCGCTCACACGCACGACTACGACTTAGAGTTCGTCGCGCCCGGCCACCATCACATCGTCAAGGACTACGAGCGGCTCGATGTCAGCGCGCCCGGCTACCAGGACCCGCACGAGCTCGCGCACGCAGACGACATCCGCCGCCGCTTTGCGCATCGCGAGGTCACGACCGGCCAGATCGTGCTCTTCGGGCTCACCGGGGGGCTCATACCGTGCCCGGCTTCGATCACGGTGCTGCTGCTTTGCCTGCAGCTCAAGCGCTTCGCACTTGGGGCAACGCTCGTGCTGGCCTTCAGCGTCGGGCTCGCGCTCACCATGGTGGTCTCGGGAGTCGTCGCGGCGCTTAGCGTGCGGCACATCTCGCGGCGCTTCAGCGGCTTTGGTGAGTTGGCGCGCCGGGCGCCCTATGTCTCGGGCGCCCTGATTCTGCTCGTCGGGTTCTACGTAGGTATTCAGGGGCTGCGCGCGCTCGCGTAGGCGTGCGCCAAGATCGTCCACAAGCACGCTCCGCGGGTCCGATTGCGAATGTCGCGCTCGCAAGAGTAGGGTTCGCTTATGCAGACCCTGAGCGGCTTCATCGCCCGTCCGCGCCTCGCTGGCGTCCTCCTCGCGCTCGGCGTTCTCGGCGCCGCCGCGCAGGGGACACCCCCCGCGAGCGCACCGCCAGCCGATGCAGGGACGGCGTCCGTGCTCGAGATCAACGGTCCGATAGGACCTGCAACCTCGCGCTACATCGTGCACGGGATCGAGGCAGCCCAGAAGGACGGTCGGCGCATCGTTGTCATCGAGCTCGATACGCCGGGCGGTCTCGACAGCGCGATGCGCGACATCATCCGCGCCATCCTCGCATCCCCCGTTCCCGTCGTGAGCTACGTCATGCCCTCGGGAGCGCGTGCCGCGAGCGCCGGCACCTACATTCTTTATGCGAGTCACATCGCGGCGATGGCGCCCGCAACCAACCTCGGCGCCGCGACCCCGGTCGCGATCGGCGGGGAGCCCGAGCCGGCACCGACTCCTCTGCCGCTCCCGGGCAGTCGTCCGCCACAGCAAAACGACAAGGGCGCAGGCGGCGGCGGATCGGGGAGCGAGCCCGCGGGCGGGAGCGGCGCGCCCCCCGCACAACCGGGAACTGCGATGGAGAGGAAGGTCGTCAACGATGCGGTGGCCTACATCCGCGGGCTCGCGGAGCTGCGCGGCCGCAATGCCGACTGGGCCGAACAGGCCGTGCGGGGCGCGGCGAGCCTCTCGGCCTCGGCGGCGCTTGAGCAGAAAGTCATCGATGTCATCGCCCCGGATCTCGCGGGGCTCTTTAAGGCGATCGATGGACGCGAGGTGAAACTCGTCACCGGGAGCGTCAAGCTCGCCACGCAAAATCTCGCGGTCGTGAACGTCAAGCCCGACTGGCGGACCGAACTTCTCGCCGTCATCACCAATCCCACCGTCGCCTATGGGCTCATGGTGATCGGCATCTGGGGGCTCCTGCTCGAGGGCTACAACCCCGGAGCCGTGCTTCCGGGCGTGGCAGGGTCGATCTGTCTTCTGATCGCGCTGTTCGCCTTCCAGATCCTCTCGGTAAACTACGCGGGTCTCGCGCTGGTCGTGCTCGGCACCTCGATGATCATCGCGGAGTTCTTCTTCCCAACCTACGGTTCGCTTGGCATCGGGGGACTCATTGCGTTCGTGGTCGGTTCGCTCATTCTCTTCGACACCGACGTGCCCGGGATGAATGTCGGCCGGCCCCTCATTGCCGCCTTCGCGACCGTCGGCGGCCTGATGATTCTCGGGATCGTCTATCTCGCGATCCGCGCCCGGCGCCGCCCGGTGGCCACGGGCGCGCAGGCGATGGTCGGCGATACCGCCGAGGTGCTCGCAG
Source organism: Steroidobacteraceae bacterium (assembly GCA_035623585.1). Classification (GTDB taxonomy): domain Bacteria; phylum Pseudomonadota; class Gammaproteobacteria; order Steroidobacterales; family Steroidobacteraceae; genus 13-2-20CM-66-19. Next base: position 1,266 of record DASPTE010000111.1, on the reverse strand, counting down.
ATTTCACGGGCAAGGGACGCGTGCGCTACGGCGGGGAGCTCTGGAACGCGCGCAGCGCGGGCGCACTGCGCGCGGGCGATACGGCGCGCATCGTCAAGGTGGAGGGTCTGACATTATGGGTCGAACCGCAGTGAGCGCCGCTGAGTTCGCCCGGAGGCTTTTATGCCGTTCCTGATCGCTGTTGTTGTACTCCTCGTCATCCTCCTCTTCAGCGCCTTCAACGTGCTGAACGAATACGAGCGCGGAGTGATCTTCCAGCTCGGCCGCTTCGTCGGCATCAAGGGACCGGGCCTCATCATCGTCTGGCCCATCTTCCAGCGCATGCGCAAGGTGGATCTGCGCGTCATCGTGCTCAACGTCCCCAAGCAGGACGTGATCACACGCGACAACGTCTCGGTGAAAGTGAACGCGGTCGTTTACTTTCGCATCGTCGATCCGGGCAAAGCGATCATCCAGGTCGCGAACGCCTTCGAGGCCACAAGCCAGGTCGCGCAGACGACGCTGCGTTCGGTCGTCGGCCAGCACGAGATGGACGATCTCCTCGCGCAGCGCGACAAGCTCAACATCGACCTGCAGCGCATTCTCGATCAGGCCACCGAGGCCTGGGGCATCAAGGTGTCCACCGTCGAGATCAAGGACGTCGATCTCGATGAGAGCATGATCCGCGCCATGGCGAAGCAGGCTGAGGCCGAGCGCACCCGCCGCGCCAAGATCATTCACGCCGAGGGCGAGGAGCAGGCGGCCCAGACCCTCGTCGAGGCAGCGAGCGCTCTCTCGCGTCAGCCGGCAGCGCTGCAATTGCGTTACCTGCAGACGCTCGCTGACATCTCCCACGAGAAGACCCAGGTTATCGTCTTTCCGCTCCCGATCGATCTGATCGAGCCGTTCTTCGGCAAGCACGGTGGCTAGCCGTGGCGCCCTCACCGTCGCCGGGTTGCTCCTGGCGCTCGCCACCGTGTGCGCCGCGCTCGGCAGTCACGCCCTCAGGGCCGAGCTGACCCCAGACAGGCTCAATCTTTGGGATATGGCACTGCGCTATCACTTCATCCAGGCGCTCGGTCTTCTGGGCATCGGCGTGCTGCTGCGCGCGAAGAGCAACCGCGTGCTGCGCGCGGCCGCGACGCTGATTGCCGCGGGCATCGTGCTCTTCTCGGGGAGTCTTTACGCCCTGAGTCTCGGCGCACCGCACACGATTGCTCACCTGACACCGCTCGGCGGACTCGCGTGGATCGTGGGTTGGCTCGCCTTCGCCTGGGGCGCTTGGCA
>DASPTE010000109.1:0-6037 GCA_035623585.1 Steroidobacteraceae bacterium | reverse complement strand
CGTGAGGCGCGATACGAGCGTAACCGGGGTCGCGATCGCGTGATCGCGCTGGCGGCGCATCTCGCGCAAGTTGGCGACCTGCCAGTCCTCGAGCCCCTGGGTGTTCGCCTGGGCGCGATCGAGGAGGCGCGTGATCTTCGGCGCCGTGAGCAGCGCGTGATACTCGGTTTCAAGCGCTGCGAGCTGCTCGGCGCGCACGTCGGCGCTCCCGCGCGGCATCATCACGGCGGCGTCCCAGCGCAGCAGCGCGAGCGCGCCACGGAAGGCGTGCAGACGCTTGAACTCCTGTTCGAGCTGCTTATAGGGCGAGGCGGCCATGATGGTCTCGGGCGCGGGGGTCGGCGGCTATTTTAGCAGCTCCAAGGCACCCCTTCCCGGTGGCCTAAATTTTTAGTTCTTATTAATCAATCATTTATACCATATGACAGCTCGTTTACGGCGTGCGCCCTTGACAGCTTGGGCGTCGGTTAGAAGGAGTTATGTCGTCTCGGGGGTGCCTAGAGCCCCGCCGCGGAGCGGAACTCCGGGGTCCTCGGCGTGAGCGTCGAGCGCTCCTTGGGAAGCGCCGCCCAGGCAAGCATCGCGCGCTTGCGATCCGTACCCCAGCGATAGCCCCCGAGCGTGCCGTCCTGGCGCAGAACGGTGTGGCAGGGGATAAGCCAGGCCACGGGATTTGCGCCGAGCGCGCCCCCAACGGCACGCGCCGCACTACCCGCGCCCATGGCGCGGCCAAGCGCGGCGTAAGTCGTAAGTCCCGCGGGGCTTTGTTCGAGCAACGCTTGCCACACCTTGAGCTGGAAGTTCGTGCCCTTCACGCTCAAGCGCAGCTCGCGAGCGCCTGCCCCTTGCGTGCCGGGGCCGCCAAAAACGCGCGCTGCGAGCTCACCGGCACGATCGTCGTCGCGGTTGAATTCCGCCTCGGGCCAGTCCGCGCGCAGCGCCGCGAGCGCTGCGCGTTCGCCGCCCGGCTCCACGAAGGCGAGATGTGCGAGGCCGCGCGGACTGCTCGCGAGAAGTGCGCTGCCAAAGGGGGTGAGGCTGAAACCCGTCTCGAGGGCGACACCGCGCCCACGCGCCTTGAGTTCACCGGGCGTCACTGCATCGAGCGTCACCATGAGATCGTGCAGTCGCCCGGGGCCGGAGAGGCCCACGGCGTATGCGGCATCGAGCACCGAGGGTGTGGTCGTGAGCGCCTCACGCGCGGCGCGCGCGGTCACGAAAGCGAGATATTGCCTCGGGGTGACGCCCGCCCAGCGCCGGAACAGGCGGTTGAAATGAAACTCCGAGAGGCGCGCCGCGCCGGCAATCTCCGCGAGGCGCGGCTGGTCGCGAAAGTTCTGGTCGATGAAGCGGATCGCGCGGGCGATGCGCGCAAAGTCGCGGCTGTCGAGGAAGCTGTCTATGGTCATGTTCATAGAGGACAAGGATAGCGGTACCCGAGAGCAGCGCGACCCGATTCTTGCGGTGCACCCGCGGAGTCGGCGCCAGCGGTGCTTCGGTTACACTCTCAACGGGTGAGCGCTTAGGGCCAAAGGTGCGGGTGCTGCGGCCAGCGGGCCACCACGACGCCGATGCCGATCGACAGCAGCAGCAGCACCGCCACCGTAAGCCCGATCAACACGCGCCGCATCGTCAAATCATAACCCGACTACCAGCGCACAAAATAACCAGCCGCGCGTGCCCGAAAAATACCGTATTTGTCTCCTCGCCTCCGAAGTGGAACCGCTCTCGAAAACGGGCGGACTCGCCGACGTCGCCGGCGCGCTCACCAAGTACTTCCACGGCGCTGGGCACGACGTGCGGCTCTTCACGCCGCTCTACGATTCGATCGCGGCAGGCGCGCTCGAGCGCGAGATGGTCAGCGGACTCGAGAGCGTGCCGCTTCGGGTCGGCCCGCACCGCTTTCTGTTCGCGGTGCAACGCACGGAGCTTGCAGGCGGCGCCCCCGTCTACCTCATCGACTGTCCGAGTCTCTTCGCGCGCGGTGCGATCTACACGAGCGCGCCCGACGAGCACCTGCGGTTCATCGCCTTCACGCACGCGGCGCTCCTCGCCTGCCAGCGGCTTTCTTTCCCCCCGCAGGTGCTGCACTGTCACGACTGGCACACCGCCTTCGGCCCGCTGCTCCTCCGCACGCGCTGGCAGGGAGAGCCGCTCTTTGCGCCTACCCGCAGTGTGCTCACGATTCACAACATCGGCTATCAGGGCATCTTCCCTGCCGAGAAAATCGCTGACGTCGGGGTCGGAGATCGCGAAGAGCTTTTCTATCCGCCCGATCTCGTCGCAGGCCACATCAATTCACTCCGCGAGGGCGTTCTCCACGCGGATGCGCTCACCACGGTGAGCCCGACCTACGCGCGCGAGATCTGCACGGCAGAGTACGGCATGGGCCTCGAGGACACGCTGCGCGCGCGCTCGGACGCCCTCACCGGGATCCTGAACGGCGTCGACTACGACGAGTGGGATCCGCGCCGCGACCGCTACCTGCCCCATCACTACGACGCCGCGCGTCTCGCCGTGAAGCGCGAGCTCAAGGCGATGTTCCTCGAGCGGCTGCAGCTCGCGCCCGCCCCGCATGTGCCCCTCGCCGGGATCGTGAGCCGGCTCGCCGCGCAGAAGGGCATCGAGCTCATCGTGGCAGCGCTCCCCCGGGTGCTCGCCGCGCGGCCGCTGCAGTTCGTAGCGCTCGGGAGCGGAGAGGCGAAGTACGAGCAGGCCTTAGCCAGCCTCGAGCAGGATTTTCCCGGTCGGGTCGTGTTTCGCTCGGGCTATGACGATGAGCTCGCGCACTGGATCGAGGCGGCGTCTGACCTGTTCCTCATGCCCTCGCGCTACGAGCCATGCGGACTCAACCAGATGTACAGCCTGCGCTACGGAACGGTGCCGATCGTGCGCCGCACTGGCGGGCTCGCCGACTCGGTCGAGCACTACGATCCGCAGAGCGGGCAGGGAACCGGGGTGCTGTTCAACGATTTCGACGCCCCGGCGCTCGAGTGGGCGCTCAATCGCGCGCTCGACCTCTACTCAGCCCCCGAGCAGTGGCTGCGCCTCATGCGTAACGGCATGCGGCAGGATTTCTCCTGGGAGCACCAAGGCGCCGAGTACGTGCGGCTCTTCGCGCACCTCACTGGAGCTTGAACGTGCCGTGCTCGTCGAAGGGGATCGAGCGCCATAGGCCCTCCGAGAGCGCGACTTTCCCCGAGAGCCGATAGGGAACGCCCTGCTCGCGGGCCTGGGAGCCATGGCCGAGCACTTTAAGGAGCGGCCCGGCGAGGTTGGTCGTGACCTGCGTGTCGAACTCGGCCTCCCCGAGCGGGGGCACGACGAAGGCGCTCGCCGAGGTGCCGCTCGCGAGCTCTTCGCCATCGACCTCGAGTGTGTATTCGAGCCCCTTCACGGGCAGTGCGCGGTCGTTGGGGTTTTCGACGTGCACGCGCACCTTGAGGTGCTGCGTCCACAGATCGCCGCTCACAACCTGCACCGAGACCACCGAGAGCTTCGGTGTCTGAAGCTTCGGGACGAGTGCGCACGAGCCGAGCGTGAGCGCCGCGACGAGCCAGGCTGCGCGGGTGGGGGCTCGCATGCACGGCAATGCTGACAAGCGCGTGCGCGCCGAGCGGATGCGGCCGCTCACCCGCGGCCGAAGGCGCGATTGAGCGCGGCGCCGTGCGCGGCGAGCTGCGCGCCGAGCGCGCCCGGCGGCACGCGCCAGGACCAGTTTCCAGTGACCGTCGAGGGAGTGTTGATGCGCGCCTCGGAGGGGAGCCCGAGAAGATCCTGAAGCGGCACGATCGCAAGGCGCGCGACGGAGGAGAGTGCTGCGCGCGTGAGCGCCTCAGGCATCGCCGCGCGGCCGCTGCCGAGGTAGAAGTCGACGCGCTGCGCGCTCTCGGGGTCGAGGCCGCGGTACCACCCGAGTGTCGTGTCGTTGTCGTGGGTGCCCGTGTACACGATCGAGTTGCGCTCGTGCAGATACGGCAGATGAGGGTTGTGCGGGTTGCCGTCGAACGCGAACTGCAACACGTGCATCCCCGGAAGACCAAAGCCGTTGCGAAGCGCCAGCACATCCTCGGTGATCACACCGAGGTCCTCGGCGACGAGTGGCAGGTCGGGAAACTCCTCGAGCAGCCGTCGCAGGAGTTCTGCACCCGGTGTCGGCACCCAGCTGCCGCCGCGCGCGTCGGGGGCTCCGGCGGGCACGGCCCAGTGCTCGGCGAGCGCCCGGAAATGATCGAGCCGCAGCAGGTCGAACCGCGCGAGCTGCGCGCGCACCCGAGCGCGCCAGAAGCCGAAGTCCTCGTGGCGTAGCGCCTGCCAGTCGTAGAGCGGGTTGCCCCAGAGCTGCCCGCCCTCGGAGAAGTAATCGGGCGGCACGCCCGCGGTGGCCGCCGGCTCACCGCTTGGGGCGAGCTGAAACCAGCCGCGGTGCGCCCAGGTGTCGACCGAGGAGGGTGCGACGTAGAACGGCAGGTCGCCGAAAAGCCGCACACCACGCGCGCGGGCATGCTCGCGCAGGCGGCGCCATTGCTGCTCGAAAGCGTATTGCTCCCGCTCGATGCGCGCGAGCTCGGGTGCGAGCTCGCGCCGGGCACTTTCGAGCGCCTCCGGAGCGCGGCTCGCGAGCGGCGCCGGCCAGCGCCAGAAGGGCTCGCCGCCCGTCGCGCGCGTCAGCGCCTCAAAGAGCGCGTAGTCGGGCAACCAGGATGCGGAATCTTCGAGAAACTCGGGCGCGAGCGGCTCTGTGGGAGCGGGGAGCTCGGCGGGATCGAGGAAGGCGGGATTACCCGCGAAGTCCGAGCGCACCCAGTACGGGGAGCCGTCGGGGCCGACCGGCCCCAGCGGCAGCATCTGCCAGACAGAGAACCCCGCCTCCGCGAGCCAGTCGACGAAGGCGCGTCCACCGCGGCCGAGCGGCGCCTCGAGCGCGAAGAGCGGCAAGAGCACTCCGGCACGACGGCGGTCGAAAACCGGCAATCGCACGTTAGTCACCCGCGGAAGGCGTGCCGCGCGCGCTCAGCCGACGCTCGCGCGGCGCATCACTCCGCCGAGCTCGGGCGAGCCGTGGCCGACGGCGATCGGCTGCGCGAGCTCGCCGGGCGGCGGTAGATTCAGCCGCCGGTAGAGCGTGAGCAGCTGCCGGCGATAAAGCCGATCGAACTGGCTGACGGCCTCCGCCGGGTTGTAGTCGCCGAACCACCAGAACCAGTCCGAACCCTCGCAGAGCGCCAGCTGTCGTCCGGCGGCGGTGCGCTGCGCGGCATCACTGATGGTGGCCATCGCGCGGTCGTAGGCCTCCTTCGCCTCGCACAGCAGATCCCAGGCCCGGTTCTTGGCCGCATCTCCCATCCAGGTCGTGAGCGTGCCATGCACCCAGCTGCCAGCGCGCACCTCCGGCAGCGGCGCAGGCTCGAGGCCCCGCTCGATGCACCCCCCGAGTGTCGTGAGCTCAAGCAGCGGGTGACTCGCGAGCTGAGCGTAGAGCGCCTTGAGGAAGTAATAGCCGTTGAAGGGGTAGTGCTCCCAGGCGTTCTCGCCATCGAGTGCAATGAGCACCGCGTGGTTCGCAGATTGCTGGTAGGCCCGGGCGAGCTGGGCGAGCTCGTTGACGAGGTTCGCAGCCGCGTCATCTCCATGCCAGCTCGAGTACGTGAAGCCGATGAGATCCGAAAGCGTGTCGTCGCGGAAGAAGCAGCTCATCCCAGTGCCGCCCAGGCGATACGGTCGGTTGAAGGCAAGCGGATCTTGTCCCGCCTGTGAATCAGTGATCGAGAGGCTCCCCTGCAGCACCGCCGAGCTGCTCGCGGTCCATTGAAAACCGGCGGCGGCGAGGAGCTCAAGTGTGCGGGCGCTGATCGCACCCTCGGCGGGCCAGCAGCCCTGCGGGCGATGGCCGAAGGCACGCGTGAAGACACGGATTGCTTCTTCAATGTGCCACGTTGCGCGCGCCGCGCCTCCCGGATACGAGGCGTGAGCGGGCAGGGGGAGAGTCGGGACCGCCGCGCGAGCGGTGCGAAAATCGAGCAGCAGCGGAACGATC
>DASPTE010000104.1:0-3613 GCA_035623585.1 Steroidobacteraceae bacterium | reverse complement strand
AGACCGGCGTTGGGGTGCAGCGAAGTGTGCGTGTCCGCGGTGGCGGCGAGCTCCTCGATATGCGGGCGCAGATCCTTGGCTCCGAGCGCGCAGTTGAGACCGATCGAGAGCGGACGCGCGTGCGCCACCGAAGTCCAGAACGCCGCCACGGTCTGTCCCGACAGCGTGCGGCCCGAACGATCGGTGATGGTGCCCGAAATCATCACCGGCAGGCGCACGCCGGTGCGCTCGAAGTGCTCGTCCAGAGCAAACAGGGCGGCCTTGGCATTGAGCGTGTCGAAGATCGTCTCGACCATAATGAGATCGGCGCCGCCCTCCGCCAGGCCGGCGAGCGCTTCGGCGTAGGCCGCGGCCAACTCGTCGAAGCTCACGTTGCGCGCGCCCGGGTGGTTGACGTCGGGTGAGATCGAGGCGGTTCGATTGGTCGGACCGAGAACGCCAGCGACGAAGCGTGGCCGGTCTGGAGTGAGCTTCGTGAACTCATCCGCCGCTTCACGCGCCAGGCGCGCGCCCGCGAGATTCAGCTCCCGCACGTTGTCCTGCATGCCGTAGTCGGCCATCGAGATGCGCGTGGAGTTGAAGGTATTGGTCTCGACGATGTCGGCGCCCGCTTCCAGGTAGGCGCGATGGATGCCGGCGACGATGCCGGGCTGCGTCAAAGTGAGGAGATCGTTGTTGCCCTTTTGATCGCAGGCGTGATCGCGGAACAGATCGCCGCGATAAGCGTGCGCGTCGAGGCCATGCGCCTGGATCATGGTGCCCATCGCGCCATCCAGGATCAGGATGCGCTGACCCAGCAGGCGATGCAGAGTGGCGATGCGATTGTGGTCCATGAAAACAAAAACCCGGCCGCGTGCGCGGACGGGTTGCTGATCTTTCACCCGCGCTTTAGCGACATTTGTATAAGCGCCCGCAAGCTGCGATCAAATCGGCGCGATGCATGGGAGATTAGCGGGCGCGGCCTCGGGTGTCAATCGCGCTCGACCCGGTTTGACCTTGTTTCACGCGAGGCCCACGCCGAGCAGCCGTCCGATCGCGAAGGTCAACGCGCCGGCTGCAGCGCCAATCAAGAGCATGCGCACGCCGCCGCGCAGCGCGCTTCTGCCGGTGAACAGGCTGAGTGTAGAACCTACACCGAATAACGACAGTCCCGTGAGCGTGATGGAGATGACCAGCATGCTCGGCCCGCGGCCGAACAGGAATGGCAGGAGGGGGATGAGCGCACCGGCGGCGAACGACAGGAACGAGAAGGCGGCCGCGCCAAACGGTGAGCCCAGCTCTTCGGGATTGAGCCCCAGCTCTTCGCGCGCCAGCGTATCCAGTCCGCGCTCCGGATCGGCGATCATGGAATCGGCCAGGCGCTTGGCCTCGTCCCAGGCCAGGCCGCGCGCTTCGTAGATCAAGGCCAGCTCCTTCGCTTCCTCGTCGGGATAAGCTTTGAGCTCGTCGCGCTCCAGCCCGATCTGGTACTCGTACATTTCGCGCTGGGAGCGGACCGATACGTACTCGCCCGACGCCATGGAGAAAGCGCCAGCGAGCAGGCCGGCAACGCCGGACAGCAGGATGATGCCAGGGTCGGCTGATGCGCCGGCCACGCCCAGAATCAGGCTGGCGTTGGACACCAACCCGTCGTTGACGCCGAACACCGCGGCGCGCAGGTTTCCACCGCCCGCGAGACCACGGTGGCGGCGCTCGAGCCCGCTGGAAGTGTCCGGCATGGGATGCCCCGGATCCACGCTGCCGTACACCGACATGCCGCGCACTTTCATTGCGGCGAGCATCGCCCGCATGTGACGCGGTCCAAGCTGCCGGGTAAGGCGCTCGACGATGCGAGTACGGAGATCCGGCCGGTAGACTACGGGTACGGATTGGCCCGCTTTGCGAGCGGCGTCCGCCCAGATCTGCGATTGCGCAGCGGCCTCGCGCGCGAGCTCGCGAAACAGCCTCTCGCGCGGGCTCCCCCGCTCCATCTCGGCCAGCACGCGATACAGGTGGGCGGAGCGCTGCTCCTCTTGCCAGCCGTGCAGTTCTTTCATTCGGTTGTAGTGCGCCGCGCGAGAGCATCTCGCACGCGGAAGCCCCCTCAGCTGTGATCGGTTCTGCGGTATTGAATGGCCTCGGCCACGTGCGCGGACGCGACGCGAGCCTCGCCCGCAAGGTCGGCGATCGATCGAGCAACTTTCAGAATGCGATGAAAACCGCGCGCGGACAGGCCCAGGCGACCGATCGCCTGTTTGAGCAGCTGCTCCCCTTGCGCATCCGGTGTTGCGTGCTGACCCACTTCACGGGACGAGAGCTGAGCGTTGGGCTTGCCTTGGCGCGCGAGCTGGCGTTCGCGGGCCGCGCTCACCCGCGCGCGGATCGCTGCACTCACCTCACCTTCACGCCGCCGCGCGAGCTCCTCCGGGGGCACAGCCGGCACCTCGATGTGGATGTCGATGCGGTCAAGTAAAGGACCGGAAATCCGGCGGCGGTAGCGCGCCACTTGGTCGGGCGTGCAATGGCACTTGCCGCTGTAGTGGCCGAGATAACCGCAGGGGCAGGGATTCATCGCCGCCACCAGCTGGAAGCGGGCCGGGAAGTCCGCCTGCTGCGCCGCGCGCGAGATCGTGATGCGGCCCGACTCCAGCGGCTCGCGCAGTGCTTCGAGTACATGACGATGGAACTCCGGCAGCTCATCCATGAACAGCACGCCGTGCATCGCCATCGAGATCTCGCCAGGGCGCGGCGGGCTTCCGCCGCCGACCAACGCTACGCCCGATGCCGTGTGGTGAGGCGCGCGAAACGGCCGTTGCCTCCAGCGGCCCACGTCGAATCCGCGTGTGCCAAGAGATTGCAGGGCAGCGGACTCGAGCGCTTCTTCCTCGGTCATGCCGGGCAGGATGCCGGCCAGGCGCTCCGCGAGCATGGTCTTGCCGGTGCCCGGAGGCCCGGACATGATCAAGCTGTGTGCGCCCGCTGCAGCCACTTCCAGCGCGCGCTTGGCCTGCGCCTGGCCGCGCACGTCGCTCAGATCAGGATATGCGGCTTCACTGCCCTGCGTCGGTCGTGACCAGCGCTGCAGCGGCTCGGCCCCCGTCAGATGCGCGCACACTTGCAGCAGGGTGCGAGCCGGGTAGACAGCAGCGTCTTGTACCAGCGCCGCTTCCGCTGCGTTGGGTTCGGGCAGCACGAAGGCCCGTCCCGAGTGATGGGCCCGGTAGGTCATGGCGAGCGCGCCACGGATGGGCCGCAGCTCGCCCGTCAGTGCGAGCTCTCCGGCAAACTCGAGCTCGGCGAACTTGTCGCCCGGCACTTGCCCGGTCGCAGCCAGAATGCCCAGTGCAATGGGGAGATCGAAACGCCCGCTCTCCTTGGGCAGATCGGCCGGCGCGAGGTTTACCGTGATGCGCCGTGCCGGGAATGCAAAGCGCGCGGTCTGCAGTGCTGCGCGCACGCGATCCTTCGCTTCTTTTACCTCGGTGTCAGGCAGTCCAACGATGGTGAAGGTGGGCAAACCGTTGGCGAGGTGCACCTCCACCGTCACGGGCGGGGCGTCCATGCCCGAGTTGGCACGGCTGTGCAGCACGGCGAGCGACATGCGGGCAGGATAGACGAAACAAAAGAGGGGCGC
>DASPTE010000056.1:0-27274 GCA_035623585.1 Steroidobacteraceae bacterium | reverse complement strand
CGCGACCAGGTCATCGCGGCGGCGGCCGGCCTCAACGGGCTGGCGCTGGTGAGCCAGACGCTGCTCGAAGAGGTGACGGCGCTCACCGAGTGGCCCGTGGCGCTCGCAGGCAGCTTCGAGGAGCGCTTCCTCTCGCTGCCGCGCGAGGTGCTCACCGCGACTCTCGAGGATCACCAGCGCTGCTTCCCGGTCGAGGGCGCCCACGGCGGGCTGCTGCCGGCCTTCATCGCCGTGAGCAACATCGAGAGCCGCGAGCCCGCCAAGGTGCGTGAGGGGAACGAGCGGGTGCTGCGGCCGCGCCTGGCCGACGCCGCCTTTTTCTTCGAGCAGGACCGGCGCGAGCCGCTCGCCGCGCGCATCGTCGCGCTCGATGGCGTGACGTTCCAGGCGAAACTCGGCACCCTCGGCGACAAGATGCGCCGCGTGCACGCGCTCGCGGGCGCGGTCGCGCTTGCGATCGGCGCCCCACGAGCTGAGACCGAGCGGGCGGCAGAACTTTGCAAATGCGACCTCCTCACCGCGCTCGTCGGCGAGTTTCCCGAACTGCAGGGGATCATGGGCGCTTATTACGCCGCCGCCGATGGCGAGCCGCGCGAGGTCGCCGCGGCGATTCGCGAGCACTACCTGCCGCGCCTCGCGGGCGATGCGCTGCCGGCCACCCCCACAGGCCTCGCGCTCGCGATCGCGGACAAGCTCGACACAATTGCCGGCATCTTCGCAATCGGCGAGAAACCCTCGGGAACCAAGGATCCGTTCGGGCTGCGCCGGGCGGCGCTTGGCGTGCAGCGCATACTGATCGAGAAGCGGCTCGAGCTCGATCTGCGGCGCGAGATCGATAAGGCCGTGGCGCTCGTGCGCTCGGACCTCGAGCGGCTGCGTGGGCGCACCCCGCCTGGCCCGGTGGCGCGCGCGGCCGAGGCATTGCCGAGTGCCGAGCCGATCGCGGCCGAGATCTACGACTTTCTCATGGAGCGGCTGCGCGCCTACTACCTCGAAGGCGCAGGTGCCCCGCCGCTCCCCGGCCGTGCCGCCGTCACGACAGAGATGTTCGATGCGGTGCTCGCGGCGCGACCCGTATCGCCGCTCGATTTCGATGCGCGCTTGAAGGCACTCAGCACTTTTCTCGAGCTTCCCGAGGCGGGCAGTCTCACCGCCGCGAACAAGCGCATCGCCAACATCCTGCGCAAGGCGCCCCCGAGCGAGCGCGGCGAAGTCGATGCCACCTCACTCCACGAGCGCGCCGAGGTGCGGCTCTTCGATGCCATGCGTGCACTGAGTGCGTCCGTCGCCGCCGCGACCGCCGAGCGCGAGTACGCGGGCGCGCTCGGGCGGCTCGCGCAGCTGCGACCGGCCGTGGATCAGTTTTTCGACGAGGTGATGGTCATGGACGAGGACCCGCGCCTGCGTGCCAATCGCCTCGGCCTGCTCGCCCAGCTGCATGGGCTCTTCGCGGGGGTCGCGGATCTCTCGCGGCTGCCAGGTTGAGCGACACCGCGGCCAAGGCGACGGCGGCCGGCCGGCGCGGGCCGGTTCTGCAGCTTCTCGGGTCGCTCTTCTTCACCGTGTTCTGGTTTATTTGGACAGGGCTTTACGCGTGCTTCTTCGTGACCGCGAGTTTGTTCTTGCCGTTCCCGCGGCGTTTTCTGCTTGCGCGCGCGTACGCCGTGAGTGTGCTCTGGGTCCTCAAACAAAGCTGCGGACTCGACTATCACATCGAGGGCGCAGCGCTGCCTGCGGGCTGCCACGTCTCGCTCTGGAAGCACTCCTCGTCGTGGGAGACGGTCGCGATGATGGTTGTATTTCCACGCCAGGTCTGGGTGCTCAAGCGCGAGCTCCTTTGGATCCCGGTTGTGGGCCTCGCGGTGCGGATGCTGCACGCGATTGCGATCAACCGCGGCGCGGGTCATTCTGCCGTCGCGCAAATCATCGAACAGGGACGCTCGCGACTCGCGGAAGGCGACTGGATCATCATATTTCCCGAGGGCACACGCATGCGGGTCGGTGAGACGCGCCGCTATGGCGTGAGCGGCACTTTGCTCGCAATCAACACCGGGACCCTCGTCGTGCCCGTCGCCCACAACGCCGGGACCTACTGGCCGCGGCGCGGCCTTCTCAAGAAACCCGGGACCGTGCGGGTCGTCATCGGCGCGCCCGTCGCGGTCGCCGGACGCGATGCGCGCGAAGTGAACCTGGAGATCCAGGCGTGGGTTGAGGAGACCGTGCGCCGCCTCGACGGGACGCCTGGCTGAGGAAGGACGCCCAGACCATAATTAGAGTCTTCCCTGCACCAAAACCCGCCGCCGTGACCGAGAACGTATCTCCAGTGAGGCAATCTCACGCGCGTGTCGGCTCGCGCGCCATCCTCGTGACGTGGGCTTCGGGCTGGACGCTGCTCGTTCGTCTGATGGTCGGGCTCGTGGTTTTCTTCCCGGAAGGACTGCAGAAGCTGCTCTTCCCCGCCATCCTCGGCGCAGGACGCTTCGCCAAGATCGGGATACCGTGGCCGGAAGTTCTCGCCCCTTTCGTGGGCGTGACCGAAACGATCTGCGGCGCGCTGATCGTCGTGGGATTTCTGACGCGGCTCGCCGCGATACCGCTCATCGTAATCATGGTGGTCGCCATCGTTTCCACGAAGGTGCCGATCCTCCTCGGACGGGACTTCTGGCTCTTCCATGTGCCACAGATGAGTCGCTATGGCTTCTGGAGCATGCTGCACGAGGCACGCGCCGACCTCGACATGCTTCTTGGCTGCATCTACCTCCTCATCGTCGGTGGCGGGCGCTGGTCGCTCGACGCCTGGATCAGCTCGCGCGAGCAGCACCCGCCAGCTTCAGCTCGCTGAACGGAGCTCATCCCCATGGCCGCGAATACCGCCACACGCCGCCGCCTGCTCCTCGTCGCCACCTCCGGAATCGCGGCGCTGGCGCTCAGCGCTTGCTCAGAGCACGAGAAAGAGGGAGACGAGGTCACTGCGAATGAGGATCTGATGCGCGAGCACGGCATCATCCGGCGCACCCTTTTTGTCTACCGGGAGGCGGCACGGCGCGCGCGCACGGATGCCGCCTCGCTTCCGCTCCCGAATTTGCGCGATGCCGCGCAGCTCTTCCGTGAGTTTGCCGAGGACTATCACGAGCACGCGCTCGAGGAACAGCACATCTTTCCGCTCGTGAGGAAGCTCAAAAGTCCCCTCGCACTACTTCCCGAAGTGCTCGAGAAGCAGCATCAGCGCGGGCGCGAGATCACCGACTACATCCTGCGGGTCGCGGCGGGAGCGAGCCTCGGCACGAGCGAGTCCGAGCGCTTCGCCGCCACGCTCGAGGGCCTCATCGCCATGTATGGTCCGCACGCCGCGCGCGAGGACACGGAGCTCTTCCCGGCGTGGAAGACGGCGCTCGGCGCGAAGGCGTACGACGAGATGGGCGAGCGCTTCGAAGAGCTCGAGCACAAGATGTTCGGGCACGATGGTTTCGCTGACGCGCGCGCGCGCATCGTGAAGATCGAAGCCGCGTTTGGGTTGACCGATCTTGCGACCGTGACCGCCCCACCGCCCCCTGCCGCATGAAAGCACCCGCGAGGGAGCGGCGCGTGCGCGCTCGTCCCGCCGAGCAGCTCGCGCGCGTGCTCGAGGTCCTGCGAGTCGCGCTCGGGCTCGGGCTCACCTCCTTCGGCGGGCCCATCGCGCACCTCGGTTACTTCGAGCGCGTTTACGTTCGCACGCGGCGCTGGCTGAGCGCAGGGGAGTACGCAAACCTCATCGCCCTCTGCCAGGTGCTTCCGGGACCGACCAGCAGCCAGGTTGGATTCTTGATCGGATGGCAGCGCGCGGGCTGGCTCGGTGCGCTGGCGGCGTGGCTTGGGTTCACGCTGCCATCGGCGCTGCTTCTCTATCTTTGCGCACTGCTCTCGGCACGCGTGCACGGCTCCTTTGCGGAAGCCGCGATCCATGGTTTGAAGCTCATCACGGTGGCGGTTGTCGCACAGGCACTTTGGAGCATGGCGCGGCGGCTCGCTCAGGATCGTGTAACGGCAACGCTCGCCGTGGCGGCCGGGGCGCTCCCGCTCTGCATCGGCAGTGGCGGTGCACAGCTCGCAGCGCTCGTGGTGGGCGTCATCGGCGGTCTTCTCTGGTGCCGCCCCCTGAGTGAGCGCGAGGGAGTCGCTGCGTTCGGAATTTCCTCGCGCGTGGCGTATGCGGCGCTCGTGCTCTTCGTACTCCTCCTGGTTGCGCTGCCCATCATCGCGGCACACGACCCGCGCAGCTCGTTCGGGCTCGGCGCGGTGTTTTATCGCTCGGGTGCGCTCGTGTTCGGGGGCGGTCACGTGGTTCTCCCGCTGCTGCGCGATGCGCTCGTGCCGAGCGGCTGGCTCTCCGACGATCGATTCCTCAGCGGATACGGCCTCGCACAGGCCGTGCCGGGGCCGCTGTTCTCGGTCGCCGCCTACCTCGGCGCCGAAGCGTATGCGCCAGAGCCCCTGCGCGGCGCCCTGGTCGCGATCGTGTGTATTTTTTTGCCGGGACTTCTGATCGCCATCGCCGGCGTGTCGCTCTGGGGTCGACTCGCCCGGCACGCGCGAGTGCGCTCCGCGCTCACCGGGATCAACGCCGCCGTTGTCGGCATTCTGGGGGCGGCGCTCTATAACCCGGTGTGGATCGCGGGGGTGCGCAACGGCACCGATGCCGCGATCGCGGTGAGCGCTCTCGTGCTGCTCGAGCGCTGGAGCGCGCCGCCGATACTCGTGCTCCTTTGGTGCGTGCTCTGGAGCGTTGCGGCCGCGGCCTGGATGAATCAATAACCAGGCGGTTATTTATAGCTGCGCGCGCGCAGCTCAGCTCCCTCAGACGTCGAGGTTCGTGACCGAGAGTGCGTTCTTCTCGATGAACTCGCGCCGCGGCTCGACCTGATCGCCCATGAGCGTCATGAAGATGTCATCCGCGGCGAGCGCATCCTCGATCTTCACCACCATGAGACGGCGTGTCTCGGGGTTGATGGTCGTCTCCCAGAGCTGCTCGGGGTTCATCTCACCGAGTCCCTTGTAGCGCTGAATGGTCTGGCCCTTGCGCGCCTGGTCGAAGAGCCACTTCATCGCCTCCTTGAACGAGCCGACATCCTGTCGCTCGCCCCCGCGCAGCACGTACGCGCCCTCGCCGATGAGACCGGCGAGCGTGCGCGCGAGATCCGCGATGCGCTGATATTCGGCTGACTCGAAGAATTCGCGCGGCAGAAATTTGTGGCTCGGCGTGCCGTGCTCGGTCTTGTGCACGATGACGCGCGCCGCGTGACCATCGCTCGCGCCGCGCAACTCCACGCGATAGGTGCGCGTGCCGTCGGCGAGCGCGTTGAGGCGCGCGTTCAGATCGTGCGTCCAGCCGCGCATCCACTCGATGCGATCGAAGTCCTCGCGGGTGACTTCGGGCATGTAGATCAGCTGCTCGAGGAGCCGATCGTCATAGCGGCGCGACCAGCGGCGGATGATCGCCTGCACTTCCATGTATTTGCGCGCGAGCGCCTCGAACCCCGAGCCCGAAAGTGGCGGCGCGGCGGCATTCACGTGCAGCGCCGCCCCCTCGAGCGCCGTGTTGAGCAGCACCTGATTGAGCTCGTTGTCGTCCTTGACGTACGACTCCTGCTTGCCGCGCTTGATTTTGTAGAGCGGCGGCTGAGCGATGTAGATGTGGCCGCGCTCGATGAGTTCGGGAATCTGCCGGTAGAAGAAAGTCAGAAGGAGCGTCCTGATGTGACTCCCATCGACGTCGGCATCGGTCATGATGATGATGCGGTGATAGCGCAGTTTGCCGATGTCGAAATCCTCGCGCCCGATGCCGCAGCCAAGTGCGGTGATGAGCGTCCCGACCTCGGCGGATGAGAGCATCTTGTCGAAGCGCGCCTTCTCGACGTTCAGGATCTTGCCCTTAAGCGGCAGGATCGCCTGCGTGCGCCGGTCGCGTCCCTGCTTGGCCGAGCCGCCCGCGGAATCGCCCTCGACTATGAAGATCTCGGAGAGCGCCGGATCTTTTTCCTGGCAGTCGGCGAGCTTGCCAGGGAGGCCCGCGATATCGAGCGCGCCCTTGCGGCGTGTCATCTCCCGCGCCTTGCGTGCAGCTTCTCGTGCCCGCGCCGCCTCGACCATCTTGGCGACGATGAGGCGCGCTTCGTGGGGATGCTCGAGGAGGAATTCCTGGAGCTTCGTGCTCACCGCGTTTTCGACGACACCCTTCACCTCGGAGGACACAAGCTTGTCCTTGGTCTGCGAGGAGAACTTCGGGTCCGGGAGCTTCACCGAGAGAATCGCGGTGAGCCCCTCGCGCGCGTCATCGCCCGTGACCGCGGTCTTGTCCTTCTTGCCCGAGAGCTCCTTCTCGACGTAGTCGTTGAGGGTGCGGGTGAGCGCGCTCCGAAAGCCCGCGAGGTGCGTACCGCCGTCCTTCTGCGGAATGTTGTTCGTATACGAGA
Source organism: Steroidobacteraceae bacterium (assembly GCA_035623585.1). Classification (GTDB taxonomy): domain Bacteria; phylum Pseudomonadota; class Gammaproteobacteria; order Steroidobacterales; family Steroidobacteraceae; genus 13-2-20CM-66-19. Next base: position 20,822 of record DASPTE010000056.1, on the reverse strand, counting down.
ACATGCTCTCCTGGTAGGAGTCGTTCCACTGCATCGCCACTTCGACCGTCATCGGCCCGTCCTGGGTACGGAACCAGAACACGGACTCGTGGATCGGGGTACGGGTGCGGTTCAGGTATTTGACGAACGCCTGCAAGCCCCCCGCATGCGCGAAGACATCGGATTTGTTCTCGCGCTCATCGATGAGTTCGATCCGGACGCCCGAGTTGAGGAAGGAGAGCTCGCGCAGGCGCTTGGCGAGGATCTCGTAGTTGAACTGGATGTTCGTGAAGATCTGGGAGCTCGGTTTGAAGCGGATGACCGTGCCGCGCTCGGAGGTATCGCTGACCGCAGCGAGCGGCGCCGCGGGCTCGCCGAGGCGGTACTCCTGGCGATGGAGCTTGCCGTCGCGGGCGATGCTCAGCTCGAGGTAGTCCGAGAGCGCGTTGACGACCGAGACCCCTACGCCATGGAGGCCGCCGGCGACCTTGTAGGAGCTATCGTCGAACTTTCCGCCCGAGTGCAGGACGGTCATGATCACCTCCGCCGCCGAGCGTCCTTCCTCGGGGTGGATATCCACCGGGATTCCGCGCCCGTTATCGGAGACGGTTACCGACTCATCGGCATGAATGGTGACCACGATCCGGTCGCAATGACCGGCCAGAGATTCGTCGATGGAGTTGTCGACGACCTCGAAAACCATGTGGTGAAGCCCGGTGCCATCGTCGGTGTCCCCGATGTACATTCCGGGGCGTTTCCGCACCGCATCAAGACCCTTTAAAACTTTGATTTTGCTGGAGTCGTAGACGTCGTCTGATGCCATGAAGAAGCTCAATTTTGTGATGTGACATTATAGCGGTTGCACCTCCCCGTGTTCCACGTGGAACACCCTCTCGGGCGCCCCGAAAAGGCTCGATTCCGCGTGTAATGAGGTGAGCACGAGCTGGCTCTCGAGCTTCCCGATCTCCTCGATAAAGGCTCCGAGTCGCTCCCGATCAAGCTCGGCGGAAGGGTCATCGAGGAGCAGCGTTGGGGCGATCCCGTGCGACTCGCGCAAGAGCGCGAGCTGCGCGAGATTCATGGCCGCGGCCACGAGTTTCTGCTGTCCGCGCGAGAGTACTTCCCTCGCCGGCCGCCCGTGTACGCGGATCGTGACGTCCGCGCGGTGTGGACCCGCATGCGTCGTCTGCCGCAGCTCGTCTCTCGCACGTGAGGCCTTGAGCGCCTCGAGCAGAGTCCCCTCCGCCCAACCCGGGAGGTAACCGAGTTCGACGTCGAGGCTACTCAGGGCGCGCACGATCGGCCGCCAGTACGGCTCGAGCTCGCCGATCAGATGGCGTCTCGAATTCCCGATCTCCTCGCCGAGCCTCGCAAGCTCTGAGTCCCAGCTCTCCGCCTGGGCGGACCGGCTTCGAAGCGCTGCGTTGCGCTGCCGGAGCGCGCGCCGGTAGCGCTGCCAGCGGTCGACGAATTGTGGTTCCACGTGGAACACCGCCCAATCGAGCCACCGGCGCCGTCGGTACCCGCCCTCCTCGATGAGTCGGTGCACACCCGGTTCGATCACCTGCACCGGGAAAATCTCCGAGAGCTCAGCGAGCGATTCCACGGCCCGCCCCGAAACGGAGGCGGAGACACTCTCAGCGCGCGTCGCCTCGAACACCAAGCGCACGGGGGCAGCAAGTCTCGTGACCTCTCCGGTGACGCGCAGCCCGTGCTCTCCACGTTCGATGAGGCGCTCCGTGTTGCGCGTCCTGAAGGACCTTCCACGGCCGAGTAGAAAGATGGCCTCGAGGAGCGAGGTCTTCCCCGAACCGTTACCGCCGTAGAAGAGACTCAGTCGCGGCGCAATCTCGAGTTCTGCGCTACGGATGCAGCGCAGGTGACTCACCGTGAGATGGGCGAGACTCATCGTCGGTCGGAAGCGGCGGGAGAACGTTCCACGTGGAACCTGCGCAACGTCCCCTCGCGAGCAGTGCCGCGGGCGCGCGAGGCCAACGCGAGGCTCAGAGGCGCATCGGCATTACGACGTAGCGCGTGTGGACAACGCCCGGCGCATGAATGAGGCAGCTGCTCGCTGAATCGGTGAGCCCAATCTCGACCTTGTCACCCTCAACTGCGGCCAGGGCATCGAGCAGGTAGTTCACGTTGAAGCCGATCTCGACTTCCTCGCCCCGATAGTTGACCTCAACCTGGTCCTCAGCCTCTTCCTGCTCCGGGTTATGGGCCTGAAGCGTCAGAAGATTCGTTCGGGCGGTCAGACGGATTCCCCGGTACTTCTCATTCGAGAGGATTGCCGTGCGCTGCAGAGCCTGCCTAAGCGTCTCCCGGTCCGCCTCCACGAGACGCGCCGGATTGGCGGGGATCACGCGGCCGTACTCCGGGAAACGGCCATCAATTAGCTTCGAAGTGAAGCGAATTTCGCCGATCTGGGCGCGAACGTGATTTGTGCCTATCGCGAGCTCGATGTTCCCCTCGGTACCAAGGATCCGCTGCAGCTCGAGCACACCCTTGCGCGGCACGATGACCTGGTGATTCGCCTTGGCTTTGCCCGAGAGCGCCATCTCGCAAAGCGCGAGCCGGTGGCCATCGGTCGCAACCGCACGAAGCGAGGTGCCATCGGTCTCGAGCAGGAGTCCGTTGAGGTAATACCGCACATCCTGCTGCGCCATCGAAAAGTAGGTCTTGTCGATCAGGCGCCGAAAATCTCCCTGCGGAACAGCGAGTGTGTGCTGAGCGTTGATCTCCTCGATCAGTGGAAATTCCGCCGCCGGCAGGCTCGAAAGCGTGAAGCGGCTACGGCCTGCTCGGATCGTGACCCGCTCGCCTTCACTCCCGAAGATCACGCTCACCTTCTCAGGAAGCGACTTGAAGATATCGAGGAGCTTGCGGCCTGGTACCGTGACATCGCCCGCCTGCTGAACGTTCACGGCGCTTGTGGCAACGAGCTCTACCTCAAGATCAGTTCCCGTGATGCTCAAGCGCCCGTCCCGCGCGCTGATGAGCACGTTCGCAAGCACCGGCATGGTTTGCTTGCGCTCTACGACCCCGATGACGCTTTGCAGCGGTGCAAGCAGATCCTCGCGTGTGGCGGTCAGCTTCATAGTGACCCTCTGTCGGAACAGGTTCAGAAGTTTATTCGGAAATCTTTGTTATTGAGACTATAGAGCCTGGGGATCACGGGGATAGAAAAACTTTCTGCGCTCGCTCAAGTCCTTGCTGGCTCATTTGTCTGGCACAACCTTTCGGATCAGGTGCCAGCTGACTGTGTACGGGCTGTGGATAACTTTGTCCTCACTCCCACGCACAGCAAATTCACAAGCCTTTCCACATCAACCCGCCAGGGTTCTTAACAGGTTCGAATAGTCCTCTTTCATCCGCTGCTCGCTGTCACGCAGCTCCTTGATGCGCTTGCAGGCGTGGAGCACGGTGGTGTGATCACGCCCACCGAACGCATCGCCGATCTCAGGGAGTGAGTGGTTCGTGAGCTCCTTGGCAAGTGCCATTGCGACCTGGCGCGGCCGCGCCACCGAGCGGCTGCGGCGCTTGGACAGAAGATCCGCCATGCGCACCTTGTAGTAATCGGCGACCGTCTTTTGAATGTTCTCGACGGTGACGAGCTTCGCCTGCAGCGACAGCAAGTCCTTGAGCGCCTCCTTGGTAAATTCAAGTGTGATCGCATGCCCCGTGAAGCGCGAGTTGGCGATCACGCGCCGCAACGCCCCTTCGAGCTCGCGTACGTTCGAGCGGATGCGTTTCGCAATGAAAAAGGCCACTTCCTCAGGCAGCGTCGCCCCGCCCGCCTGCGCCTTCGTCATGAGGATCGCGACGCAGGTCTCGAGCTCGGGGGGTTCGATCGCCACCGTAAGCCCCCAGCCAAAGCGCGACTTCAGCCGCTCCTCGAGCCCCTCGACTTCCTTCGGATAACGATCGCAGCTGAGGATCACCTGGTGCTGGCCCTCGAGCAGCTCGTTGAAGGTGTGAAAGAACTCCTCCTGCGAGCGCTCCTTGCCGGCAAAGAACTGGATGTCATCGATCAGGAGGGCATCGAGTGAGCGGTAGGCGGTCTTGAACTCGTTCATCGAGTTGTGCTGCAGCGCCCGCACCATGTCCCCGACGAAGCGCTCCGAGTGCACGTAGGCCACGCGCGCTTCGGGATCGTGCTCCTTGATGAGGTGCGCGACCGAATGCATGAGGTGTGTCTTGCCGAGGCCGACGCCGCCGTAGAGGAAAAGCGGGTTGTAAGCGCGCCCGGGGTTCTCCGCGACCTGCAGCGCCGCCGCCTTCGCGAGCTGATTGCTCTTGCCCTCGACGAAGCTGGCGAAGGTGAAATCGGGATTGAGCCGCGCGCCGACCACGAGCCCCTCGGCGCGGCGCAGGCGCGCAGCGCCCGGCGCTGCGCCACCGATGGTGGCGTTACGCGAGCCCACCTCGACCGTCACGATCGGCACATCGCCCGTGCTCTCATCGCGCAGCAGCTCGCCGATGCGCGGCAGCAGGTTCGCGTTGATCCAGTCGACGACGAAACGGTTGGGCGCGAAGAGCTTGAGCGCGCCATTACCCTCCATCGCCTGCAGCGGCCGCACCCAGGTATTGAACTGCTGCTCCGGAAGCTCCGTCTCCAACGCGCCCATACAGCGGGTCCAAAGCGAGGCTTCCACGCGCGTGGCCCTCCGGGATCTTTTCGAGGTTTTTGGAGAAAAGGGTGCGAAGTCTATACCGATCGCGCGCCGCGCTGCAGATTTTCCGCGCCGCGCCGCGTATTGACACCTTGGCGCTCAACGGCTTAGCCTTGCCGCCCTTTTTTTGCGCACGCCGATCGAGACGCCGGAGCCCGCGCCATGAAGCGTACCTATCAACCGAGCAAAGTGCGCCGCAAACGCACGCACGGATTTCGGGCGCGCATGGCGACACAAGGCGGCCGGCGCGTGCTCGCGCGACGACGCGCCAAGGGCCGGCGCAAGCTGATACCCTAGCGCGCCGCGCGCTGCCCTCGGGCGCGGCCCGCAACCCTCCGAGATTCTCGTCAAAGGGCTCGATGCCAGGGCGGTTCACTCTGCCGGGGCGATGCCGGCTGCGGCACAAGCGCGATTTCGATGCTGCTTACGCGCGCGGGCGGCGCATTGGGGATGGCTTCTTCGCTGTGATTGCCACATCGAACCAATCGGGCGCCGCGCGGCTCGGACTCGCAGTGGCGGTGCGGGCGGCGGGCGGGGCGGTCGGACGCAACCGCATCCGCCGCATCATCCGTGAGTCCTTCCGCCTGCACCGCACTGAGATCCCCGCTCTCGATCTCATCGTGAGCGCGCGAGCGCGCGCCCGCGAGGCCTCCCCGAGCGAGCTGCGCGCGAGCCTCGCGACGCTCTGGAAGAAAGTCGCCGAGCAATGCGCCACTTCGCCGCGTTCCTGATCCAGCTCTATCAGTGGACCGTGAGCCCGTTCCTCGGGCCCAGGTGCCGCTTCTATCCGAGCTGTTCGCAGTACGCACTCGAAGCCGTGCAGCGCTTTGGCGTCTGGCGCGGCGGCGCACTCGCGATCCATCGACTTGCGCGTTGTCACCCCTTCCATCCGGGGGGCTTCGACCCCGTGCCTCCCGCTCAAGGCGCCCCGCACGAGAGGCACCGCGCGCATGCCCGGTAACCTGCGCTTCTACCTCTGGGGTCTCCTCCTTGTCCTGCTCTGGATCAACTACCAGACATGGATGCATGACTACGGCGCGCTGCCAGGTTCGGGCAGCACGAATGTGACGACGCCGGCGCCGGGCGGCCCGAGCGGGCTTGGCGAGCGCGTCCCCGAAGCACCCAGCACCACCGCGCACGCTACCGCGGGCTCTGCGGCCACCGAAGCGGCGGCGCCCGCAGGCACGGGGGGAACGAGGAGCTCGAATGGCGAGAGCGCGGCGGCCGCGGCGGCGACGCTCGTGCACGTGCGCACCGATGTGCTCGATGTCGAAATCAACACACGCGGCGGCACGCTCAGCCGCGTCGATCTTCTCGCGTACCCGAAGGTGAAGGGCGAGCCCGCGCCGGTGCGGCTCGAGAACCAGGATGGCCCGCAGTCACTCTACGAGCTGCAATCGGGGCTGACCGGTCCCGAAGGGGGTGCCTACCCCACGCACCTCGCCGAGTACCAAAGTGCCAAGACCGATTACACACTCGAGGGCGCGCAGGAACTGCGCGTGCCGCTCATTTGGAGCGAGGGGGGCGTTACCGTCACGAAGACCTTTCTCTTCAAGCGCGGCAGCTACGGCATCGGCCTCGATTACGCGGTGAAGAACGGCACCGATCTGCCCTGGACCGCGCGCTCCTATGCGCAGATCCTGCGCAACGACCCGCGTACCAAGAGCTCGATGTTCAACGTCGAGAGCTACGCCTTCCACGGCCCGGCGCTCTGGGACGGCACCAAGTACCGCAAGCTCAACCCCCAGGACGCGCAGGACAGTCATCTCTCGCTCGAGGTTCGCGACGGTTGGGTGGCCGCGCTCCAGCATCATTTCGTCTCCGCCATCGTGCCACCGCGCGCGACGCCCTGGCGCTTCACGCTCGGAGCCTCGGGCGATGAGTACCTGCTCTCGGTGACCGGACCCGAGCAGGAGGCAGCGCCCGGCTCGAGCATGGCATTCACTCAGACGCTCTTCACGGGGCCGAAGCTCCAGGATCAGCTCGAGGCGGTATCGCCCGAGCTCGGCCGGGTCGCCGACTACGGGCGCCTGTGGTGGCTCTCGAAGCCGCTTTTCTGGGCGCTCGATGCGGTGTTCCGGGTCACCGGCAACTGGGGCGTCGCGATCATCTTCGTCACCTTTCTCCTGAAGCTGGTCTTCTACCCGCTCTCGGAGGCGAGCGGCCGCTCGATGGCGAAGATGAAGACGCTCCAGCCGCGCATCAAGAACCTGCAGGAAACCTACGCCGACGATCGCGAGAAGCTCGGCCGCGCGATGATGGAGCTCTACCAGCGCGAGAAGATCAATCCGGTCGCCGGCTGCCTGCCGATCGTCATCCAGATCCCGGTGTTTCTTGCCTTCTACTGGGTGCTCCTCGAGAGCGTCGAGATGCGCCAGGCGCCGTTCGCGTTCTGGATCCACGACCTTTCCTCGCGCGATCCGTACTTCATCCTGCCCGCCATCATGGCGGGGGCGATGTTCGTGCAATACAAGCTCAATCCCGCCCCGCCCGACCCCGTGCAGGCGAAGGTGTTCATGATCATGCCGATCGTCATGTCGGCGACGTTCGCGTTCTTTCCCGCGGGGCTCGTGCTCTACTGGGTGACCAACACCATCCTCTCGATCGCGCAGCAATGGAACATCAACCGCCGCATCGCTGCCGCCGCGGCGCGCAAGAAGACCTAGCCGCGCACGACTTGCGCCCCCTCCGCAGGTAGCCCCCGCGAGCCGCCGATGACACGCACCGACACGATTGTCGCCGCGGCCACGCCCCCAGGGAGAGGCGGCATCGGCATCGTGCGCATCTCGGGACCGAAGGCGCCCGAACTCGCCGCCGTCATCGTCGGGGAGCTCCCGGTCGCGCGCCAGGCGACGCTCGCGCGTTTTCGCGATGCCCGGGGGGAAGCGCTCGATACCGGACTCGCGCTCTTCTTTCCCGCGCCACACTCCTATACCGGCGAGCACGTGCTCGAGCTCCACGGTCACGGGGGGCCGCTCGTGATGGAAGCGCTCATCGAGCGCGCCATCGAGCTCGGTGCGCGACGGGCGCTCGCGGGGGAGTTCACGCAGCGCGCATTCCTCAACGAGCGGCTCGATCTCGCCCAGGCGGAGGCCATCGCGGATCTGATCGATGCGGGCTCGCGCGAAGCGGCGCGGGCCGCGCTGCGCTCGCTCGAGGGAGAGTTCTCCGCCATGGTGCGTGGAGTCACGGAGGCCGTGATTGATCTTCGCACCTACGTCGAGGCCGCGATCGACTTCCCGGAGGAGGAGATCGATTTCCTCGCCGACCGCGAGCTTCACGAGCGCTTCGCGGCGCTGCGCGCGCATTTCGCGGCGGTGAGCGCGAGTGCGCATCAGGGACGGCTCCTGCGAGAGGGCATGACGGTCGTTATTGCCGGCCGCCCGAACGCGGGCAAGTCGAGTCTCCTCAACCGTCTCGCCGGCTACGACGCCGCGATCGTCACGCCGATTCCCGGCACTACGAGGGATGTGGTGCGCGAGCGCATCAGTATCGACGGCATGCCGCTGCACGTTCTCGATACCGCGGGCCTGCGCCAGGGCGGCGATCTCGTCGAGGAGGAGGGCATCCGGCGCGCGCAGGCCGAGATGCAGCGCGCGGACCGGGTGCTCTTCGTGATCGATCTGGCATCGGACCCGAGCGCCGCCGCTTATCGGGAAGAGCGCGGCCGGCTGCCCGCCGACATCGCAGTCACACTGGTCCTTAATAAGTGCGACCTCGTCGGCGCGGCGGCGGCGTCGGATGAGGCGAGCGATCTCCCTCGCATCACACTCTCGGCGCTCACCGGCAGCGGGCTCGAGGTGCTGCGCACGCACCTCAAGCGCTGCATGGGTTACCAGACCGTCGAAGGCGGCGCGGTCAGCGCCCGCCGCCGGCACCTCGAGGCGCTCGAGCGCTCGCGAACGCACATCGAGGAAGCCGCGCGGCAGCTCACCGAGCAGCGCGCCGGGGAACTCGTCGCGGAGGAGCTGCGCGCAGCTCAGCAGGCGCTCGGTGAGATCACCGGGGAATTCACGAGCGACGATTTGCTCGGGCGGATCTTCGCCGGATTCTGCATTGGGAAGTGAACCCCTCGGGCGGTCCTCTGTTCCGCCGGCGCTTCAGTCGACTCCCAGGCAGTCGGCCCTCAGTGCGCCGACGGAACAGTCGGTCCGTTTGCGACCGCCCGCAGCCCGAGGTCCTTGCTGTAGACCACGTTCATGACGTTGTCGTACCAGCCCTGCACTTCGGGCTTCACGAGGTGCTTGTTCACGTAGAAGTAGAGCGGCAAGAGCGGGTGATCGGCGAGCATCACGCGCTCGGCCTGCTCGAGGAGCTCCTCGCGCTTTCCGGGGTCGAGTTCGACTCCCGCCCGTGCGAGGAGCGCGTCGTACTTGGGGCTGTGGTAGTGGGGGAGATTTATCCCGAAGTCGCTCTTTAGGTACTGGGCGAAGGTATACGCGTCGTTGTAGTCGCCGACCCAGCTTGATCGGAACATCTCCACATCACCCTGATCGATGTCCTGCAGCAGCGCCTTGAACTCCGTCTGGCGGAGCTCGACCTCGGCGCCGAGCGCCTCCTTCCACATGGAGGCGATGGCAATCGCGAGCGCGGTGTGCACCTCGCCCGAGTTGTAGCGCAGCTCGAACCGCAGCGGCTTCGCGCGCGAGTAGCCCGCGACCCGATAGAGGCGCTGCGCCTCGGCGGTGCGCGCGGCGAGCGCCTCGCTTGCATAGTCGAAGGACTGGGAGCGGTAGTGCGCAACCCCCGGAGGCACCCAGCCCCAGGCCGGGAGCTCCCCGACGCGCAGCACCTGCGAGGCCAGGCGTTCGCGGTCGATGACCAGGGAGAGCGCGCGGCGCACGCCCGGCTGGTCCTTGAACGGCGCGCGCCGCAGGTTGAAGCCGTAGTAGTAGGTCGTGAGCTGGGGCGAGACGTGCAGCTCCGGCCCGAGGTGCGCCTTGATCCAGTCGAACTGCGCGCGGGGCACGACGGATGTGATCGCGATTTCGCCCGCGCGATAGCGCGCGAGCTCGGCGTTCTCGTCGGAGATGAAGAGGTAGCGCACGCCATCGAGCCGCGTGGCAGCGTCGTTCCAGTAATTGCGGTTGCGGAGTGCGAGGAGGTAGGCGCCCGGCACCCATTCGCTGAGCACGAAGGCCCCGTTTGACACCCCGACGCCAGGCCGCGCGGAGCCCTCGGGATGATGGGCAAGCGTCGGGCGGTTCACCGGGCAGGTGCAGGGGTGCGAAAGCAGCGCCGGGAGGTAGGGAGTGGGCGCGGCGAGGGTGATGACGACGGTCGCGCTATCGGGAGCGGCGACGCCGAGCTCAGCGGGTGCGCGTTTGCCGGCGACGATGTCGGAGGCGTGGACGATGACGTCGATGAACTGCGCGTAGGCCGAGGCAGTCGCGGGATCGACGAGCCGCTGCAACGCACTCACGAAGTCGGCTGCCTCGACCCGATCACCGTTCGACCAGCGTGCTTCCGGACGCAGATGGAAGGTGTAGGTGAGGCCATCGCCGCTCATGCTCCAGTCGCGCGCGACTCCGGGAGCCACGTCCGCACGCGCATCGAGCGTCGTCAGCCCCTCGCAAAGATCGCGCACGATGCTCTGCGCCTCGAAACCGCGCACCTTCTGCGGATCGAGCGAGTCGGGGTCGGGACCGCCGCCGCGCACGAGGATCGCCGCCCCCGATGGGGGACTCCCCGCGCCCTCGGGTGAACGCGCGCAGCCCGAAAAGGCGATAAGCGCCGCCAGCGCGAGGGCGGCCCCGAGCGCGGCGGACCGCCCGCTCATCGGCGCTGGCGGCTCGCGTTGGCTTCCTCGCGCAGACGCTCGGTCGCAGCACGTGCCGCGCTCGCGAAGTCCGCGTCCGCCGAGGCGTAAAGAATGCCGCGCGAGGAGCTGATGATGAGACCCGCACCGCGCGCGCTCTGCCCGGCCTTGACCACCGCCGCCGCATCGCCCCCCTGGGCGCCGACCCCGGGCACGAGGATGGGCATCTCCCCAACCAGCGCGCGCACCTCGGCGAGCTCGCGCGGATAGGTGGCACCGACGATCAGAAGACAATTGCCGTGCGAGTTCCAGCGCGTCGCCGCGAGCTCCGCCACGACCTGGTACAGCCTGCGCCCGCCGACCTCGAGATCCTGCAGATCGACTGCCCCGGGGTTGGAGGTGCGGCAGAGGATGATCACGCCCTTGTCGCTGTAGCGCAGGAAGGGCTCGAGCGCATCTCCTCCGAGATAGGGGTTCACGGTGAGGGCGTCCGCCCGGTAACGCTCGAAGGCCTCGAGCGCATAACGCTCGGCGGTGTTGCCGACATCGCCGCGCTTCGCATCGAGGATCACGGGCAGGTCGGGGTAGGCGTCATGGATGTACTCGATCGTGCGCGCGAGCTCATCTTCCGCAGCGCGTGCGGCGTAGTGAGCGATCTGGGGTTTGTAGGCGCACACGAGATCCGCGGTCGCATCGATGATCACGCGGTTGAAGGTGAAGATCGCGGCGTTGTTGCGGGCTAGCTCGCGCGGGAAGCGCTCGAGCTCGGGATCGAGGCCTACGCAAACGAGCGAGTTGTTCTTCTCCCAGGCGCGCGCGAGCTTCTCGATGAACGCGCTCATGCCACGCGCGATCGCGCCCCGGAACGCTTCTTGAGATGGACGAGAAGAATCGAGACCGCCGCGGGCGTCACACCGGGGATGCGGCCCGCCTGGCCGATCGTTGCGGGTCGGACCTCGGCGAGCTTCTGCCGCACCTCGTGCGAGAGTGCGGTGAGCTGTGCATAGTCGAGATCGGCAGGCAGCCGGGTCGCCTCGCTCCGTTCCGCGCGCTCGATGTCATCGCGCTGCCGCTCGATGTAGCCCGCGTACTTGGCGCGCGCCTCCACCTGCGAGCGTACCTGTGCGGGCAGTCGATCATCGGTCGCTTCCGAGCCGAGCCAGGGCGGCGCCCCCGCGACCTCAAGGAGCGCTTCGTGGCACACCCCGGGTCGGCGCAGCAGTTCAAAGGCAGAGCAGTCGCGAGCAAGCGGCGCACCGAGCACGCGCTCCTCCCAGGGAGCAGGCAGAGCGCCACTTTTGAAGCGCAGCGTCTTCAGCCGCTCCACCTCGAGATCGGAGAGTCGCTGCTTTGCTTCGAAGAGTGCCCAGCGCTCCGCGTCGATCAGGCCGAGCTCACGCCCCTTGGGCGTGAGGCGGAGATCCGCGTTGTCCTCGCGAAGCAGCAGGCGGTGCTCCGCGCGGCTGGTGAACATGCGGTACGGCTCGCGCGTGCCGCGCGTCACGAGGTCATCGATCAGCACGCCGAGATACGCCTCGCTGCGTCGTGGCACGAAGGGGTCGCGCCCCCGCACCGCAAGCGCCGCGTTGATGCCGGCGATCAGGCCCTGAGCGGCCGCTTCCTCGTAGCCGGTCGTGCCGTTGATCTGGCCGGCGAAGTAAAGCGCAGCGAGCGCACGCGTCTCGAGCGAGCTCTTAAGCTCGCGCGGATCGAAGAAATCGTATTCGATCGCGTAGCCCGGCCGCGTGAGGTGCGCGTTTTCGAAGCCGCGGATGGTGCGCACGAACTCGCACTGCACATCGAAGGGCAGACTCGTCGAGATGCCGTTCGGGTAGACCTCGTGGGTGTTGAGGCCTTCGGGCTCGACGAAGATCTGGTGCGACGACTTCCCCGCGAAGCGCACCACCTTGTCTTCAACGGAGGGGCAGTAGCGCGGACCCACGCCCTCGATCACCCCGGTGAACATCGGCGATCGGTCCGCGGCCGAGCGAATGATGTCGTGCGTGTGCTCATTCGTAGCCGTGATGAAACAATTGATCTGTCTTGGGTGCTCGGCGGCACGCCCGAGGAACGAGAACACCGGCGTCGGCACATCGCCGGGCTGGGTGGCCATGAGCGAGTAATCGAGCGTGCGGCCATCGATGCGCGGTGGGGTGCCGGTCTTGAGTCGCCCGACGCGCAGTGCGAGCTCGCGAAGCCGGGCGGCGAGGCGGTTCGAGGGGGCATCGCCGGCACGGCCACCCGCGTACTGCGTGAGCCCGACGTGAATGCGTCCGCCAAGGAAAGTGCCCACGGTCAGCACGACGGCCGCGGCGGCGAAGCGGATCCCTGTGACGGTGATCACGCCCCGCACACGCCCAGCCTCGACGATGAGGTCGGCGACCTCCTGCTGAAAGAGTTCGAGGTGCGGCTCATTTTCGAGCCGCGTGCGGATCGCCTGCTTGTAGAGCTGCCGGTCTGCCTGGGCGCGCGTTGCGCGCACCGCCGGGCCCTTGCTCGCATTGAGCGTGCGGAACTGGATGCCTGCCGCATCGGCGGCGCGCGCCATCACCCCGCCGAGCGCGTCGATCTCGCGCACCAGGTGTCCCTTGCCGATCCCGCCGATCGCGGGATTGCAGCTCATCTGCCCGAGCGTCTCGATGCTCTGGGTGAGAAGGAGCGTGCGCGCGCCGAGGCGGGCCGAGGCGAGCGCCGCCTCCGTGCCGGCGTGTCCGCCGCCAACCACGATCACATCGTAAGTGTGCCGATTCGCCGCGCTCATCGTTCGAGCAACCTATCCAAGGGGCCGCGTATTGTAGGTCGGCGGCGCACGCGGACAAGAGGCCGGCGGTTTTCGGGGCGCGGAACTCTTTTGGGGGGCGCTCAGCTCTCCTGCAGTTCGCGCACGGGCGGTGCCGCTGCGAGCTCGGCGCGAAAGTCCGCAAGACGCTCATCGGCGAACGCGCGCGCTTCGACTTCGAAGCGGTTGTTCCAGTAGCCGCGCCGCAGCCACTCGATGACATAACGCGGCACCGTGAGGGTGCCGGGCTGCCACTGCCGGATGACGTGGCAGTACTCGTGAAGCATGAGCCAGGGATCGGCGAAGAAGTCCGCGGCGCTCGCGCGCAGGTAGATGCGGTTGCGGCGTGTGGTTGCGACCACCTGCCCGTGCAGGCGCGCGAACCAGGAGTGTTCGATGATCCGCACGTGCGCGATGGGACGCTCGAGCACGGCTTCGAGAGCCACGCGCACCGACTCCGGAACCCTCGCCTCGCGCCCCCACCGCATGGCTCACCTCATCTCAGGCGCGCGTGTGCACCCATCCCATGCTCGGCCGGAAGCGCAGCGTGCGCGCGGGACCTGCGGCGATGTCCTCGGGGAGCAGCTCTACGCCCGCATCCGTGAGGAAGTGTTTCACGAGCTGCACGACGTTCTCGCAGGCCCGATGCGCCTCGGGCGCTTCGGCGAGATGTGCGACGATGCGCGCCTGCAGGTTCCGCGCCGCAGGGGCCGCCTCGCGCAGCGACTCGAGGCAGCGCTCGAGGAGCAGGAGTTCCGTTGCGAGGGTGGTATCGGTCACGTCCACCGGCTTGGTGCTGCGCACGATGAAGCGCAGATGCAGCAACGCACCGGCTTCCTCCGCAGCGTCATATACGCAGACCGCAAAGGCCGAGTGCAGTTCGGTGACCAGAAGCGCTTCGCCCGAGGTGATCTCGAAGCGATCGGGCGCGACGTGAATTTCCATGCGCCGTTGTATACCTGCCCGCGCCTCTGTCATGCGCGCTCTCCTCTCCAAACTATGAACTGCCGCACGTCGGGCGCGTAGAATATGCGAATGCGTTCCGAAGCAGTGTTGCTCGGCGCCGTCACCTTGCTCGCGATGGCGTCAACGCCCGCGCAGCAGCCGCCGGTGTCGTCGATCCGCGTCACGAGTGATGCGCAGGTGAGCGCCAAGCCCGATCGCGTGCAGATCAACATCGGCGTGAACACGCGCGCCGCACAGTCACAGGATGCCGCCGCGCAGAACGCGCGCGAGACCGATGCGATGCTCGCGGCGCTCAAGAAGGCCGCAGGTCCCACCGCCGTGCTCAAGACCATCAGCTACTCACTTAGTCCGAACTACGACTACCGCCCGGGGGGCGGTGAGCCAACCATCAGCGGCTACACCGCGACGAACGTCGTGCAGGTGACACTCGATGATCTCGGCAAGATCGGCAGCTGCATCGACGCCGCCACTCAGGCGGGCGCCAACCACGTGCAGGGCATACAGTTCACGCTGCGCGACGAGGAGGCGGTACGCGCCGAGGCGCTGCGACAGGCGGCGATCAAGGCGCGGGCCGAGGCGCAGGTGCTCGCGGGGACGCTGGGACTGAAGGTGGTGCGGGTGCTCTTTGTCGAGGAGAATAGTCCGCGCGTCACGCCGATCTTCCACCCCATCGCGCGCACCGCCGCACTCGCGGAACAAAAAGTACCGACGCCCGTCGAGTCGGGGACACTCGATGTGACGGCGAGCGTCACCCTCACCGTGGAAGTTGCTCCCGCGGCACACTAGGTTCGACATTGGGGGAACGGCCATGACCACCGTGCGCCAGCTGCTCGATCGCAAGGGACACGCCATCTACTCCGTAAAGCCCGAGGATGCGGTGCTCGAGGCGATCCGCATGATGGCGCAGCAGTCCGTCGGCGCGCTGCTCGTCATGCGCGGGGAGAGGCTCGAGGGCATCATCTCCGAGCGTGACTACGCGCGCAAAGTGATCCTGCTCGGCCGCTCCTCGAGCGACACCCCGGTGCGCGACATCATGACCTCGCCCGTGCTCACGGTCGCCCTCGATGACTCGGTGCAGAAATGCATGCAGCTCATGACCGAGCGCCGCGTGCGCCATCTCCCGGTCCTGGACGGCGGGCGCGTGATCGGCATGGTGTCGATCGGTGATCTCGTGAAGGCGGTCATCGCCGAGCAGCAGCAGCAGATCGAGCAGCTGGAGAGTTATATCCATAGCTGAGCGCCGCCCGTCCGCGGCTTGACACGGCGTCGGTGCCGCGCGACTCCCGGGAGCGTTGGTTTACGACCGCCACCGCTCTCCTAAACGGGGATAGTAGCGGCTGACGCTACTTGCGCCAGTACGCCGGCCGGAGCAGCACGATCACGCTGAAGATCTCGAGCCTCCCGAGCAGCATCGCCGAGGTCGAGATCCAGGTCTGAAGCGGGGTGAGTCCCTGGAGGTTGCGCGCACCGCCCGGCTGGCCAAAGCCGTGCGCGGTGTTGTTGACCGAGGCGACGATCACAGTAAAGGCCCGGTCAAAGTCGAGTCCGGCGAGCAGCATCACGAAGGTCAGCACCGCGACCGTGATGAAGTACAGGAAGACGAACGCGAACACCGAGCGGCTCACGCCATCGGGGATCACCCGCCCACCGATGCGCACCGGCGCCATGGCGGCAGGATGGATGAGGAGCTTAAGCTCGCGGCCCGCCTGCCGGACGAGAAGCAGCGTGCGGAACATCTTGATGCCACCGCCCGTCGAACCGGTGCTGCAGAGGATGCAGGAGAGGAACAGCATCCAGTACGGGGCGAACACCGGCCACGCCTGGTAGTCCTCGGTGACGAGCCCGCTGGTCGTCGCCTGCGACACGACGTTGAACGCCGAGTGCCGGAGCGAACTCATGAAGGCCGGATACACGCCATGCTGCGTGAGTAGCACGGCAATGCCAACGACGCTTACCGCGAGGATTGCGAATATCGCCTTGCACTCGGGGTCGCTCTTGTAGGGTTCAAGCGAGAGCTGGCGCAGCGCGATAAAGTGGCGCGCGAAGTTGAGCGAGGCGATCACCATGAGCGCGATCAGCACGAGCTCGATCGGCACGGAGTTGAAGTAGGCGATGCTGCGATCGTGGGTCGAGAAGCCGCCCAGGCCCACCGCCGAGAACGCATGGCAGATGGCATCGAACCACGACATGCCGCAGACCCTCAGGCTCACGATGCCACCTGCGGTAATGAGCGCGTACACGATCCAGAGCGAGCGCGCGGTCTCGGTGATGCGCGGCGCGAGGCGCTCGTCCTTCATCGGACCTGGGGTCTGGCCCTTGTAGAGCTGCATGCCGCCGATGCCAAGGAGCGGCAGCACCGCGAGCGCCATGACGATGATCGCGAGCCCACCGAACCACTCGAGCGAATGACGCCAGAAATTGAGCGAGGGAGGCAGAGCATCGAGACCGCTGAGTACGGTGGAGCCGGTCGTCGTGAGTCCCGAGATCGCCTCGAAGTACCCAGCCGTGAAACTCAGCCCCGGGATCGAAAGGAGGAAGGGGAGTGAGGCGGCGCCCGAGAGCAGCAGCCAGCCGAGCGTCACGAGGATAAAACCGTCGCGGGGCCTAAGTTCCCGACGGAAGGCGATGGTCGAGAGCGCGAGCAGCACGCCTGCGCCCGCGGTGAGCGCCGCCGACAGCAGGAACTGCCGCCAGAGTCCATCGCCGAAGATGAGCGAGCAGCCGATCGGGAGCGTGTAGGTGAGTGCGAAAGTCGCCAGCAGGAGCCCGAGGACATGTGCGACCGCGAGCACCGCTTACCCCCCACTCAGGGCGTCTGACGCTGGAAGAGCCGCTCGACGGCTTCCAGGTGGCGCCGATCGGCGAGAAAGAGAATCACGTGATCATCGGATTCGACGACCGTGTCGTGATGGGCCATGATGACCTCATCGCCCCTCACCAGTGCGCCGATCGCCGCCCCCTCGGGGAGCGCAATCTCGCCCACCGTTCTCCCGACCACGCGCGAGCTTCGGGCATCGCCATTGACGACCGCCTCGAGCGCCTCCGCGGCGCCGCGCTTGAGCGCGTGCACGCGCACCACATCGCCGCGGCGCACGTGGGCGAGGAGCGAGCCCATGGTGATCGTCTGCGGTGAGATCGCGATGTCGATGCTGCTCGATTCGGTGAGCTCGGTGTAGGAGGGCTTGTTGATGAGCGCCATCACCTTGGCGGCACCGAGTCGCTTCGCGAGCATCGCCGAGAGGATGTTCGCCTCCTCGGAGTTCGTGAGCGCCGCGAAGACATCGGTGCTATCGATGTTCTCCTCGATGAGGAGTTCCTCGTCGGCGGCATCACCGTGCAGCACGATGGCGCTCTCGAGAAGTTCGGAAACTGCGCGCGCCCGCCGCGCATCGCGCTCGATGAGCTTCACCTGGTTGTGCTTCTCGAGCGTCTTCGCGAGGCGGAAGCCGATGTTGCCGCCGCCGGCGATGATGATGCGCCGCGCGGGATCATCGCCCGGGCGCAGCTCGCTCATGACGCGGCGGATGTCATCGCGCGCGGCGAGGAAGAAGAGCTCGTCGCCCTCGGCGATCACCGTGTCGCCCTCGGGCGGGATGCTGCGATCGTCGCGGTAGATGGCGACGACGCGCACCGCCACTTTGGGCAGGTGGCGTGCGAGCTCGCGCAGGCTCTGGCCGACCAAGAGTCCGCCCTTTCTCGCGCGCACGCCGACCAGGCGCACCTTGCCATCGGCGAAATCGAGCACCTGCAGCGTACCCGGGTGATAGATGAGTCGCTCGATGTGCTCGGTGACGAGCTGCTCGGGGCTGATGAAGACATCCACCGCGAGGCCATCGGCGCCAAAGAGCGCTGCGCGCCTCGTGTACTCGGCGGCGCGGATGCGCGCGATCTTGGTCGGCGTGCGAAAGAGCGTGAAGGCGATTTCGCAGGCGAGCATGTTGACTTCATCGCTCGAGGTGAGTGCGACCAGGATCTCGGCCTCGGCGGCACCGGCCGCCTCGAGCACGCTCGGGTGGGCGGCGTTGCCCGCCACCGTGCGCACATCGAGCCGGTCCTGAAGATCGCGCAGCAGGTCCTCGTTGAGGTCCACCACGGTGACCTCGTTCGCTTCCTCGCGCGAGAGGTGCTGTGCCGCGGTGCGCCCGACCTGCCCGGCACCAAGGATGAGGATCTTCATCGCGTCCCAAATCGCCTGTGACGCCGCCTAGAGCGGCTCAAGGTTCGCATACTGCACCATCAGCCACTTCGTGCCCTGCCGCTCGAAGCTCACCTGCACGCGGGCGTGCGGGCCCTGTCCCTCGACGTTCAGGATCACTCCATCGCCGAACTTGCCGTGCCGCACGCGCGCCCCGAGTCGCACGCCCTCGGCCGGCTCCTCGCTGCGAAAACGCCCGACCGCGAGCGGCCGCGTCACCTGCACGCGCGGCCGCACCTCTTCGATGAGATCGTCGGGGATCTCGCGCACGAAGCGCGAGAGCTGACCGTAACTGTCGATGCCGTGCAGCCGCCGCTGCTCGGCGCAGGTGAGGTAGAGCTCGCGCATGGCGCGCGTCATGCCGACATAACAGAGCCTGCGCTCCTCCTCGAGGCTGTCGAGGTCGGTCACCGAGCGCTGGTGCGGGAAGAGACCCTCCTCCATGCCGCAGAGGAAGACGAGCGGGAACTCGAGCCCCTTGGCGCTATGGAGGGTCATCATCTGCACGCAGTCTTCCCATGCATCCGCCTGACCCTCGCCCGATTCGAGTGCGGCGTGGGCGAGAAAGGCCTCGAGCGGGGGAAGCTCGGTGCCCTCGGGCGTGAAGCCGCGCGCCGCGCTCACGAGCTCCTCGAGGTTCTCGACGCGCGCCTCGCCACGCTCGGCCTTCTCGCGCCGGTAATGCTCGATGAGTCCGCTCTGCCTGAGCACCTGATCCACCTGCTCGTGGAGCGCGAGCGCGGCGCTGTCCGCGGCCAGCCGCTCGATGAGGCTCATGAATGCCCCGAGCGCCCCCGCCGCCTTGGCACCGAGGGTGTCCGAGCGGATCGCCGCCGCGGCCGCCTCCCAGAGCGAGCCGCCGCTCTCGCGCACGTGAGCGCGCAGCACCTCGAGGCTCTTCGTGCCGATGCCGCGCGCGGGCAGGTTCACCACGCGCTCGAAAGAGGCGTCGTCGCGGCGGTTGGCGAGGAGCCTGAGGTACGCGAGCGCGTCCTTGATCTCGGCGCGCTCGAAAAAGCGCAGGCCGCCGTACACCCGATAGGGCACGCGCGCTGACAGGAACGCCTCCTCGAAGACGCGTGACTGCGCGTTCGAGCGGTAGAGGATCGCGATCTCGCGCCGCGCGCCCCCCTGCGCGACCCACTCGCGGATCCGGTGCGTGACGAACTCGGCTTCGTCGCGCTCGTTGTAGGCCGTGTAGAGACGGATCGGCTCACCGCGTCCATCGGCCGTCCAGAGCTTTTTGCCGAGCCGGCTCGCGTTGTGGGCGATGAGCGCGTTGGCCGCCTCGAGAATCGTGGCGGTCGAGCGGTAGTTCTGCTCGAGCCGATAGAGCTGAGCCTCGGGGTAGTCGCGGCGGAAGAGCGCGAGGTTCTCGACCCGCGCGCCCCGAAAGCGGTAGATCGACTGATCGTCATCGCCGACGACGAAGGGGTAGCTCAGAGCCTCCTCGTCCGTGGCCGATGCGGGCGGGGCGAGCAGCCGCATCCAGGCGTACTGAATCGCGTTCGTGTCCTGGAACTCATCGACCAGGACGTGCCGGAAGCGGCGGCGGTAATGCGCAAGGAGCGAGGGGTTGTCGCGCCAGAGTTCGAAGGCGCGCAGGAGGAGCTCGGCGAAGTCGACGACGCCCGATTGCGCGCAGGCTTGTTCGTAGGCGCGATAGAGCTTGATGAACTGGCTGCGAGTCGGATCGCCCGAGTCCTTGAGGTGCTCGGGGCGGTGGCCCTCGTCCTTATTGGCGTTGATGAACCACTGCACCTCACGCGGCACGTAGCGCGTCTCATCGAGATCGGACGCCTTGAGCACTTTCTTGATGAGGCGCAGCTGATCTTCGGAGTCGAGGATCTGAAAGCCGGCGCCGAGCTTCGCCTCGCGCGAGTGCAGCCGCAGAAGGCGATGCGCGATGCCATGGAAGGTGCCGATCCAGAGCGTGCCCGAGGGCACCCCGAGCAGCCGCTCGATGCGCGCGCGCATCTCCCCCGCCGCCTTGTTGGTGAAGGTCACGGCGAGAACGGCGTGCGCCGAGACGCCCTGGGCCTCGATGAGATAGGCGATGCGGTGCGTGAGCACGCGCGTCTTGCCGCTCCCGGCACCCGCGAGCACGAGCACCGGCGCGATGGGCGCGGTCACCGCCTGTCGCTGCGCATCGTTGAGGGGGCTGAGGACCGGGGTCAGATCCATGGGGGGCCGCATTCTACCGGGAAAGGCACGCGGCCTTTAGGCGTCGGCCGGCAGGTGTTCCCGCGCGTAGCGCAAGAGCGCGACGACGAAGCTCAAGAGCACCGGGCCGATGACGAGCCCGAGGATGCCAAAGGCGGTCACCCCGCCGATGGCCCCGATGAAGATCGCGAGCGAGGACACCTCGGCCCGGTGCGCGGTGAGGACCGGACGCAGCACGTTCTCGAGCACCCACATGCCGACCGTCCAGAGGCCGAGGAAGAGCGCCCAGCCCCAGCGTCCGGTCGC
>DASPTE010000070.1:0-15334 GCA_035623585.1 Steroidobacteraceae bacterium | reverse complement strand
TTTGTTTTTTGGGTGGGCCTCTGGGCCCATTTTTGTTTCCGAAGCGGCCAATCCCCAGGGCCGCGGGGGCTGAAGGTGACGACGAACGTGCGGGAGCGCCTGATTACGCTGCTCGAGCCGGTGATCGAGCGGCTCGGCTATGAGCTTGTGGATCTCGAGTACACCTCCGCGCGCGGCCATGGCCTCGTGCGGCTCTTCATCGACCGGCCCGAGGGCGTGACGCTCGATGAGTGCGCGCTTGTGAGCCGCGAGGTGTCGTCCGCGCTCGATGTCGAGGACCCGATCCCGAACGCGTACACGCTGGAGGTGTCGTCGCCCGGCTTCGATCGGGTGCTGCGCACCCAGGCACATTTCGGCCGCTTCGTGGGTGAGCGCGTCTTCGTCGAGCTCAAGGAGCCGCGCGAGGGGCGCCGCCGTTACACCGGCAAGCTCCTGACCGTCGACGATGGCGGCATCGCGCTCGAGGTCGATCAGGAGCACGTGGCGATGAGGTTTGAGGAAATTGGCAAGGCGCGGCTCGCCTCCTGAGGGCGGGCGCAGCTTTTCGAGAGGTAATGAGCGAGTGAACAAGGAAATTCTCATGGTGGTCGATGCCGTCTCGAACGAGAAGGGCGTCGACAAGGAAGTGATCTTCGAGGCGCTCGAGGCCGCGCTCGCGTCCGCAACTCGCAAGAAGCATGGCGAGGAGTGGGACGCGCGCGTCGCGATCGACCGCAAGAGCGGCGACTACGAGACCTTCCGCCGCTGGAAGGTGTTCGCTGACGATTCCAAGGAGCTCGAAGTCCCAGAGCGCGAACTGCGGCTCGAGGATGCGCTCGAGATGGATCCGAAGGCGCAGGTCGGCGGCTACGTCGAGCAGCCGATCGAGTCCGTCGCCTTCGGGCGCATCGCCGCGCAGCAGGCGAAGCAGGTGATCGTGCAGAAAGTGCGCGAGGCCGAGCGCGCCCAGGTGGTGGAAGCCTATCGCGACCGCGTCGGCACGCTCGTCGGCGGGGTCGTCAAGCGCGTCGACCGCAACGGCATCTACATCGACCTCGGCAGCAATGCGGAAGGCTTCGTGCCGCGCACCGACATGATCCCGCGCGAGCAGGCGAAGCCCCAGGATCGCATCAAGGCGTTCCTGCGCGAGGTGCGCGCCGAACCGCGCGGCCCGCAGCTGTTCCTCACGCGCACCGCGCCCGAGTTTCTCATCGAGCTCTTCAAGCTTGAGGTGCCCGAGGTCGGCCAGGGGCTGATCCAGATCCTCGGCGCCGCGCGCGATCCGGGCGTGCGCGCCAAGATCGCCGTGCGTAGCAACGATCCGCGCGTCGATCCGGTCGGCGCCTGCGTCGGCATGCGTGGCTCGCGCGTGCAGGCGGTGTCGAATGAGATCGCCGGCGAGCGCGTCGACATCATCCCCTACGTCGATAATCCCGCGCAGTTCGTCATCAACGCGATGTCGCCCGCGGAAGTGATGTCGATCGTCGTCGATGAGGATTCCCACAGCATGGACATCGCGGTCGCCGAGGACAAACTCTCTCAGGCGATCGGCCGCGGCGGCCAGAACATCCGTCTGGCGAGCCAGCTCACCGGCTGGGACCTCAACGTCATGACCGAATCCGATGCGGAAGCCAAGAGCGAGACCGAGGCCAAGGAGCTCGTGCAGAACTTCATGAAGCAGCTCGACGTCGATGAGGACGTCGCCACCATTCTCGCCCAGGAGGGCTTCTCGACCATCGAGGAGATCGCCTACGTGCCGCAGGCGGAGCTCGCCGCGATCGAGGAGTTCGACGAGGATATCGTCAAGGAGCTGCGCAACCGTGCCCGCGACGTGCTGCTCACGCAGGCGATCGCGAGCGAGGAGACGCTCGATCAGTCGATGCCCGCGGACGATCTGCTGCTCCTTGAAGGCATGAGTCCCGATCTCGCCCTCACGCTCGCACGGCGTGGCGTGCGCACCCGCGAGGATCTCGCCGAGCAGTCGGTCGATGAGCTCGCGGACATCGAGGGGCTCGCCGCGGAGAAGGCCGCGAAGCTCATCATGACGGCGCGCGCGCCGTGGTTCGAGGCGGGTAACTGAGGAAGCAAGCAGTATGGCGGAAGTGACCGTTTCCCAGTTTGCCGAGGTGCTCAAGGTGCCCGTCGACCGGCTGCTCGTGCAGCTCGATCAGGCGGGCATCAAGGTGAGCGGACCCGATGCGCGCATCAGCGATGATGCGAAGCTCGAACTCCTCACGCATCTGCGCCGCAGCCACGGCAGCGACGCCGACGGCGATGGCGCGCCACGCAAGATCACGCTCAAGAGGAAGACGCAAAGCGAGCTCAAGCTCGCGAGCACCCAGGGCCGGGCGCGCACCGTGAACGTCGAGGTGCGCCGCAAGCGCACCTACATCAAGCGCGACGTGCTCGAGGAGCAGGCGCGCGCGCAGCAGGATGAGGTCGATCACCGCCGCCGCGAGGCCGAAGAGGCCGCGCGTGCCGAGAGCGAGCGCGCCGAGGCCGAGCGGCGTGAGCGCGAGCGGCTCGAGGCGGAGAACCGCCGCCGCGTCGAGGAAGAGGAGGCGCGCCGGCGCGCGCAGGAAGATGCGCGCCGTGCGGCCGAACAGCGCACCCGCGACGACGAGGCGCGGCGCACGCGTGAGCGCGAGGAGCATGAGCGCCGCGCGAGCGAACGCGAGCGGCCGCAGGCCGCCGCGCCGGCGCCCGAAGCCGTAACTCCTCCCGCCGATGACCGCCATACCCGTTACGGGCGTCAGGAACTGCACGTCACGACCGATGTCAGCTCGCGTTATAAGAAGAAGCGCCGCCAGAAGGCGCGGCCGGTACCGGCTGCCGCCGAGGGTCGCCATGGCTTTGAGATGCCGACCGCGCCCGTGGTGCGCGAGGTCGGTATCGGCGAGACCGTCACGGTCGCCGAGCTCGCCCAGAGGATGGCGGTCAAGGCGACCGAGGTCATCAAGGTGCTCATGAACATGGGTGTCATGGCGACCATCAATCAGCCGATCGACCAGGACACCGCGGTGCTCGTGGTCGAGGAGATGGGCCATACGCCCAAGCTCCTCAAAGAAAATCAGATCGAAGAAGGACTCCAGGGTGCTCAGGCCGAGGCGCAGGTCGAACCGCGTCCGCCGGTGGTCACCGTCATGGGCCACGTCGATCACGGCAAGACCTCGCTACTTGATTACATCCGCCGCACCAAGGTCGCGGCGGGGGAGGCGGGCGGGATCACTCAGCACATCGGCGCCTATCACGTCGAGACACCGCGCGGGGTGATCACCTTCCTCGACACCCCGGGGCACGCGGCGTTCACCGCGATGCGCGCGCGCGGCGCCAAGGCGACGGATGTGGTCGTGCTCGTGGTCGCCGCCGACGATGGCGTCATGCCGCAGACGATCGAGGCGATCGAGCATGCACGCGCCGCCGGCGTTCCGATCGTGGTCGCCATCAACAAGATCGACAAGAACGACGCCGATCTCGATCGCATACGCACCGAACTCTCGAAGCAGCAGGTCATCTCGGAGGAGTGGGGCGGGGAGAACATCTTCGTTCCGGTCTCCGCCCGCACCGGTCAGGGGATCGATCAGCTGCTCGAGGCGATTTCGCTGCAGGCGGAGGTGCTCGAGCTGCGCGCCCCGCACACCGGGCTCGCTTCCGGCGTGGTGATCGAATCGAGTATCGAAAAGGGCCGCGGCGCGGTCGCCACCGTGCTCGTCAAACGCGGCACGCTGCGTCTTGGCGATCCGATCATCGCGGGCTCGGAATTCGGGCGGGTGCGCGCCATGTTCGATGAAAACGGCAAGGCGGTGAACGAGGCGCCGCCCTCGATGCCGGTCGTGGTGCTCGGACTCTCGGCGGCCCCGAACGCCGGGGATGAAATGCTCGCGGTCGAAAGCGAGCGCAAGGCCCGAGAAGTCGCGCTCTACCGCCAGGGCAAGTTCCGCGACGTCAAACTCGCGCGCCAGAGCCCGCGCGCCGAGGACGTGTTCTCGCAACTTGGCGAGGCCAAGGTGGGCGTGGTCGCAGTCCTCATCAAGGCCGACGTGCAGGGCAGCGCCGAGGCGCTGCGTGAGGCGCTGAGCAAGCTCTCGACCGAGGAAGTGCAGGTGAAGGTGATCGCGAGCGGGCTCGGCGGCATCACGGTCTCGGATGTGCAGCTCGCCGCCGCCTCGCGCGCTTTCATCATCGGCTTCAACGTGCGCGCCGATGCCGGGGCGCGCGAGGCGGTGAAGGAGAACGCGGTCGAGGTGCGCTACTACAGCATCATTTACGAGGCGATCGATGATGTGAAGCAGATGATGTCCGGCATGCTGCAGCCGGAGATCAAAGAGCAGATCGTCGGCATCGCCCAGGTGCGCGAGGTGTTCCGCTCGAGCAAGTTCGGCGTGGTTGCCGGCTGTCTCGTGACCGAGGGTTTCGTACGGCGCAACAACCCGATCCGCGTGCTGCGCGACAACGTGGTGATCTTCGAGGGGGCGCTCGAGTCGCTGCGGCGCTTCAAGGACGACGTCAACGAAGTGCGCGCCGGTACCGAATGCGGCATCGGGGTACGCAACTACCAAGACGTGCGCGTCGGTGATCAGATCGAGTGCTTCGCGCGCGTCGAGGTGGCGCGAACACTGCAGTAATGGACAAGCAGCGCACGCAACGCCTCGAGGCGGAGATCCAGCGCGTGCTCGCCGCGCTCATTGCGCGCGAGGTGAAGGATCCGCGCGTCGGCAACGTCACGATCACGGCCGTGAGTCTCGCGCCCGATCTCTCCACGGCGCGCATTTTCTTCACGCCCTTCGCCTCGAGCCACCCGGGCGCGGAAGCGCTCGCGGGGCTCACGCACGCCGCGGGGTTCCTGCGCGGTGCGCTCGGCCGCAGCCTCAAGCTCCGCCACGCACCGCGGCTCGAGTTCGTCTTCGACGACACCATCGAGGGCGCGGCGCGCCTCACCCGCCTCATCGATGCCGCGATCAGCGCCGATCGCGCCGGCGGCGCAGCGGAATCACCCGGCGCGGGCGACACGGGCGTGAATCCCGGGCGGCGCTGACACCCTATGCCGAGCGGGATCCTCCTGCTCGACAAGCCGCGCGGCCTCACCTCGAACGCGGCCCTTCAGCGTGTGCGCACGCTCTTCCAGCGCGAGAAAGCAGGACACGTCGGCAGTCTCGATCCGCTTGCGACCGGGATGCTGCCGATCTGCCTCGGGGAAGCCACCAAGATCGCCGCCGATATCCTCGCGGGGCGCAAGTGCTATCGCTTCACGGTGCGGCTGGGTACGCGCACCGCGACCGCCGATGCCGAAGGAGAAGTCATCGAGACGGCTGAGGTGCCAGCGCTCGCTCAGGAGCAAGTGGCGCGGGTACTCGTGGGGTTCATCGGCAGGCAGGAGCAGGTGCCGCCCATGTATTCGGCGATCAAGCGCGCGGGGCGGCCACTCTACGCGCTCGCCCGCGAGGGGATCACGGTGCCGCGCGCACCCCGGAAGATCGAGCTCTTCGGACTCTCGCTCCTTGCGCTCTCGCCGGAGGCGCTCGAACTCGAGGCGCTTTGCTCCCCCGGCACTTACATCCGCGTACTCGCCGAGGACATTGCCCGCGCCCTCGGTACCTTAGGTCACATCGCCGCGCTTCGGCGTCTTTACGTCGAGCCCTTTGAGAAGGAACCCATGTTGACCCTCGATGCGCTCGAGCACGCGGCCGGGAGCGAGCGCGAGGGGGCGTTACTCTCGATCGACTGGCCGCTCGCTCACCTGCCTGCCGTTTACCTGCCACCCACCGACGCCGCGCGCCTTCGGCATGGGCAGTCGGTCATCGCCAAGGCCGCGCCGGCCTCACCACGGGTGCGTCTTTACGAGATGACGGGACGGTTCCTCGGCATCGGCGCGGCCGAGAGCACGGGCGCCGTGCGACCGCGGCGCCTCCTCAATCTTGAATCAGCCCCTCGTCAGTGACCGATCGTTATCGAGGGGTCGAGCTGCTTGAGCGCACTGCCCGCATCCGTCTTGCCCGTGTTCTGAATCGCCGGCTGGGTGTACTGGTTGCCAAATCCGGCGCAGGTATCAGGCGGTATCGGGATGTGGGTCGCGGTCTGCGCGACGCAGCCTGCCGGGGGTTGCTGCGCCTTCGCGGTCGGCGCGGTGCTCGAGGAAGGGGTGCTCTGGCAGGCGACGAGCGAGAGTGCAAGCAATGGGGCGATCAGAAGCTTATTCACCATGGGATTCATTTCAGGGAAATCCTAGGCCGTACCCCGCTCTGAAACAAGCGCGCGGCCAGCCGCCCGGTTGACAAGCTGATGATCTTCGCAGGCCCCAGCGTCCGCAGAGCGCTCAGCCCTGGGCTGCCGCGCGGGGCCCTCTCATCCGCTCGGTGATGCCATCGCGAAAGAGGTCGCCGCTTCCATGCCGGCAACCCATCGCCACGAGCGCTTCGCGCTGTTCGGCGTCGTCGACCCCGGTCGCGATCGGGGTAAGCCCGAGCGCCTGCGCGACGCCGATGCCGGCGCGACAGACCTTGCGCGCGATCGGATCATTCCGAAGCGCCGTCACCCAGGCACGATCGAGCTGCAGCCCCCAGATCGGTGCGCGCGCGAGAAGATCGAGTGAACCCATACCGCGCGCCACCTCATCGACCACGAGCTGCACCCCAAGCCGCCCCAGGCGCTCGAGGTTGACGGCATCGCGGGCGACGAGTGCGCGTTCGGCAATGCGCAGCTCGAGCCGCTCGACGGGTACGGGGCCTTCGGCGAGAAACTCCTCGATGTCCTTCGCGAACTCCTCCTGCAGCACGTGATGGCGCAGCGCGCCGAAGGAGATGCGCACATCGGCATTGGCGCCCGCCTCGAGCGCTGCGAAGTCCTCGCTGAGGCAGCCGAGCATCGCGCGCGAGAGCACGGTGGCGAGCCCGGTCGCCTCTGCGACCCGCAGGAACTCCGCCGGCCGCACCTCACCACGCAAGGGGTGGCGCCAGCGCAGATATCCGACCCAGGCCACGAGCCGGCCCCCGGCGAGCTCGTGGCGGCCAACGTAGCGCAGACGGATGTCGCCGTTTTCGATCGCCTGGCGAAGTTCGCGCGCGATATCGAGTCGCGCCAGCGATTTCAGCTGCATCGTGTCGGTGAAAAAACGCGCCTCGGAAGAAGCGGTGCGGCGTGCCTCGGCCGCCGCAGCCTGTGCGTGGTCGAGGAGGAGCTTGGGCGAGGAGGCGTCCTGGCCGAGGATGGCGACGCCGGTATAGGGCGTCAGGTGAAACTCGGCGCCGCCGGCGACGACCGGCTCGCGCAGGCTCGCGCACACCGTCGCGACGCAGCTCCCGATCGCCTCGCGGTCTGAGCTCTCGATGACGAGCGCGAGCAGCGTGTCGCTCAATTGCCCGACGTACCACCAGCCCTTGCCGTCGGGGTCGTTCGACTGCGCCTGTGCCGGCAGGCGCTGCAGCGCCGCCGCCATGATCTGCTCGGAGAGTTTGCTCGCGAAGAGCTGGCCGACGTCCGCGATGCCATCGAGGTGGATCACCGCCATCGCGAGCGGCTTCTCGCGCAGCGCCGCACTCGCCATCGATTCCTTGCAGCGCCGCAGGAAGTTGCGCCGCTCGAGCTGTGCGCGCGAGCTCTCGCCCGTGCCATCGAGCGTCTCATCGACGCGCGTCGTTACTGCCGCGCGCACGATGAGGAGCACGCGCTCGGGCCCCTGGGCACTGACCCGCGCTTCATAGCTCAAGCCACGCTCGCCAAAGCGCGCCTCGATCGGCGTGCGCGAGGCGATCGCCTTGCGCGCGAGCTGCTTCAACACCGCAGCGGTCGCGGGCGTGCACAGCGCATCGAGCGATTTGCCGCGCGCGTCCTCGCGCCAACGCAGCGCCGGCACGCCGCCGCCGCCGCCCGATTCGAGCACAACGCCATCGCGCCGCAACAGCACGACGAGATCGGGTAGGCCCGCGATCAAGGCCTCGGCGCTCACAGCCCCTCGCTCGATATCGAAGTCATCTTTTCATCCTAGCGAGAGCTTCAAGTTGAAGTCGCGGACCTACTTCGCGTCGTCCGCGGAACTTGTAAGCGATTGATTTACGGGTGATTTGCACGGCTGATACGGCGGGCCCGCGCGTGCAACATTCGCCGAACGGTCGCGCCGCGCCGATGAGCGGTCGCTGCGCGCGCGATGCGAAGTACTGATTCGGCGCCGAATGCGCGTTCCGCGCGCGCGGCGAGGCACGCAATGCGCTCGCCTTTCGATACTCGGGGACCTTTTGAGCTTGTCGCTGAGGCGGCTGCGCGGATAGAATGCGCGGCTTACCAAAATGGCTCTTAAGACAAGTAGTTAGGACAATCGCGCAATGGCTTTATCCAGCGAGAAAAAAGGCGGCATCCTCGCGCAGTTCCGCCGCGGACCAGCCGACACCGGCTCTCCGGAAGTGCAGGTCGCACTGCTCTCGGAGCGGATCAACGGACTTGGCGAGCACTTTACCGCGCACAAGCGCGATCACGCCTCAAGGCGCGGACTCGTCAAGCTCGTAAACCAGCGTCGCAAGCTCCTCGATTACCTCAGAGCCACGCAACCCGAGAAGTACCAGGAGCTCGTCGAGCGCCTGGGACTACGCCGCTGAAAAACCGAAAGGCCGCGCACGAGGCGCGGCCTTGCTGTTTTTCCCCGAACCTTCTTCATCTTCCGAGGATCTGAGCTTTGAGCGTTGTCAGTAAGTCGTTTCCATTCGGTCCGCACACGGTCACTATCGAGACGGGTGAACTCGCCCGCCAGGCCGACGGCGCGGTGCGCGTTTCGATGGGCGAGACGGTGGTGCTGGTCACCGCGGTCGCGCGAGCGGAGGTCACCCCGGGGAAGGATTTCTTCCCGCTCACCGTCAACTACGTCGAAAAAACCTACGCGGCCGGGCGCATTCCCGGGGGCTTCTTCAAGCGCGAGGGTCGGCCGAGCGAGAAAGAGACGCTCACCTCGCGGCTGATCGATCGCCCGATCCGCCCGCTCTTCCCGGATGGTTTTTACAACGAGGTGCAGGTCGTCGCGACGGTGCTCTCGATGGACCCGGAGATCGACGCCGACATCCCATCCCTCATCGGCGCCTCCGCAGCGCTCGCGCTCTCGGGGATCCCCTTCAGCGGCCCGGTCGGGGCGGCGCGTGTCGGCTGGCACGATGGGAAATATCTTCTAAATCCCGGTGCCAAGGACCTGGCGCAATCGGGGCTGCACCTGGTGGTCGCCGGTACCGAGCACGCGGTCCTCATGGTGGAATCGGAGGCCGAGGGGCTCTCGGAAGATGTGATGCTGGGCGCGGTTGTTTTCGGCCACGAGCAGATGCAGGTCGCGATCCGCGCCATCCGCGAACTCGCGAGCGAAGCGGGCAAGCCGCGCTGGAACTGGCACGCGCCTGCGGAAGCCGCCGAGCTCGCGAGCGCGATCGCCAAGGAGTCACAGCACGCGCTGGAGCAGGCCTACACGATCACCGAGAAGCAGCAGCGGCACGAGCGCCTGGGCGAGATCAAGGCGAATGCGCTCATCGCGTTTGGCGGCGGTGATGACCCCAAGTGGAGCAAGGAGCAGATCGAGGGCGTGCTCTTTCGGCTCGAAAGCCGCATCGTGCGCGAGCGCATCCTCGAGGGCGCCCCGCGCATCGACGGGCGTGACACCCGCACCGTGCGTCCCATCACGGTCGAGGTCGGTGTGCTGCCGCGCACCCATGGCTCGGCGCTCTTCACCCGCGGCGAGACCCAGGCGCTCGTGGTGACGACCCTCGGCACCACGCGCGATGCGCAGATCATTGATGCGCTCGAAGGGGAGCGGCGCGAGCCGTTCATGCTGCATTACAACTTCCCGCCGTTCTCGGTCGGTGAGACCGGGATGCTCGGTTCGCCGAAGCGCCGCGAGATCGGGCACGGCAATCTGGCACGCCGCGGGGTAAGCGCGGTCATGCCCGACATGACGACCTTCCCGTACGTGATCCGCGTGGTGTCGGAGATTCTCGAATCGAATGGCTCGAGCTCGATGGCGAGCGTCTGCGGGACCTCGCTCTCGCTCATGGATGCCGGGGTCCCGATCAAGGCGCCGGTGGCCGGTGTCGCCATGGGGCTCGTGCTCGAGGGCAGCCGCTACAAGGTGCTCACCGACATCCTCGGCGATGAGGATCACCTCGGGGATATGGATTTTAAAGTCGCCGGCACCAAAGACGGCGTCACGGCGCTGCAGATGGACATCAAGGTCGAGGGCGTGACGCCCGAGATCATGCATGTCGCGCTCGAGCAGGCGCGCGCGGGCAGGCTCCACATTCTCGAGGAGATGAACAAGGTCATCAGCAAGCCGCGCGAGAAGATGTCCGAGTGGGCGCCTTCCATCATCACGCTCAAGATCGATCCGGAGAAGATCCGCGATGTCATCGGCAAGGGCGGCGCCGTCATCCGCCAGATCACCGAGGAGACGGGCACGACGATCGACATCGAGAGCGATGGCACGGTGAAGATCGCATCCGTGAGCGGGGCCGCGGGGCGCGAAGCGCAGCGGCGCATCGAGCTCATCACCGCCGATGTCGAAGTCGGGCGGATCTACGAGGGGAAAGTGGCGCGTCTTATGGACTTCGGCGCCTTCGTGACTATCCTCCCCGGGCGCGATGGGCTCGTGCACATCTCGCAGATCTCGAACGAACGCGTCGAACGCGTGAGCGACAAGCTGCGCGAAGGGGATGTGATCCGCGTGAAAGTGCTCGAGGTCGACCGGCAGGGCCGCATACGGCTCTCGATGCGCGACGTCGACGGCGGCTGAGGCGGCAGCCACAGCCCAAGGCAGCATCGAGCGCGCGGCTCAGCTCTGCGGACCGCGGCTCGCGTTCTCTCTAGCGAAGCTCTTCAGGCTCTGTTCGAGATAGCTGCCGATCGTGCCGCGCATCGACCCGCCGTAGGAGCGGATCACCTGCGAGAGAAAATCGCAGCTCATGAGCGGCTCCCCGCCGTGTTCCTGCTCGGCGATTACCTGCAGCAGGATCGAACGGGTGATGTCGCCCTGGGTTTTCTTGTCGATGACGACGAAGTCGATCCCCTCGATCACGAGACGCCGGATATCAGCGAGGGTGATGTAGCGGCTATCGACCGTATCGTACAAGCGCCTGTTCGGATACTTCTTTATTGTTCGCACGTCGCTCATCGTCCATCCTCATTTATGGGCGATGCACCTTCCCTAGTGCAGGGGCGTTAGGGATATACCTTATTACATCGGCTTCGCGAACCCAACTCGGACTGGTCAAACTGCTCACGCGCGCGGAGCGCGGATCTCTCGCAGACCCTGAAAGCGCGCCGGGTCCCAAGCACTGAGCGCCCAATCGACTACAACTGCCGGTGACTCAAGCTTGAGCGTTGCGGGGGGCTTCTGCTGCAACAGTGCGAGCGCGTCCCAGAGCTCTGCACCTGGCGCGCGGGCGCCAAGACCGACCGAGCGGCGGGACTTCGCGAGCTTCTCGCCGCGGGGCTCGAGGACGAGCGGCAGGTGCGCATAGCGAGGCGTTTCAAATCCGAGTGTACGCTGGAGCGCGATCTGCCAGGGGGTACTGTCGAGGAGGTCGGCGCCGCGGACGACATCGGTCACCCCCTGAAGCGCATCATCGACTACCACGGCGAGCTGATAGGCGTAGGCGCCATCGCGGCGCCGGACGATGACGTCGCCGCGCTCTCGCAGTTCGAACTGACAGCTTCCCTGCACTCGATCCTCGAACGCGACGATCACGTCCTCCACTCTGAAGCGCGTCGCGGTGGGTCCGGCACGGCGCGGCCCTTCGCGACACGTTCCCGGATAACCTGCATCGAGCAGGCGCTCGCGGCGCGAGCAGCTGCACTGGAACGCCACCCCGCGTGCGCGCAGCGCATCGAGCGCTTCGGCGTAATAGCGCGTGCGCGTGCTTTGGTATTCAACCTCACCGTCCCATTCGAGCCCGAACGCCTCGAGAGTGCGTAGAATCTCGTCGGCGCAACCAGGCAGCGTGCGCGCCGCATCGAGATCTTCCATGCGCACGAGCCAGCGCCCTTTGCTCCGACGCGCGTCGATGAAGCTCCCGAGCGCAGCGACGAGCGAGCCAAGATGGAGCGATCCGGTCGGGGAGGGCGCGAAGCGCCCGATGTAGATGGCGGCCGCGCCGCCGGCGCGCGAGGCGCGCTTAGCGATAGCGGTCGTCGCGGTCGCCGTACTGCCGTTCACGCCGCTCGCGGCGCTCCTGCGCTTCGATGCTGAGCGTTGCCACGGGGCGTGCTTCGAGCCGCTTGATGCCGATTTCCTCGCCGGTCTCGAGGCAGTAACCGTAGGAGCCGTCCTCGATGCGTTTAAGCGCATCGTCGATCTTGCGGATCAGTTTGCGTTCGCGGTCGCGGGTGCGCAGTTCGAGGCTGAATTCTTCTTCCTGGGTCGCACGGTCATTGGGGTCGGGGAAGTTCGCCGCTTCATCCTTCATGTGCGAGACGGTGCGGTCGACTTCCTCCATGAGATCGCGCTTCCAGTTGTTGAGGATGATGCGGAAGTGCTCGAGCTGCTCCTTGCTCATGTACAGCTCGCCGCGCTTGACGATGTAGGGCTGAACGTTGCGCGGGCCGGCGAGCAGACTCCCAGGCTCTAGCGTCTCGGGCTCATCGCCTTCCGCCGTTACTCCACCCGGTGCGCCGGTGCGCGCCGCGCCGAGCCCAGTGGCGCCTGGTGATGGCGGGACGCCGGTGACGATCGGGCGAGTCGGTTTCTTCTCGAGGAAGGGCTCGAGAGTTGGGACCTGATGTGCATGGACCGCAGGCTTTTTGGCCGGTACCGCGCCCTTGCGAGCGTGGGCGGAAAGTCGTGCCCGGGCGGTCTCGACTTTGCCTCTGGTGGGTTTGCGTGCGGCGGACCGGCTGCTCGCCTTCTTGCCCTTGGCGGACTTCGGCGCGGGTCTCTTGGCCGGCATCAATGGCTCCTCAAAACGGCTGGGCCTCGTGAAGAACGCGCGATTATACCGACCGACTTCTGACTGTACAGGTGTTCTAGGTCCGCCCCTTCGGGGTCGAGGGCGCTCGGAAGGCCTGAGCGAGCAGCGCCCCTCAGGGCAGTGCGACGCTCGGGGAGGGCTGCCAGCCCGCCTGTCGTCTCTCCGCGACAACGGTGGTATGGATCCCACCGCGCACATTGAAGCGTGCGGTCAGGCGCAGGAAACGCGCTGTGAGGAGCCCCTGCAGAGTATCGGCAATCTCATTGGTCACGGCCTCGTGGAAGACGCCGCGATCACGGAACGACCAGAGGTAGAGTTTGAGCGACTTCAGTTCCACGCACAGCCGATCGGGCACGTACTCGAGATCGAGCGTCGCGAAATCGGGCTGTCCGGTGCGTGGACAGAGGCACGTGAACTCGGGGATCTGCATGCGGATCGTGTAGTCATGCTCGGGGTGCGGGTTCGAGAAGGTCTCAAGCGGGGCGGTGGGCGCTCGGGCCATATTGCTCTACACTACACCATCCCCGGGGCTGCCGAAGGGACGGAAGTACACACGCGATGCGGCTGACCAAGATCAAGCTCGCTGGCTTCAAGTCCTTCGTCGATCCCACCCAAATCAACTTCCCGAGCAATCTCACCGGCGTCGTAGGCCCGAACGGCTGCGGCAAATCCAACGTCATCGACGCGGTGCGTTGGGTGATGGGGGAACTCTCCGCCAAGCACCTGCGCGGCGACAACATGGCGGATGTGGTCTTCAACGGCTCGGCGGCGCGCAAGCCCGTGGGCGCCGCCTCCGTCGAACTCGTGTTCGACAACGCCGATGGCAAGATCGGCGGCGCCTATGCGAACTACGGCGAGATCTCGCTCAAGCGCCAGGTGCTGCGCGAGGGCACATCAAGTTATTTCATCAACGGCACACGCTGTCGCCGCAAGGACATCACCAACCTCTTCCTCGGCACCGGGCTCGGCTCACGCAGTTACGCGATCATCGAACAGGGGATGATCTCACGCGTCATCGACGCACACACCGATGACATGCGCGCTTTCGTCGAGGAGGCGGCAGGAATTTCGCGCTACAAGGAACGACGCAAGGAAACCGAGGCGCGCATCGCCGAGACGCGCGAAAACCTCGAGCGCCTGCAGGACGTGCGCGATGAGGTCGAGAAGCAGATCCGCCACCTGCAGCGCCAGGCGGCAACCGCGCGGCGCTACCAGGCGCAGAAGGAGCTCGAGCGGCGGCTCGTGGCCGAACTGCTTGCACTTCGCATGCGTGATCTCGACAGCGGCGCTGAGGCACACGATGCGACGGTCCGCGAGCGTGAGCTCGCCATGCAGGCCGAACTCGCCGCGCAGCGCGCCGCCGAAGCCGCCATCGCCCGCGCGCGTACCGTGCAGCAGGCCCACAGCGATGCGCTCGCCGCAGTCCAGGCGCGCTACTACGAAGTCGGCACCGACATCTCACGGCTCGAGCAGACGATCACCCATATCCGCGAGCTGCGCGCGCGGCAGCACACCGATCTCGAGCAGACACGCGCCACACTCGCCGATCTTGCCGGGCACATCTCGCGCGACGAGCGCGAGCTCGCGGCCGTGCGCGAGGAGATCGCGCGCTTCACCCCGGAGCTCGATGCTGCTCAAGAGGCCGAGGCGGCGGCGGGTGCGGCGTTGGAGGAGCGCGAGCGGACGCTGCACGAGTGGCAGGAGCGCTGGGAGGCGCATAGCCGCGCCACGGGCAGCGCCCAGCAGTCCGCCGAAGTCGAGCGGGCACGTATCGAGCAACTCGAAAATCAGCTGCGGCGCCTCGGAAATCAGGTCGAGCGGCTCAGTGCGGAGCAGGTGAGCCTTGGCGCCGAGGATCACTCGCGTGAGCTTGCGCAATTGATAGCGGAGGAGTCCGAGGCGCGCGCGGCGAGCGAGGCCCTGACGGGGGCGCTTCAGGGGGCGCAGTCGCGCGTGCAGAGCGCGCGCACGACAGCGCTGGCGGCGGAAGCCGCGCTCGAGCGCTCGCGCGGTGCACGCGATGCCACCCGCGCCGAGCTCACCTCCCTTGAGGCGCTTCAGGCCGCCGCGCTCATCGACCCGACGGCAAGCACGGGCGAGTGGCTCGCGAGCGCCGGGCTCGCGGCGCGGCCGCGGGTCGCGGCGACGCTCGAAGTCGAGACGGGCTGGGACCGGGCGGTCGAAACCGCGCTCGGGGAGTATCTCGAGGCGGTGTGCGTCGGACAGCTCGAGGAGCTCTCGGCCTCGCTCGATGCGTTTGGCATGGGACGTTTGATGCTCATCGAGGGTGGCGACGCCGTCGGCGAAGCGGTCGCGGCGACACTCGCCGCGCGGGTGCGCGGACCGGCCGCGGTCCGCAGGCAGCTTGAGGGTGTGCGTACCGCCGCCTCGCTCGGGGAGGCATTGCGACGGCGCGGCGAACTCGGCGCCAC
>DASPTE010000052.1:0-35238 GCA_035623585.1 Steroidobacteraceae bacterium | reverse complement strand
GCCCGATGATCGGACGCGGGAGCCCGCGCAACGAGCGCTCGAGCCGCTCGAGACTCGCGCCGCTGCGCCGCCCCTGGCCCTGAGATGCGGGACGGACGGTGAGTGCGTGACTTGGCAGCTGTTCGATGGGTAGAGCCCCGCTTCCGATCTGACTGCTCACCGGTGCATCGGTCACCTCGAATCCCTCGCCGAGTGCGCGCTGCACGGCGCTTCGTAGCCGTGCCGCCTGCTCGCGCATCGCCGTGGCGGGGCGCGTGAGGAGGCGCAGCGTCGTGAGCTCCTCGGCCAGGTTCTCGGGCGAGCGATACAGCGCAAGCACCGCTTCGAGCGCCGAGAGCGTCAGTTTCCCGACCCGCAGCGCGCGCTTGAGCGGGTGCTTTTTGAGTTTCGCGATGAGGTCGGCTCGCCCGAGGAGCAGCCCGGCCTGCGGACCGCCGAGGAGCTTGTCACCGCTGAAGGAAACGAGATCCGCGCCGGCACTTAAGGTCTCATGCACAGTTGGTTCTGCAGGCAGACCCCACCGGGTGAGATCGATGAGAGAGCCGCTGCCCAGGTCCGCTACTAGCGGTACCTTGTGCTGACGCGCGAGCGCCGAGAGCTCACCGAGCGGCACGCTTTCGGTGAAGCCGCGGATGACGTAGTTGCTCGTGTGCACTTTCATCAGGAGCGCCGTTCGCGCTCCCATTGCCTGTTGGTAGTCGCTGAGATGCGTACGATTCGTCGTGCCAATCTCAACGAGCTTCGCTCCCGCCTGGCGCATGATGTCGGGGATGCGAAAGGATCCGCCAATCTCGACGAGCTCACCGCGCGAGACCACCACTTCGCGGCGCGCGGCGAGCGCACTCAGCATGAGGAGCACGGCGGCGGCGTTGTTGTTCACCACCGTCGCCGCCTGCGCACCGCTTAGTTCGCATAGCAGCGCCTCGACGATCGCATCGCGATCGCCCCGCCGACCCGACGAGAGGTCATATTCGAGGTTCACGGGTGAGGTGCCGCAGCGCAGCAATGCCTGCACCGCCGCTTCCGGCAGCACCGCGCGCCCGAGATTCGTGTGAAGCACCGTCCCGGTGAGATTGAACACCGGCCGAAGTTCCGGGCGAGCGCGCTCCCTAAGTGCTCGCTCAAGTGCGTTCGCTATCGCAGCGACGCTCAGCGCCTCGGGCGCAAGTTTCGTGGCAAGGGCCGCCTTGCGCAGCGACTCGAGATGCGTCCGCAGGGCGCCGATCAGCTGGCTGCGGCCGTAAGCTTGCAGCAACGCACCAAGCGCCGGCTCGTTCAGCAGCCGGTCGACTGAGGGTATATCCGCGGCTCCCGGGGATCGCGGAGTCCTGAGCGCATCGTCCATCATCACCCTGCGAGTTTAAGCGCACGCGGGGTATCGAAGCTGATCCTGCGGAAAGGGGGCGTTCAGTCAGCCGAGGGTTGCCAAAGGAGCGGGTTACCGGCTGCCCGGCGATACCTCTCCGCGCTCATGAGAAGATCCAGGGCGAGGCTGCCAAGGTCATCGGCGAGGGGCTCAACGCCGACGTCCTTTTCCTGATAGAGAATCTTGCGATACGTGCGACAGGTTTCGCAGCTCTCGGCGCGGATCGCCTCGGAGCCGCCCTCCACCAAGTGATACCGGATCCCCTCGGTTGCGAGACAGTGGCTGCATTTGATGCGGATCAAGTGCCACTCGCTCGCGCAAAGACCGCAGCTCAGGTAGCGGTAGCCGTGAAACTGCGGATCTGCCCGCACGATGCTGGCGACCGGAAGCGTCCCGCACACGGGGCACACACCCGCGACCGGTGCGTGGGACGCCCGGTTTTGCGCCGCCTCGAGCTCCTGACTTACTGCTGAATCGAGGCTCGTGGCCATGTGGGCCCAATAGACCTGCAATGCCGCCATGATGAACGGGGCGGCCTGAACGTCGAGCCCCCTGAAACTGACTGCCAGCACGCAATCGGCCTGTTTTTCGAGCTGCGCAGGGTCCTCACCCGCGAGCCGTCGGCAAATCTCCCGCACGGTCTCCGGAGCCTGAGGGGCAACACTCGCACAAAGCTGCGCGAGCACCGTTCGCCAGCGCTGATCGCGCGGCCAGCCCAGCGCTTGCAGTACCGGCAAGTCGTGCTCGCGGGCGCGCTCGATGCGCGTCTGGAATTCTGCGGCATCGCTCGCGCTGGGTCCGGGATAGGAGGCAAGCCTCGCAAGCTCCCGATGCTGAGCGTCAGACAGCGCCGCCATCAGCGCGAGGTAATCTCCCAGGGCGTGGCCGTCACTGAGGGCGCGCAACCGCTCCGCGCGTCGGCGGAAGAGGGTGGCGGGATCGGGAAGTCTCAGTCGCGGTACGGAGCGCTGCTGGCCGAACGCCTCAATTTGCGCGGGGTCGAGTATTCGCTGCATGACTCATCATCTCGCGAAACCACGCCCGATGGTGCTTCCAGGCCCAACCCGGGGTCACGGTCCCGCGCGTCATGGCGCGTACCGAACCTGTCACCCAGAGCGACGCGTAGACATGCACGATGATCGTACAGATGAGCACCAGAGCCGAGATGGCGTGGAGCATTGAGGCGAAGCGGATCAGTCCCACCGGGAAGACGGCCGATAGGTACGCGCGCCAGATCACAAGCCCGGTTAGGACAAGTAAGAGGAGGCTCACGACACTGACCCAGTAGACCAGCTTCTGGCCAGCATTGTAGCGGCCGACCTCAGGCAGACGTTCTTCGTGATTATCGATGACGTCCCGGTACTGCTTGAGCCACTGCCAGTCGCGCGGCTGCATGTTGTTGTCCGATCCCATCCTCGCTGCGAGGAAGAGGAATGCGATGGCCATCGCGAGGCCGAGATAGGGGTGCAGGATCCTCGTCCAGGGGCCTCCACCAAAGAGCGCGCTCAGGCCAAAGAGGGCGGGATGGAAGAGGGCGAACCCGGAAAGTGCGGCGAGCAGGAACGCGATCACCGTGATCCAGTGATTGGTGCGCTCGGCGGCGCTGTAGCGCACGATGGTGGCGCGCGGGTCGTTCATGGTGTTTTCCCCATGCGTTTGGCCGCCTCATCCGCCGCGGCTTCGTCGCGGGCATCGGTCTCGTTTGGACCGGTGCGGATGTAGTGGAAGAATCCGGCGAGCGCCGTCAGGCCCATGATCGCAAGTGAGAGGGGCTTTGCAGCGCCTTTCCACACGCGCACCTCCGCACTGATCTGCGGATCCTTCGGCAGGTTGTGGTAGAGCTCGGGCTGATCGGCATGGTGCAGCACGTACATGACGTGCGTCCCACCAACCCCCTCGGGATCGTAGAGCCCGGCCTTGTCGAAGCCACGCGACTTTAAGTCCTCTATCCGTTCGGCGGCATGGATCTGCATGTCCTCCTTGGTGCCAAAGACAAGCGCCCCGGTCGGACACGACTTGATGCATGCGGGCTCGAGTCCAACCGACACGCGATCGGAACAGAGCGTGCACTTGTAGGCTTTTTTGTCGTTCTTGGAGATTCGCGGGACGTCAAAGGGGCAGCCGGTGATGCAATAGCCGCAGCCGATGCAGTTCTCCTCGACGAAATCGACGATGCCGTTCGCGTACTGGACGATCGCTCCGGGCGATGGACAGGCTTTGAGGCACCCCGGATCCGCGCAGTGCATGCAGCCATCCTTGCGGATCAGCCACTCAAGATCGCCCGGGGTGTTCTCCACCTCCGAGAAGCGCATCAGAGTCCAGGTGCTGCCGCTCAAATCGTGCGGGTTCTGGTAGGTGCCGTCACAGGTGCCGACCTCATCGCGCAGATCGTTCCATTCTGCGCAGGCAACTTGGCAGGCCTTGCAGCCGATGCATTTGGTGGTATCGATGAGCTTGGCGACGCCGCCACCGGGCGGAGTCACCCGGATGTCGGGCGGCCGCGTGGTGGTGGCGGAACGGCGCACGATGTCGAGCGATTGCAATGCCATGCTGGTGTCCTACGCCTTCTCGACCTTGACGAGGAATGATTTGAACTCCGGCGTCTGCGCGTTGGCATCGCCCACAAACGGGGTGAGCGTGTTGGCGAGGTAGCCGGGTTTGGCAAGCCCCTTGAAGCCCCAGTGGATGGGGATCCCGACGTGATGCAGCTTCTTGCCGTCCACCTGAAGCTCCATGAGGCGCTTGGTGACGACCGCCACCGCGATGATCGAGCCGCGGTTCGAGCTTACCTTCACGCGATCGCCTGGGGCGATCCCGATTTCCTGGGCGAGCTTTTCCCCGATCTCGACGAACTGCTCGGGCTGGGTGACGGCGTTGAGCGGGTTGTGCTTCGTCCAGTAGTGGAAGTGTTCCGTGAGCCGATAGGTGGTCGCGGCGTGCGGAAAATCCGCCACCTTGCCGAAGGTCTTACGGTCGTCGGGAAAGACGCGCGCCGCCGGATTGTTGAGCGCCAGCGGTTCCTTGGGGCTTAGCGGATTGCTCGCGAGCGGTGTCTCGAACGGCTCGTAGTGCTCGGGGAAGGGGCCCTCGACCATGCTCTTGCGCGCGAAAAAGCGCGCCACCCCTTCCGGATTCATGATGAAGGGGCCCATGCCGTGGGTCGGGTCCTCGTCCGCCTTGAAGTCCGGGACGTCGGCGCCGCCCCAGGCCGTGCCGTTCCAGGAAATGAGCGCACGGCTTCGGTCCCAGGGCTTGCCGTCGGGATCACACCCGGCACGGTTGTACATCACGCGGCGGTTTGCGGGCCAGGAGAAGGCCCAATTCAGGGTCTGGCCGATGCCCGTTGGGTCGGAGTTGTCGCGGCGCGCCATGAGATTGCCGTTCGGTCCCCAGGCACCCGCGAAGATCCAGCAGCCGCTGAGCGTCGTGCCATCGTTTCGCAGCTCGGCAAAACCGGCGAGCTGCTCGCCCGCCTTGCGAACGATCTTGGTGGGATCCTTGGGATCGGGGAGATCCTTGAGCGCCTTGCCCGTGTACTCGCGCGCAAGCTCCTGCGGCTGGGGGCTCTTCGGGCGCGCGTACGGCCAGGAGAGCTTCAGGATCGGGTCGGGGTAGGCACCGCCGTCCTTCTGGTAGAGCGCACGCAGGCGCGTGAAGAGCTCGCCCATGATCTCGAGATCCGAGCGCGCTTCGCCCGGCGGATCCGCTCCCTTCCAGTGCCACTGCAGCCAGCGCGAGGAGTTGGTGAGCGCGCCTTCCTCTTCTGCGAAGCAGGAGGTCGGCAGGCGGAAGACCTCGGTTTTGATCTCTGCCGTGTTGACGTCGTTATGCTCGCCGAAGTTGCGCCAGAACTCACTCGTCTCGGTGGCGAGCGGGTCCATGATCACGAGGTATTTGAGCTTCGCGAGCGCGGCATTCATCTTGCCCTTGTTGGGCGAGGCAGCGAGCGGATTGAAGCCCTGGCAGATGAAGCCATTCATCTTGCCCTTATCCATGAGCTCGAACGTCTGCAGCATGTCGTAGAGCTTGTCGAGCTTCGGCAGATAGTCGTAACCCCAGTGGTTATCCTGGGTCGCGGCATCCCCGTACCAGGCCTTCATCAGGCTCACGAAGAACTTGTCGAGGTTCTGCCAGTAAGAGAGCTGATTTGGCCGCAGGGGTTTGAAAGCGCGCGCGGCAATGTAGTCGTCGTAGTTCTGTTCCTTCTCGCCCGGCAGCGTGAGATAGCCCGGCAGGAGATTCGACATGAGGCCAAGGTCGGTCAGACCCTGGATGTTCGAATGCCCGCGCAGCGCGTTCATGCCACCGCCGGCGATGCCGATATTGCCAAGCAGGAGTTGCACCATCGCGGCGTTGCGGATCATCTGCGAACCGGTCGAGTGCTGCGTCCAGCCGAGCGCGTACATGATGGTCATGGCGCGATTCGTGGTCGAAGTCGAGCCGATCATTTCGCAGATCTTGAGAAACTTCTCCTTGGGCGTGCCACAGACGCGCGCGACCATATCGGGCGTGTAGCGTTCGTAGTGCGCCTTCATCAGCTGATAGACGCAGCGCGGGTTGGTAAGCGTCGGGTCCGATTTCACGAAACCGTCGGCGCCGAACTCGTAATCCCACGTGGTCTTGTCGTAGCTGTGCTTCTCGGGGTTATAGCCCGAGTAGAGGCCTTCGTTGAAGGCGAAATCATCGCGAACGATGAACGTGACATCGGTGTAGTTCTTGACGTATTCGTGCTGGATCTTGTCGTTCGCGAGGAGGTAGTTGATGACCCCACCGAGAAAGACGATGTCGGTGCCGGTGCGGATCGGCGCGTAGACGTCGGCGACGGACGCCGAGCGGTTGAAGCGCGGGTCAACGACGATCAGGCGGGCCTTGTTGTGGGCCTTGGCCTCCGTGACCCATTTGAAGCCGCAGGGGTGGGCTTCGGCGGCATTGCCGCCCATGATGAGCACGATGTCGGCATTTTTAATGTCGACCCAGTGATTCGTCATCGCTCCACGGCCAAACGTCGGGGCAAGACCTGCCACCGTCGGGCCGTGTCAGACACGCGCTTGGTTGTCGAAAGAAAGAATGCCTAAGCTGCGGATGACCTTCTGGGTGAGGTAGCCGACCTCGTTGCTGCTCGCCGACGCCGCGAGCATGCCTGAGGTGACCCAGCGGTTGACCGTGAGTCCGTCCTGTGTCTTCGCGACGAAGTTCGCGTCACGGTCCTCCTTCATGAGCTTGGCGACGCGTTCCATCGCCTCGTCCCAGGAGAGGCGCTGCCATTTGTCCGAACCCGCAGCGCGGTACTCCGGGTAGAGCAGGCGGCTCGGGCTATGCACGAAATCGAGAAGTCCCGCACCCTTCGGGCAGAGCGTGCCGCGGTTCACCGGGTGATCCGCGTCTCCTTCTATATGGATGATGCTCGCCTTGGCGTTCTTCGCGCCATCGCCGAGCCCGTACATCACAACACCGCAGGCCACCGCGCAGTACGGACAGGTATTGCGCGTTTCGGTGGCCCTCGCGAGCTTGAATTCGCGTACCTCGGCGAGCGCCTTGGATGGGGAGAAGCCCATCAAGACCAAGCTCGAGCCAGCGAGGGAAGCGCCGGTCACGCTGAGGAACTGGCGCCGGGTCATGTCAGACATGGAAATCCCCCTGTTGCACGCCGACCTGCGGAGTGTACCGCAAACGCGCTGCATACACCGTCTGCCCCATATCCGCCGTTCGGCTGCCAGTCTGCCGAACGCTCCCCCTTACGGGCGTGCCCGCTCCGACTAGGTACACTCCCTCATGCTTGCCGACGCGGCGCAGGTTAGAGAATTCTCATGAAACGAAATCCGCAGGTCATCGCGTTCATGACGCCATTTCCGTACTCGATTGACGTCGACGCACCGCTTGAAGAAGCGCACAAGCTGATGCGCGCGCACCACTTCCGGCATTTACCGGTGACTTCGAACGAGGCGATCGTCGGCATCGTGACCGATCGCGATATCAAACTGGTGCTGGGACCGGATTTCGGGAACCCGGAGGAGAGGGAGCTCAAGGTGCGCGATGCCTACATCGATCGGCCGTGCGTGGTATCGGCATCGACCCCCGTTGCAGCCGTCGCGCGCACCATGGCCGAGAACCACATCGGCTCGGCGATCGTCACCAAGAACGACAAACTCGTCGGCATCTTCACCGTGACCGATGCCTGCCGCGCCCTTGCGGAGATCCTCGAGGGCCGGCACGGGGAGGATCCGGACAACGCCGCGTGAGGGGCGGCTACGACACGTAGAACTGGCTGAAGTACTTACGCCACTTCAGGATTTCGCCGTCGCCATCGCAAAGGAGCGGCCGCTCCCGATAGCACTTGTTGTTCCAGACGATCATGTCGACGGATTCAAACCCCGCCTGCTCACCGCTCCCCTGACCAATTTGCTCCTTGAGGTAATCGGCGGCGATATGCGCCTCCTGGGAACCTTCGGGGTAGCGTAGATGGGTGAGTCCCATGCGCATGATGGTCTGCGACTTACTTACCGGTGTGGGATAGCTCACCATGGTGGTGACTACGTTCGCGCGCCGGAAGCGCACCACCTGAAGTCCGGGTCCCGCCTGCTCGATCACGATCATCCCGTTCGCCATGTCGACGTGCCACCAGATCCCATCCGCGCGGCAGGTGCCGGTCGGGATGACGGGCGAGTGGTGCAGATACTTTAGGTGCGCAAAGTCGACGCCGTTTTCGCCGAGCTCCTGGATGAAGGTGTTGACCGGCCATTCTCCGCGCTGCGGTGCAATGTAG
Organism: Steroidobacteraceae bacterium; assembly: GCA_035623585.1. Lineage (GTDB taxonomy): Bacteria > Pseudomonadota > Gammaproteobacteria > Steroidobacterales > Steroidobacteraceae > 13-2-20CM-66-19. The sequence goes on along the minus strand of DASPTE010000052.1, from coordinate 27,109 downwards.
TTCGGGTCGTGGAGCTCGGGGATGTCAGGCACCTCCCACATGGGAGGCTCGCGCTTCGGGTGGTACCACGCCCAGACGATGCCGTGCTTTTCGGTTACCGGCAGTGCCCTGAGGATTGCCTGACGCTTGGTGATCGGAGGCATCACCTTGGCGTATGGGATCTTGGTGCACCAGCCCTTGGTGCTGTAGGCCCAGTGGTGGAAGGGGCAGCGGATCGCCTCGCCGTCCACCTTGCCGCCCTTGCCGATGTGCGCCCCGAGGTGCGCGCAGTAAGGATCGACGACGCCAGCTTCACCGCCCTCGGTGCGAAACAGCACCCATTCCTGGCCGAAGTACTGGATATTGCGTAGCTCGCCGGGCTTGAGCTCCTCGCTGTAGCTCACGAAGAACCAGCCGAGCGGTACGGGCAGGGGACATCGCTCGATCGGCGCATCCTCAGCACGACTGGGGCCCGTGCCTTTGGCGCTGCTCACGACGCTACTCATGGTTGGCTCCTTCGAACTCTCGTTGACGTATCAGGCGGGCGGGGGCGCGCCCGGCTGGTTCGGGTAATACGGTCCGATAATCATGCCGCCATCGACTACGATCTCGGCGCCGCAGATATAGGATGAGTCATCGCTCGCGAGGAAGAGCGTCACGCTCGCGACCTCCTCGGGCTGGCCCATGCGTCCAAGGGGCACTCCTTTGAAATACTTCTGCACGAACGGCCGGTGCTCGGGCTGGCGCACCGTCATCGGCGTCTCGATGCCGCCGGGGTGGACCGAGTTCACGCGCACGCCGCGATGCCCAAGTTCCATGGCGGCGACCTTCGTGAGCCCCCGTACCCCCCATTTGCTCGCCGAGTAGGCTCCGGTCGCGTTCGAGCCCTTCATGCCATCGACCGAGGAGATGTTGATGATCGCGCCGCCGCCGCGTTCGATGATCTTCGGTGCCACCACCCGGATGCCAAGAAAGGTGCCGACGAGATTAATCGCGAGCACCCGCTCGAACTCCTGCTTCTCGATGTCGAGCAGGCCCTTCATGAGGAGCACGCCGGCGTTGTTCACGAGGATATCGACGCCGCCGTACTGGCCTACCGCATCGCGAAGGAGGCGCTGCCAGCTCTCTTCGTCCGAAACGTCGTGATGACGAAAGAGCGCCACACTGCCAAGCTCGCGTGCCAGCGCCGCACCCTCGCTCTCAAGAACATCGGCGATGACCACGCGAGCGCCTTCAGCGGCAAAGAGCCGCGCAGTGGCGGCTCCCATGCCGCGCGCCGCACCGGTGACGATGGCTACCTTGTTTGCGAGTCGGTTCATGGTGAAGCCCCCTTTGTGCCAGTGCGGTGCACGCCCGCACGGGCAGGCGAGCAGACAACGGTACCGTTGGTTCCCAAATTACCACGAGCGCGAACCGCTCTGCGAGTCTGTCCGCGGCGCGAATCGGCGCCGCAATCCCCGCCCGCACGGCTCCGCCGGCCTCGATTGATAATCGAAACCGCCAGTACATTAATTGACCGTCGCGGCAGCCTCGCGCACAATAATGCCCGCCGCGGTCGCTCCGTACCGCGCAATCACCGGCTGGCTCGCGCGACGCGAGGAGGTTCACATGAGTTCCGTTGCCCCGGCTACCGAGCGTCTGGTTTCGGCCGACTCGCACGTGCATTTCACCGACGAGTGGGTCAAGGCGCGCCTGCCCGCGCGGCTGCACACGGTATGGGACGAGGCCGGGAAGAAGCAGGCCGCGTACGAGGCGAGCGAGCTGCGACGCGGTCAAAGGCAGCTGCAGCTCGAGGACTTCGTCGATCCCGAGGCCGCCAAAGACCCCGGGCACTTTGAGCCGCACGCGAAGCTGCTCGCCATGGACCGCGATGGGGTGCAGGCGGAGGTGATATTTCCCGAGGTCGGCGGAGCGAAATACTGCACGCCGAATCTTATGGGAACGGATTGGAAGGAGGCGCTGCAGGGTTACAACGACGGCATGGCGGACTTCGCTGCCGTCGACCCGCTGCGCCTTTTGACCGCGTATCAGATTCAGCTCTTCGACATCGACTTTGCGGTCAAGGAAGTGCAAAGACTCGCCAAGCGCGGCGCGCGCTGCGTGCAGATCACCCCGTTCCCGACCGAATTTGGGCTTCCGGACGTACATGATCACCGCTACGACCCGCTCTGGTCGGTGTTGTCGGAGACCGGAATCGCGATCCTCAATCACCTCGATGTCAAAGCCTCCCTCTGGGATGTTTTCCGCCGCGACCCGACGCCGCAGAAGGGTATCTTCACCGCGATGCCCGCGGTCGCGCTCGCCGAGCCGCTCGCGTTCTGGATTCTCACCGGCACACTCGAGCGCTTCCCGAAGCTGCGGGTGATCCTGGTTGAGCCGGGACTCGGCTGGCTGCCGTTTTTCTTCGAAGTCGTGCTCGATGCCCGCATGCACGCGCACTATGAGTTCCCGGGCGTCAAGCTCCTACCGAGCGAGTACTTCAAGCGGCAGATGGGAGCGACCTTCATGTACGAGCCGAGCGGGCTCGCCGCTGCCTACAAGTTCTTTGGCCCCGATTGCCTTTACTGGTCGACCGACTTCCCGCACCCCGCCACCTGCTGGCCGAACTCGCGCAAAGTGGTCGCCGAGCAATTCGACAAAGCGGGCATCCCGGAGCACGACCGCAAGAAGATCGTCAGCGACAACGCGCTGCGGCTCTTTGGCCTGCCGGCCTGAGGTTCGCAATGGCGGGGGTGCTCGATTCGATCAGCGTCCTTGATCTTTCCTGGGGCATCGCGGGTCCGATGACCACCATGCTGCTCGCCGATCACGGCGCGCAGGTGACGAAGATCGAGCCTCCGGGGGGCGATCCGTTCCGCAGCCAACTCGGCTACCGCGTTTGGCAGCGCGGCAAGCGCAGCGCGGTCCTCGACCTCAAGAACGCCTCGGAGCGCGCAACCTTCCTCGCTCTCGCCACGCACGCTGACGTGCTCGTTGAGAGTTTCTCGCCAGGGGTCACCGAGCGGCTCGGGATCGACTACGCGACGCTCGGCGAGCTCAACCCGCGACTTGTGTACTGTTCCATTACGGCCTATGGCCGTAACAACAGTCACTCCGCCCGTCCCGGCTACGATGCGCTCGTGGCAGCGCGCACCGGCCTTCAGTGGGAGCAGCGCGGCTGGCCCGAGGGCGCCATCAACCACATGGCGGGCGTCCCCGATCCCTACGCGGAGCTTGAGATCCCGTACGAGTGGCTCCAGGGCGCACCGCGCGAGGGCCCGCTCTTTCCCGCTTCCCACTGGCCGAGCCTCGGAGCCTTCTTCGCCGCGAGCACCGCAGTGAGTGCGGCGTTGCGGGCGCGCGAGCTCACAGGGCGGGGGCAGTGGGTCGAAACGTCGCTCCTGCAGGGCGCGCTCGCCTGCGGGAGCGGTGCCTGGCAACGCGCCGAGAAGATCGATAGGCCGATGTTCAACAGCTGGATTCTCGGCTCGCGCTCACCGAAGGGGCAGTTTCAGTGCTCGGATGGGCGCTGGATTCATAACTGGGTACCGAACCCGCGGTTTCTCCTCACCGCATCAAGCGGAGATGAGCTCAACGCCACGCCGGATCTGAAAGCACGCAGCGATCCCGATCGCTTCGGCACCGGACCCGAGGAACTGCTGGTAATGACGCATTATCAGCCGCTGCTCGCGGCGGCGGTACGCAAGTTCCCCGCGCGCGCCTGGGTCGACGCCGCGGCCAAGGCGGAGATGACGATCCAGGATGTGCGCACGCCCGAGCAAGCGCTGACCGATCCGCTCTTCCTCAAGGACGGCTGCGTTGCCGAGATCGTCGATCCCGAACTCGGCCGGGTGCGTCAGGTAGGGATCACCTACCGCCTCGGCACGAGTCGGGGCGAGATCCGCGGCCCCGCGCCGCGCGTCGGTGAGCACACGGCGCAAGTAAAGAAGGAGGCTGAGGCGTTGCGCGCCAAGGCCGCACCGAAGGCGCAGAGTGGGCGGCGGCTCGGCGCACCGCTTGAAGGCGTGACGGTGCTCGATCTCGGGCTCGCAATTGCTGGCCCCTACGGCACCCAAATCCTCTCCGACCTCGGTGCGCGGGTCATCAAGATCAACGCGCTCTACGACACCTACTGGCATTCGAATCACATCGCCTACATGGCGAACCGCGGCAAGCAAAGCATCGCGCTTGATCTGAAGGATCCGCGCGCGATGAAGGTGCTGCTGCAGCTCGTCGAGAAGGCGGACGTGGTCCAGCACAACATGCGTTACGACGCCGCTGAGCGGCTCCGTATCGACTATCAGAGCCTGAAGAAGAGCAACCCGAAGCTGATCTACTGCCACACGCGCGGCTTCGAGACCGGGCCGCGCGAATCTCTCCCGGGCAACGATCAGACCGGTGCGTGCCTCGCCGGCGTGCAGTACGAAGACGGGGGCATGTCGGCAGGCGGCAAACCGCTCTGGTCGCTCACGAGTCTCGGCGACACGGGTAACGGATTCCTATCCGCGATTGCGATCATCCAGGCGCTCTATCACCGCGAGAAAACCGGCGAAGGTCAGTTCTGCGATACCTCCATCGTCAACGCCCACCTTCTCAACACTTCCTACGCGCTCGCCCGCCCCGACGGCAGCGGTTTCGATCGCCCCAAGATCGACGGCATGCAGTTTGGCCACAGTGCCACCGACCGACTCTACGAAACGCGCTCGGGGTGGCTGTGCATCGTGCTCGCAACGCAGGAGGAATGGGATCGCTTCTGCGTGGCGCTCGGACTCGAGGGTCTCGAGCTCGACAAACGCTTCGCAAACCCCGAGGCACGCAAGCAGAACGACGCCGCACTCGCGCAGGTCATCCAGGAGAAGCTCCACGAGCGCGCGGCGGCCGAGTGGTTCACGCTCCTCGATGCAGCGCGCGTGCCCTGCGAGATCTGCGACCCGACCTTCGCCCTGCGCCTGCACGACAACCCCGAATTCACCGAGCGCGGCTGGGTTGCCTCCTATCGCCATGCCTTCGTCGGTCGGCTCGACCAGATTGGGCTCGCCTTCGACTTTTCAGCGACGCCCGCGCGAGTGCAGGGCCCGCCACTTATCGTCGGACAGCACAGCCGGGAGATTCTCGCCGAGCTTGGATATTCCAAGGAGCAGATCGAGGAACTCTGCAAGGACTGCGTCCTCGCCTGGAGCGAGGCGGAAGGTCACCGCAAGATCCGCAGTCCTTGGCAGCCGGCGGCTCCAGCGGCGCCACCCGCGGCGACCAAAACGTGAGCGGCAACGAGGCTGAGGGGTCGCCGGCGCCGATCAGGCCCGATCCGGTTTTCACCGCGGATGCGGCGTTCTTCTGGGAAGGCGCGGCGCGCGGGGAACTCCTCGGTCAGCGCTGTGCCGACTGCAAGCGCTTCGCGCACCCACCGCGGCCGATGTGCCCGCATTGCCACAGTGTGCGGCGCGAGATCGTGAAACTCAGCGGCCGGGGCGCGGTGTGCAGCTGGATCACGCCCCGACATCCGCCGCCGGTCGGATTCACGGAGGCGCCGATCGTCGCGCTCATCGATCTGGAAGAGGGGATCCGGCTCGTATCCAACTTGGTTGAGATGGCTCCCGAGTCAGTACGAGCGGGGCTTGCGGTCGAGGTGCGCTTCGCGCCGACTCGGGGCGGTCGTGCCGTTCCCGTGTTCCGACCTCGCGGGGCTGCGCGTGAGTAGGTACGCGGCGATTGCCGGCATCGGGCAGACGGAGTTTTCAAAGAACTCCGGCCGCAGCGAACTGCAGCTCGCAGCCGAGGCCGCGAAGGCCGCGCTCGATGACGCCGGACTCGATCCCGCCGACGTCGACGGCATGATCACGTTCACGCTCGACCCCAACGACGAGATCGGACTCAGCCGCTGTCTCGGTGTCAGGGATCTCGCCTACACGACCCGTATCCCCGGTGGCGGCGCCGCCTCCGTGGCGACGCTGTACCAGGCCATGGCTGCGGTGACCTCGGGGATTGCCGAGATCGTGGTCATCTGGCGGGCGATGAACGAGCGTTCGGCTTATCGCTTCGGGCAGCCGCTTGTCCCGCAAAGCGGCGGCATGGTGAACGTGGCCGGACAGGGAACGGGCTCGCTTCTTTGGTGCATGCCCTTCGGTGCGCAGACGCCTGCGAGCTGGGAGGCGCTTGCCTCGCAGCGCTACATGCAGACTTTCGGCATTACCAACCGCGATCTCGGCTACGTTTCCGTCGCCCAGCGCAAGCATGCAGCGACGAACCCGGCGGCCTGGTTCTACGGCAAACCGATCACGCTCGAAGATCATCAGCAATCGCGCTGGATCGTTGAGCCGGTCCTGCGGCTCCTCGATTGTTGTCAGGAGAGTGATGGGGGAGTGGCGCTCGTTGTGACGAGCCTCGAGCGCGCGCGTGACCTGAAGCAGCGTCCGGTGCGCATCGTGGCCGCCGCGCAGTCGATTCCCTCCGAGGTCGAGGTGATCTCGAACTACTACCACGCGGATCTCACCGTGATGCCCGAGGCGCAGGGCGTCGCACGGCGCATTTACGCGCAGTCGGGTCTGCGCCCGCAGGACATGCAGCTTGCGATGATCTACGATGCTTTTACGCCGCAGGTGCTCAGGCAGCTCGAGGCCTTCGGCTTCTGCGAGCGGGGCGAAGCGAAGGACTTCGTCAAAGGCGGCAACATTGAAGTCGGCGGGAGTCTGCCCGTCAACACCAATGGCGGGTTGATTGGCGAGGCGTATATTCACGGCATGAACAACATCACCGAGGCCGTGCGCCAGCTGCGCGGGGTGGCTGCCAATCAGGTGAAAAATCTCTCGCACGCGCTCGTTTCCTGCGGCATGGCGGGGGCGATCCTTTCAAGTCAGTGAGCGGCGCGCCCCGATGAGAATGATCAAGCCGGGCCTGCGCTTAAAGAGCGCCGTCTGTTCCACCGAGATCATGGTGCTGCGCTCGCCCGCCGCCGAGGCAGTCCTTTGCTGTGGCGGCGCGGAGATGATTGCGGCCGCGGACGCGCCGGCGTCCGGCGCGCGGCTCGATCCCGCGCACGCGCAGGGCTCGCTCATCGGCAAACGCTACGTCGATGAGGCCGATGCGCTCGAGATTCTTTGCACCAGGGGCGGGGAGGGCTCGCTCACCTTCAACGGCATTCCGCTTAGCGTCAAGCAGGCCAAGGCGCTGCCATCCTCGGACTGAGCCATGAACCTCGTGATGCTGCTCGAGATGGCAGCGGATGAGTTCGGAGAGCGCATCGCGATCACCTCGGGCGGCCAGAGCCTCAGCTTCGCGGAGTTGCGTAGCGCTGCCCGCGCCGCCGCGGAGCGTCTGAGCGCTGCCGATTGCCGCCATGCGGCGCTCCTCGACACGAACGGGTTCGCGCCGCCGCTCCTTCTTTTCGCGGCGGCCTACGCCGGTCTGCCTTACGTGCCGCTCAACTACCGCCTCGCGCGCGGCGAGCTCTCGGACCTGATCGCGCGTCTTGCGCCCGCGTGGCTCGTGAGCCGCCCCGAGCAACTCGAGCGGATTCAGCTGCCGGCGGCCATCCGCTGCCTCGAAGAGGCGGCGCTGCTTCCCTCGGGCGGCCCTGAGCCTGCCAGCCGTGAGCCCCCCGCAGATCCCCGGACGATTGCAGTTCAACTCTTCACAAGTGGTACGACCGGAAAGCCCAAGGCCGCGTTGCTGCGTCACGAGAATCTGACGTCCTACATCCTCGGGGTGGTGGAGTTTGGGGCGGCCTCCGCCGAAGAGGCGAACCTTCTCTCCGTGCCTCCGTATCACATCGCCGGGGTTTCGGCGATTCTGAGCTCGACATACGCCGGCCGCCGTCTCGTGATGCTCCCCAACTTCGACCCCGCCGAGTGGGTGCGACTCGCGCTCGCCGAGCGGATTACTCACGCTTTCCTCGTACCGACGATGCTTCTGCGGATCATGGACTACCTCGCCGAGTACCCTTCTGTGCCGCGCTTCCCAGCACTGCGTGCGATCTCATACGGCGCGGGCAAGATGCCGCTCAGCGTCATCGAGCGGGCCTTGCGGGTCTTTGCTGGCGTGGATTTCATCAACGCTTACGGTCTCACCGAGACGAGTGCAACGATTTGTCTTTTGACACCCGAGGAGCATCGCGCGGCAGCGGCCAGCAGCGATCCGAAGGTGCGCCGGCGGCTGGGATCGGTGGGTAAGGCCCTGCCGAATGTCGAGCTCGCAGTACGCGATGCGGCGGGTCAGACGCTCGCGCCCGGGGAGTCGGGGATCATTTTCGCGCGCGGCGCGCAGGTTGCCGGGGAGTACCAGGGCACCGGGAGCCTCCTCGATGCCGCTGGTTGGTTCGCGACACAGGACCGCGGCTCGATCGATGCCGAAGGCTACGTTTTTCTCGAGGGACGGGCCGACGATGTCATCGTGCGGGGCGGCGAGAACATCTCCCCGGGGGAGATCGAGGAGACGCTGCTCGCGCATCCCGCGCTCGCCGATGCCGTGGCGATCGCAATTCCAAGCGAACAGTGGGGCGAGGCGGTCGGTGCCGCGGTCGTTCTAAAGAGCGGTGCTTCGGTGACGGTCGAGAGCCTGCAGGAGTGGGTGCGTGTGCGGCTGCGCTCATCGCGCGTGCCCGAGCGCATCGTATTTCGGGCCGAGCTGCCCTATAACGAGATGGGCAAGGTGTTACGGCGTCTGGTGCGGGTGGAATTCGAGAAAACGCCCTAGAGCGAGCGCGCGATCAGTTCCTTCATGATCTCATTCGTCCCGCCGTAGATGCGCGTCACGCGTGCATCGGCATAGAGGCGTGCGATCAGGTACTCGTTCATGTAGCCATAGCCCCCGTGCAGCTGCAGGCACTCATCGAGCACCCGCTGCTGCATATCGGTCGCCCACCATTTCGCCATGGACGCCGTGGCCGCATCGAGCCGGCCCGCGATCACCTCCTCGATGCAGCGGTCGATGAAGACGCGCGTGACGCGCGCGATGGTCGCAGCCTCGGCCAGCCGGAAGCGGCTGTTCTGGAACTCAAAGATCGCCTGCCCGAATGCAGTGCGTCCCTTCACATAGCCGAGCGTGACATCGAGAGCGCCTTCGATGGCAGCGAGGGCTTGCACGGCGACGATCAGGCGCTCGTAGGGAAGATCGCTCATGAGCTGCGCGAAGCCCTGACCTTCCTGGCCGCCGAGGAGTCGATCGCACGGAATGCGCACCTCCTCGAAGAAGAGCTCGTTCGTGTCCTGCGCCTGCTGACCGATCTTTTCGAGGAAGCGCCCCACGCGGTAGCCCTTCAGTCCCTGCGTCTCGACGATGAGGATCGATGTGCCTTTCGCCCCAAGCGCCGGATCCGTCTTCACGACGAGCAGCACGAGCCCGGCAAGGAAGCCATTGGTGATGAAGATCTTCGAGCCATCGACGATGTACTCATCACCCGAGCGCGTGGCGTGCGTGCGGATCGCCTGGAGGTCTGAGCCGGTGCTTGGCTCAGTCATGGCGATCGCGCCGACGAGCTCTCCGCGCGCGAGTCGCGGCAGGTAGGCGCGCTTTTGCGCTTCGGTGCCATGATTGAGCAGATAGTGCGCGGCGATGCTATGCACGCCCTGCCCGAAACCCGATAGCCCGCGCCGGCCGAGCTCCTCGTAGAGAACGACCTCATGGCGGAAGTCGCCGCCCGCACCACCGTACTCGGCAGGTATATCCGCGCACAAAAACCCAAGTTCCCCGCTCTTGCGCCAGATTTCGTGTCCGACGGTGTGCTCGCGACGCCAGCGGGCGTCGTGCGGCAGCATCTCGGTTTCCACGAAGCGCGCCACCGCGCGGCGGTAGATCGCAAGATCCTCGTCCATCCACGAAGATGCGTATCCGTTCATCTGTCTCGGTCCGCTCTCGTTCAGGGTTCCTGCCAGGCTCGCGTGGCTTCGACGAACCACTCGGGCTTGCCCGCTGTCCAGGTCTCGCCCCAGAGATTCGCACCGCCATTCACCTCGAGCGTTTGCCCTGTGATGAAGCTGCCGGCGGGGCCGCCGACAAAGAGTACCGCTTCGGCGATCTCCCAGGGCGAGCCGGCGCGGCGCATCGGGCAGGCTTCGGCGTAGCGTCGGCGGATGTCCTCCGCGTACACGGCCCAACCTTCGGAGATGATCGCTCCGGGGGCGATGCAGTTGACGCGAATGCCAAGCGGGGCCCATTCGACGGCCGCCGCTTCGCTGAAACTGACGACGCCGGCTCGCGCGGCGCAGGTATGGGCGACCTGGTGCAGGCCACGCGGGGAGACGACGAGGCTGACGATGCTGCCCGGAGCACGCGCCTCGCGCCACTTGCGCGCGGCGCTCTGCATCATGTTGAAGGTGCCAATCAGATTGGTCTCGATCACCGCTCGCCAGCCGTTCGGGGTGAAATCGATTGCGGCCTGGGGAAACTGGCCGCCGGCACTATTGACGAGGAGCGAGACTTCCCCGCCGCGTGCGTAGTGATCGTCAAAGAAGCGCTCGACCGCCGCTCGCTCGCGGATGTCGAACGCCGCCGCCTCGCAAAGTAAGCCGCGTGCACTGATCGCGGCGCTGACGCGCATGAGCTTCTCCGGCGTGCGCCCGCAGACGATGACATGCGCGCCGAGCCGGGCGGCGAGCCAGGCCGTGGCGCGACCGATACCGCTTCCGCCGCCCGAGATCACGACCGTGCGACCGATGAGGAGACTGGCCGCGAGTGAGCTCGGACGGGTGGCGAGCTCCTCGTCGGGCATGACGAGGAGCGGTTCGGGGGCGGCCTCTTCCCTTTGCGTGTTACCCATTGCAACTCACGAGGGTGCTTCGCCGAGGAGCTCACCGCTGATGATGAGCTTGCGGATCTCGGTAGTGCCAGCACCGATTTCGAGGAGTTTCGTGGCCCTGAAGAGGCGGTTGATCTCACTCTCCCAGATGTAGCCGTTGCCGCCGTGTATTTGCACCGCCTCCGACAGGAGCCGGTTCATGGTCTCCGCCGCGTACATCACCGAGGCCGCGGTGAGAGCGTGGATCGGGCCGCGGCCACCGCCACCGATCTGCAGGTCATTGGCTGCGGCGAGCACGCGATAGGTGAAGGTACGCATCGTCTCGACCGCGACATAGATCTCCGCGAGCTTTGACTGAATCATCTGAAAGTCCGCGATCCTGCGGCCGAATTGGACGCGCGATTGCGCGTACTCGAGCGCGAGTTGGAATGCCCGTTCGGCGATCCCAAGGCAGATAGGGGAGATCATCGCCCGTTCGAGGTCGAGTCCGCTCATGACCACCGCGAGACCCGCGTTTTCACCCCCCACCAGATTCTCGACCGGCACGCGGCAGTCAGTGAAGCTTAGCTCGGCGGTCTGGCTGCCGCGAAATCCCATCTTCGTGAGCTTCTGCGCGATCTGAAAGCCGGGAAACTCTTTTTCCACGATGAAGGCTGAGATGCCCTGGGGGCCGCGTTCGGGCGCGGTCTTTGCGTACACCAAAAGCACATCGGCAACCGGGCCGTTGGTGATGTACATCTTCGAGCCGTTGAGGAGGTAGTGATCGCCCATCCGCCGCGCGTTCGTGCGCATCGAACCGAGCGCGTCCGACCCGGCGCCGGGCTCGGTGAGGCCGAGCGCGCCAACGGATCTCCCCGAGCACAGCGCAGGCAGATAGCGGCGCCGCAACCCATCGCTCGCATTGCGGTAGATGTTGTTCACGCACAGGTTGTCGTGTGCGACCCAGGCGAGCCCGAGCGCGTGATTCCAGCGCGAGAGCGCCTGGAGCACGAGACCGCTCGTGAAAAGATCGCCCCCTCCGCCCCCGTACTCCTCCGGCACGGTGATGCCGAGGTATCCATCCCTGCCGAGCTTGGCGAAGGCGCTTGCGGGCCACCACTCCTCGGCATCCATGCGCGCGGCGAGCGGAAAGAGCTCGGCGCGCGCGTAGCGGTCCGCGGCATCGAGCGTCGCGCGCTGCTCGTCGCTCAGTTCGAACGACGGGGCAGGGGTTGCGCTCTCGGGCGCCGGAGGTACGGACATGAAACGGAGCCTCCACTGATAGGACTGGTCTGCCTGACAGCCTAATGAGTAAGGCTCATTTAGTCCATACAGAATTGATGTCCTTGACTTTATTATACCGGTGAGGTGCACTCATTAGATGACTGCCGGTAAGCTGCGGATCGGCTGCGGATGTGGATTCTGGGGCGACAGCGCCGCAGGACCCGCGCAGCTCGTGCGGCGCGGGGACATCGAAGTCCTCGTGCTCGATTATCTCTCGGAGATCACGCTGTCGCTGCTCGCGCGTGCGCGCCGCAGGCGGCCTGAACTCGGTTATACGCCCGAGTTCGTCAACGATGTAATGCGACCCCTCGCGCCGGAGATTGCCGAGCGGAAGATCAAAGTGGTGACCAATGCCGGAGGCGTGAACCCCGAGAGTTGTCGCGCGGCCCTTGAGGCGACGCTCGCCGAACGTGGGGTGAAGCTCTCGGTCGCGGTTGTGCTCGGTGATGACATCAGCGAAGAACTTGCCTCGCTTCGTAGTGCCGGCGTGGTCGATATGGAGCGTGGCTTACCGCTGCCGGACGAGGTGGTCAGCGCGAACGCCTACCTCGGCGCCTTCCCCATCGCGGCCGCGCTCGCGCGCGGCGCGGACGTCATCATCACTGGCCGTTGCGCCGACAGCGCTCTCGCACTTGGTCCCCTGATACACGCGTTCGGTTGGGGCGAGAGCGATCTGTCTCGGCTCGCTATGGGTAGTCTCGCTGGGCACATCATCGAGTGCGGGCCGCAGGCGACAGGGGGCATTTTCACTGACTGGCGCACGGTGGCGGCGGATTGGGACGACATGGGGTATCCGATCGTCGATTGTTCGGCGGACGGGGACTTCGTGGTCACGAAACCCAAGGCAACTGGAGGGCTCGTGAGTGCGGCGACGGTCGCCGAGCAGATCACCTACGAAGTGCACGATCCCGGGCGCTACATCCTGCCCGATGTGGTGTGCGATTTTCGGCACGTGCGGCTCGAGGATCTCGGCGGCAACCGCGTCCGCGTTCGCGGTGCCAGGGGACTCCCGCCCACGAGTACTTACAAGGCGAGCCTCACCTACGCTGACGGCTATCGTTGCACGGCGACGCTCATGATCGTCGGCCGCGAGGCGGCGGAGAAGGCGCAGTGCGTCGCGGCGGCGATTCTCAAACGCACACGCCGGCTCTTTGCTGAGGCCGGTTACGGCGATTACCGCTCGGTGTCGATCGAGGTGCTTGGGGCGGAGTCGATGTATGGACCGCACGCGCGCACCCAGGGTACACGAGAGGTGATACTCAAGATCGCCGTAGCGCACGCAGAGGAGCGCGCGCTCGAGTTGTTCGCCCGCGAGATCTTTCCATCGGCCACCTCGATGGCGCAGGGGATTACGGGTTTTACGGGCGGCAGGCCCGCAGTGCAGCCGATCATGCGGCTCGCCTCCTGTTTGGTACCGAAATCGCAACTGCACGTAACCGTTGAAGTCGATGGACGGCGGGAGGAGTGGGTGCCCCAAGTTCCATCCCCACTCGAGCGCAGAACCGCCCGCGCCTCATCCCCGGCCGCGGCGGCGTCTGGCCCGTCCCCTGGGCACGAGGGGCGTGCCGTGGATGTTCCGCTCGTGCGGCTCGCGCATGCTCGCAGCGGCGATAAGGGCGACACCGCTAACATCGGGGTAATCGCGCGCAGGCCGGAGTTTGTGCCTGTGCTTGCCGAGGCGCTCACTGCAGAAGTAGTGCGCTCTTACCTTGGGCACCTCCTTGCCGGGGAGGTCGAGCGTTTTGAGTGGCCAGGGCTTGGCGGCTGGAACTTCGTGCTCCATCAGGCGCTCGGCGGCGGGGGCGTCGCCTCGCTCCGTTACGATCCGCAGGGCAAGAGCTACGGTGAAATCCTCCTCGATTTGCCCGTGCGGGTTCCCGCGTTCTGGCTCGGGCGCGGCAACTTGCTGGATGATGCGGCGTGAGCGCGCTGCCTAAGCGTCGCCGCTCCCGCGCGCGCCTGCCGCGCAACGAGCGGGTCGCGGACATCATGCGCGCCGCGCGCGCGAGCTTCTGCGACAAAGGCTTCGAGGCAACATCGACCGCCGAAATCGCCGCGAAGGCCGGTGTCGTCGAAGGGACGCTCTATCGCTACTTTCCATCGAAGCGCGATCTTCTCATCAGCGTCGTCGAGGACTTCTACGAAGGCATATTTGCCGACTACGAACGACAGCTGCAGGGGGTGCGCGGCACCTGGAACCGATTGCGCTTCCTCATCTGGAAGCACCTGAGCGTCATTCACGCACAGCCGGCGATGTGCCGGCTGATCATGCAGGAGCTGCGTCCCTGGCCGCAGTACCGCGAGTCGAGTGTCTATGATCTCAATCGCCGCTACACCGAGCGCACGCTCGCCGTAATCGAGGAGGGCGTCGCGCGGGGTGAGCTCCGCGCGGATGTGCCGCCGCGGATCGTGCGTGACATGATCTTTGGTGGCGCCGAGCACCATACCTGGGCGTACCTGCGCGGCGAGGGTCAGTTCTCGCCCGAGGCGGCCGCGGATGCCATCACAAATCTCATCTATCAGGGACTCGCCGAGCGCAGCACGGATAAGTCTGCGAGTGTCGAAGGCTCAGTGCGCAGACTCGAGCGAGCCGTAGAGCGGCTCGAAGAGCTGACCCCCAAGTCCCGTCGCCGCCAAAGCAGCGGCGGTTAGCGCAGATGCTCAAGCGAGTCCTGATCGCGAACCGCGGCGAGATCGCCTGCCGCATCTTGCGGACGCTGCGTGCGCTCGGTGTCGGCGCGGTGGTTGTCTATCACCACGAGGACCGCACCGCCCCGCACGTCGCGCTCGCCGACGAGGCCGTTCTGCTTGAAGCTGACGTGCCCACGGCCGCCTACCTCGATGCCGGGCAGATCATCGGCGCCGCACGGCGTACCGGTGCCGATGCCATTCATCCCGGTTACGGCTTCCTGGCCGAGAACGCCGCGTTTGCACAACAGGTGCAGGACGCCGGACTCATCTTCATCGGCCCCGACCCGGCGGTGATTCGACTGATGGGGGACAAGATCCGCGCGCGCGCATTCGCGGTCGCTCAGGGCGTGCCGGTGGCGCCGAGTGTGGGTGCCGATGGGGATTTTGCGCGCGCGGCTGCGTCCGTCGGCTTTCCGCTCCTCATCAAGGCGGCCGCTGGGGGTGGCGGTCGTGGGATGCGCATCGTGCGCCACACGGGGGAACTCGCCGAGAGCGCCCGAATTGCCGCCGCCGAAGCCGAGCGCTACTTCGGCGACGCGCGCATCTACGCCGAACGCTACATCGAGCGGCCGCGGCACATCGAGGTGCAGATCGTCGGCGATGGCGCGGGCGAGGTCGTGCATTTGCACGAGCGGGAGTGCTCGCTCCAGCGCCGCTATCAAAAGATAGTCGAAGAGTCGCCGGCGCCGAACCTGCCCGCGCGTACCCGCGATGCCATCTGCGGTGCGGCGGTGCGGCTTGCGAGCGCCGCGCGCTACCGCAACGCCGGTACGGTCGAGTTCGTCCTCGCTCCCGACGGCGGCTTCTACTTCCTCGAAATGAACACTCGCCTTCAGGTCGAGCACCCGGTGACCGAGGCCGTTCTCGGTCTGGATCTCGTCGCCGAACAACTGCGGATCGCTGCCGGTGCCGGACTCTCCCATGCGCAAGGGGCGCCCGAGCCGCAGGGACACGCGATCGAGTGCCGCATCTGCGCGGAAGAGCCCGAACACGATTTTCGCCCGGCAACGGGGCGCATCGGCGTCCTGCGCCCGCCGGCGGACGCGCGCTTCGATGGCGGAGTCCGCGAAGGTCAGCCGATCACACCGGCGTTCGACTCACTCCTTGGCAAGCTGATCGCACATGGTGCGACGCGCGGCGAAGCAGCGCAGAAACTCGAACGCGCGCTGCATGCGCTGGTGCTGCTCGGGGTGCCGACGAACGTCGACTATCTCGCCCGCCTCGTGCGTCACCCGGAGTTTCTCGCCGGTCGGCTGCATACCGGCTTTCTCGCCGCGCACGCGCGCGAGCTTCTCCCGGTTGAGAACCCGGACACGGCCGCCGCGGCGCTGCTTGTCGCGCTCTTGAGTGATGAGGGATTCCGGCGCTCCGCTTTCGACGTGCCCGAGCCGCACGCAACCATCGGTCACTGGCGTAACTGAGCGATGACTTACCGTGTGCGCATCGACGAGCGCGAGGTTGAGGCGGAGATCGTGGCCCGCCGTCCTCAGCTCTCGGTGCGCCTTGGGGGGACGCGCCATACGGTCGCGGCGTCGGCGCTCGCCGAGGGCGAATTCGCGATCGCCGTCGACGGCGTGCCCCATCGCGGCTGGTACTGCACCATCGGGCGGGACGCGTACGTGCGGCTCGCGGGCCGCACTTATCTCGTACAGCTCCCGGGCCGCGCGAGGGAACGCGGCACTACGCTTTCCCAGGATGAGATTCGCGCCAGCATGCCGGGTGTGGTCGTTGCCGTGCACTGCGAATCGGGCGCCTCGCTCAGCGCCGGCGACAAGTTACTGACGCTCGAGAGCATGAAGCTGCAGTTGACACTCGTTGCCGCGCACGATGCGGTGGTGGAGCGCGTGCACGTGGCCCCCGACAGTGTGTTCGAGCGCGGTGCGCTGCTCGTGTCATTCGTACGCCCGAAATCGGGAGAACTCTGATGCAGCTCGAATCTGCGATACGCACAAACTCGCCGGAGTTTCGGCGTCGTTATGCGCACAACAAGGCGCTCGCCGCGGAGCTCAAGAGAAGACAGGAGACGGCCCGCCACGGGCGGCCGGCGCGCGACCTCGAGCGGCTGGCATCGCACGGTAAGCTTCTGCCGCGCGTGCGCCTCGAGAGGTTGCTCGACTCGGGCACGCCGTTTCTTGAGCTCTCGACACTCGCCGCCAACATGGCCTACGGCGGTGAATCCCCGAGTGCGAGTTGCATCACCGGCATCGGTGTGGTTTCGGGACGCGAGGTGATGATCCATGCCGATGATCCGACGGTGAAGGGCGGCGCCTGGTATCCGCTCACCATAAAGAAGATCGTGCGCGCGCTCGATATCGCGATCGAGAATCGACTGCCGGTCGTGCACCTTTGCGACTCCGCCGGCGGTCAGTTGCAGCTGCAGTCGGCGCTGTTTCCGGACAAGTACATGGCGGGGCGCATATTCCGCAACCAGTGTCTGCTTAGCAAAATGGGGGTGCAGCAGCTCGCGATCGTTTTCGGCCACTGCACGGCGGGCGGCGCCTACGTGCCGGCGCTGAGTGACTACAACGTGATCGTGCGTGGCACGGGTGCCGTGTTTCTCGGCGGCCCGCCGCTGGTCAAGGCCGCGACCGGGGAGGTCGTGTCGGCGGATGAACTTGGCGGTTGCGATCTACACACTCGCACGAGCGGCACCTGTGACTACCCCGCCTCGAGCGAGGCGGAGGCGATTGTCATCGGCCGGGAAGTGGTCGCGCAGTGGCAGCGCTTCCCGAAGTGGCGCCTGCCCGAACAGCCGGCAGAGTCCCCGCAACACGATCCCGACGAGCTCTACGGCATCATTCCGGATGACATCAAACAGGCGTTCGAAATGCGCGAAGTCATCGCGCGTCTCGTCGACGGCAGCCGTTTCCATGAGTACAAGCCGGCCTACGGCACGACGCTCGTCTGCGGATTCGCGCACCTCTTCGGCTATCGCATCGGCGTGCTCGCCAACAACGGCATTCTCTTCAACGATAGCGCCATCAAGGGCGGCCATTTCATCGAACTCTGCAATCAGAACGCCACCCCGCTGCTATTCCTCCAGAACATCACCGGCTACATGGTCGGCCGAGAGTACGAGGCCGCCGGTATCACCAAGGACGGTGCCAAGATGATCATGGCGCAGACCTGCAGCCACGTACCGAAGCTCACCGTAATGTGTCATGGCTCCTTCGGCGCGGGTAACTACGGCATGTGCGGCCGCGCCTTCGACGGTCGGTTGCTCTTCAGTTGGCCCAATCACCAGATCGCCGTGATGGGAGGGGAGCAGGCGGCCAACACTCTCGCGGAGGTGAAGCTTCGGCAGCTCGAACGCACCGGGGAGTCGGCCGATCCGGAGACAATCGAGCGCATCCGCAAGGCGACGCTGCGTGCGTACGAGGAGCAGACCTCGGCGTACTACTCCACCTCCGAGCTGTGGGACGACGGCATTCTCGATCCCATCGATACGCGTAACGCGCTCGGGGTGGCCTTGTCGGCGGCCTGCGGCGCGCCCGGCGGTGCGCCAGGATTTGGCGTGTTCCGCTTCTGAGGCGCTTACTTGCCCTTCCAGTTGGGGGCGCGCTTTTCGGCAAAGGCGCGCGGACCCTCCTGCGCATCCTCGCTGAGGTACACCGGCTCGAAAAGCCGATCGCCCGCGCGCAGCGCCTCGGATCGTCCACTCTCGGTTGCGGCGTACACGAGCGCGCGGCAGGCGCGCACGGTGAGGGGGGCGTTCGCGGCGATGCGCGAGGCGAGGGCGAGGCTCTCGGGCAGGAGCTGCGCGCCCGGCACCACCCGGTTGAGGTAGCCGAGATCGTAGAGACGCCGCGCGCTCATCGGTTCACCGGTGAGCAAGAGCTCCATCATGATTCGCTGTGGCAGCATGTGAATGAGTGGCGCCGCCCAAGGCGTACCGCGCCCCACCTTGGCCTCGGTGACGCCAAACACAGCGTGCTCGGCAGCGACGCATAGATCACACATCTGCGCGAAGAGAAATCCCCCCGCCATCGCGAGGCCGTTGACCGCGGCAATGGTCGGCTTGCTCACCTGTACCGAGACGCCGAGCGTCGGAATGAATCCCGGGGGCGGCACCTTAAGACCCATGGCGCTCGCTTCTTTCAGATCCATGCCGGCGCAGAAGGCCTGATCGCCTGCCCCGGTGAGGATCGCCACTTTCGCCACCGGGTCGTCCTCGAAGCGTCGCCAGGCCGCGAAGAGGCCAGCGCGCACCTCGGCGTTAATGGCGTTGCGCCGCTCGGGCCGGTTGATGGTGATGATGGCCACCGGGCCCTGCATTTCGAAAACTACTGCCTCGCTCATCGCTGCACCTCGTACTAACCTTTTTGAGGTTGACAGATGCGATCCGCGGCCGCTAGCGTACCAAAACGGTACCGGCGGTACCGCGAACACGAATCGCGTTGAGCCACCTTCACTGGAGAAAGCGCACAGCATGTCCGTGCGATGCGAGTTGCGGACGTGAGCAACCCGATACACCTCGATGAGGGGGCGCTGCTTGAGGCGGCGCACGCTGGCCCTGCTACCGCTGCGTACTCGGTGCTGAGCGACTGTGCCTGCGTTGTCGTGGAGCTTGATGGTCGCAGCGCAGCGCCAGGGCCCCCCGAGAGAGCCGCGCTTTCGGACTGGCTGAACCGCCAGGCCTGCGCGGTCGTCGCGGTCGCGGCAGCAGGCATCGATCATCCGCTCGCCTTTGCCTGCGACGCCGTGGCAGTCGATGCCGAAGACCTGCGCGAGCTCCTCACGAACATCGAACGCGCGCCGATTGCGGCCATGGTGCTGACCCAGTTGCTACGCACGACCGAGGGCATCGACGCCGAGCGTGCCCTCGTCTTTGAATCACTTGCTTACGCGACCTTGCAGACGGGCGCCGAATTTCAAAGTTGGCTGCGCGAGAGCGGCCCGCCGCCGCGGGGCGCCGCGGCCGAGACCGGACCCGCGGTGCGAATCGAGCGGCGCGGCGCCGAGCTCGATCTCGAGCTGAACCGCCCGGCCCGGCGCAACGCGCTTTCGGTGGAGATGCGCGATGCGCTCGTCGAAGCGCTCGAGCTCGTGGCGGCGGATGCGACGATACGCAGGGTGTACGTGAGCGGCGCCGGCAAATGCTTCAGCACCGGGGGGGATCTCAGTGAATTTGGCACGGCAGCCGATGCTGCGAGCGCGCACGCCGTGCGCTCGACCCGCTCGGTGCCCGCGCTCCTTGTGCGCTGCGCCGAGCGCCTCACGTTTCGCGTGCACGGCGCCGCGGTCGGCGCGGGTATCGAGATGGCGGCGTTCGGCCGCCGAATCGAGGCGAGCCCGGATGCTTTTTTCCAGCTTCCGGAGATCCGCTACGGGCTCATCCCGGGGTCCGGGGGCTGCGTGAGCGTTCCGCGGCGCATCGGCCGTCTGCGCACGGCTTATTGGGCACTTTCGGCGCGCCGCGTGGATGCGCATACTGCATTCGCATGGGGACTGGTCGATGCGCTCAATGAGCGCGCCGTCGCCGCCTCCATCGAAGAACTCTGACACACCAAGCAAAAGATTTCGGCAACAGGAGATTTCTCTATGGCAAGGTCGGCGGTCGTGACGGGGGCGGCCATGGGCATGGGAATGCTCATGGCGCGCAAGCTCGCGCAGCGTGGCTGGCAGGTTTTCGCCGGTGTCATGCCAGGACTCGACACCACGGAGTTGACGCAGGGCGTCAAACTCACGGTCATCAAACAGGACGTAACTGACACGGCGATGGTGCGCTCGGGGGCGCAGGAGGTCGCGCAGGCGCTGCGCGGCGCCGGCCTCGATCTCCTCATCAACAACGCCGGCATTGCCAACATTGCCACCGGCCCCATCGAAGGCGTGAACCTCGAGGAGGCCAAACGGCTCTTTGATGTCAATCTCTTCGGGCAGGTGCGTGTGGTGCAGGCATACCTGCCGCTCATGCACGAGAGTCGGCAATCACCGCGCATCTTCAATTTTGCCTCGGGCGCCGTGCGCGTGCCGATGCCGTGCTCGGGCGTCTACAACATGTCCAAATACGGGGTCGAGGGACTCACCAACACGCTGCGCTACGAACTCGCAAAATTCGGTATCCAGGTTACTTCGATTGAGCCGGGCGCGGTGAAGACCCACATGACCGCCGACCCGATCAAATCTACCGCCAGCATCTGGGAGCGGGCGAGCCCCGAGATCCGCAGCCGCTACGAAGCCAAGCTGCGGCCGATCACCGATCACCTCGGCAAGATGTTGCTGACGGCGAATGACCCTGACTACGTCACCGAGGGCGTGCTCGCCTTGATCGATGTGCCGAAGCTCAAACCGCGCTACATGGTCGGCAAGGAAGTACGCATGCTGCCGACGATGCAGAAGCTGCTCTCGGAGACGGCTTTCGAGCGCCTGGTCGCCAAACAATTCAATATCTAGTCGACGCGCGTTTGCGTCGGACGAGGAGAAGGATCTGTGCAGGACGTGAATACAAGGTTTGCGGCGCTCAGTGAAGGTGCCCGCAATCTCGCCGCGGCGAGCGGCGCTGAGCGTGCCGAACGGCTGCGCCGCATGTTAGCGGCGGTGCTCGCGAACAAGACCCGCTTCTACGAAGCGGCACACGAGGAGCTCAAAGCCTGTGATCTCGATGTGGCCGCACAGCTCGTGATGCTCAAGAGCGAAGTCGACTGGGCGGCCAAGCACGTCAGCGCCTGGATGAAGCCACACCGGGTGCGCAACTCCGCGGCGACCTTTGGGAAGAAGTGCTACATCCTCTATGAACCGAAGGGGGTCGTGCTCAACCTCTCCACCTGGAACGCGCCGGTGTGTATCGGGCTCGTGCCGGCCGTGGCGGCCATTGCCGCCGGCAACTCGGTCGCACTCAAACCCTCGGAGCTCGCTCCGCACAGCGCCCGCGTGCTGCGCGAAGTGCTCGAGGTCACTCTGCCGCAGAACGAGTTCGCCGTTTTTGAGGGCGGCCCGGAGGTCGCGCAGGCGCTGCTTGCGCTGCCGTTCAACCACATCTATTACACCGGCGGGCAACGCGTGGGGCGACTCGTGATGAAAGCCGCCGCCGAGCATTTCGCGGGCGTGACTCTCGAGATGGGCGGCAAGAACCCGGCGATCGTGGATGCCTCTGCGGCAATCGACAACGCGGCCAAGAAGATCGCTTGGGGACGGATCGCGAATGCCGGGCAGGTCTGCGTAGCCCCCGATTACGTGCTAGCCCATCAGTCGGTGTTCGATGCAACCGTCGCCGCGCTCGTCAAAGCGATCGGCGCCATGTACAACGCCAATGGCGCAGGCTTTGATCAATCGCCCGAGCTCTTGCGCATCATCAACGATCAGCACTTCACGCGCGTTGCGGGGCTGCTCAAGGATGCGCGTGATAAGGGGGCCGAGTTCCAGTGCGGGGGCGAGCTGCGGGCCGCAGACCGATTCGTGGCTCCCGTCGTGCTCACCAACGTCACTGAGGAGATGCTCGTGATGCAGGAGGAGATCTTTGCGCCCATCCTCCCGGTCATTCCGTTTCGCGAGCGGAGCGAAGCGATCGAGATCATCCAGCGGCGCCCGAAGCCGCTCGCGCTCTATATTTTCGCGCGCGAGCGTGAGGCGATCGACTACTTCCTCAGGCACACCAGCGCCGGCAGTACGGTCGTCAACCACAATCTGATCCAATCGGGGACGAATCCACGCCTGCCGTTCGGCGGCGTCAACCACTCGGGGATGGGCCGTATCGGCGGTGAGCAGGGGTTTCGGGAAATGTCGAACGCGCGCTCAGTCGTCGAGCAGCCGCTCGGGTTCCTCGATCTGACCTTTAATCTGCCGCCATACTCGAAGACCTATCGCAATCTGATCGAGCGCGCGTTGAAAGCCTGAGCTCTTGCCGCTGCGCCTCAGTGCCGACGGCCCTTGACGCGCACCTTGAACTTCATGCTCGGCCCGGGTGTCGGCAGGGTCTTGCGCTGCAATTCGTAGTCGGGTGACTCGAGCTCGAGATCGAGCAGGTAGAAAAGCCGTGCCATAGTGAACGACATCTGCACCTCGGCGAGCGTCTTCCCAAGACAGGTGTGGGTGCCGCGGCCGTAAGGCGAGTACACGCCGGGCTTCATGTGTTCCGCGCGTGGCTTCGCGTAGCGGTCGATGTCGAACTTGTCGGGATCCGGGTAGTACTCTTCCATGAAGTGCGGCACGGCGGTGGCGACGTAGAGCAGTTCGCCTTCGCGGATCTGATGGCCCGCGAACACAAAGTCCCGCGTCGCGGTGCGCATCTGCGCGACTGCGATGGGATAAAGCCGCATCGTCTCCATGATCGCGCCGTCGATCGATGGGACACGGTTCAGGTCCGCCTCCTCGATCGGGCCGTTCGCGAAGAGCGCATCGGCTTCACTCCGCACCCGCTCGAGCACTCCAGGATGCTTGAGCACGGTATAAACGAAGGCGCCGATGGTGTTGGCCACGGTATCGAGGCCCGCGACGAAGGGACCGGTGAGGCTCAGGATCAGATCGCTCTCCGGAATCAGATCCGGATCGCGCTCGTGAGCTTCCATGATGTCGTCCACGAGGTTCCGGCGGGCCGGATCGCGCTTGTCTTTGTTGGCGCGGTAGTCGGCGATCATGCGCCGCCCGAGCTCGGCGACGCGCTCCTTGGCGTGACGATAACGAGGATCCTTGAGCATGAACTTCGGGCGCTGGCGCGTCACGAGGATGTTGAGGATGTAGAGAATGGTGGTGCGGATGTCCTTGACGTACTCGCGGGGGGAAGTGCCGGTGAGCAGCGCGCCGAGCTGGTCGGTGACGATGTACTGCATCGACTGCACGACCGGGACCCAGCCGCCGACGGGCCAGTCGCGTGCGATCACCGCGTCGGTGATCTCGGTGAGCTCGCCGTAGCGACCGCGCACGGATTCGCTCGAGTAACCATGCCGCATGACGGTGCGCAGCTTCTGGTGGGTCACGCCGTCTTCGCCCGTGAGCGTGCGCCGCGCTCCCCATTCATCGACGAGGCCCTGCCAGAACTCCTTCGAGCGCAGCGACTCGCGACCCTCGCGCGTGCCCATGAAAGTGGCGGCCTCGGTGCCGGCGAGCACCGTGTAGGTGTTGTTCATCACCTTGACGCGGAACACCGGCCCGTATTCGCGGTAACTGTCATAAAAGAACCGCGCCGGATCCTTGGCCATCGACAGCGCGTTACCGATGAAGGGAACGCCACGCACCTGCGGCGTGCGCTTCAGGGCTTCCGATTGGACGGTGGCCATGGGAGTCTCGCGAGAAGACGCGGGCGGCGCGTCGGGTTCGGCAATGGTATACGGATTCCCGCTAATACGGAACCACCGGTACCTATTGGATTTGGCGGTCGGCGGTGTGAGATAGTGCCGCGCGATCTGCAACGGTCGAGCTTTTCCAGAGGAATATGA
This sequence comes from Steroidobacteraceae bacterium, assembly GCA_035623585.1. GTDB lineage: Bacteria > Pseudomonadota > Gammaproteobacteria > Steroidobacterales > Steroidobacteraceae > 13-2-20CM-66-19. The sequence goes on along the minus strand of DASPTE010000052.1, from coordinate 3,097 downwards.
GTACCGACATCCGCGCGGGAGCGCTTGAGAGCAAGCGCAGACCTGGGCGCCCGCGCAGCAAGCGTTCCGAAGAGGCAATCATCCGCGCGACGACCGCACTGCTCGCTGACGAGCGCTACGCGAGTCTCACGGTGAGCAAGGTGGCGGCGCGCGCCCGTGCCAGCAAATCCACCATCTATCGGCGTTGGCCCACCAAGGAGCACCTCGTCATCGAGGCCTTCAATCGCTGGCCGGCGCTCGTTCCCCACGACAAGGGGGACGTGCTCTCGGACCTGGTCGACCTCTATCGCCAGTTCCTTCGGCTTCTGCACCGGCCGCCCTCGAACGCGATCATGCCGACCCTGGTGGCCGAACGTACGCAGAACCCCGCGCTGGCGGCCGTGTTCGACCCGCTCATGCAAAAGCGCCGCGACCCGGCGCGCGTTGTCCTCGAGCGCGCGATCGAGCGCGGCGAGTTGCCTGCCGATACCGATATCGAGCTCGCGATCGATGCGCTCATGGGCGTTACCGTGCTGCGCATGTACTTCTTCCCCGGTAACCTGAGCATTCCGGCAATCCGCAAGTTCCTCGTGGTGCTGCTGCGCGGTCTCGGCGCCCGCAGCTACTGAGCGGCGCGCCGTCTCGACCCTCAACGGTGTTGCCATCGCAACCGGTACTCGCCTCGAGCAGACGACGGCGCGTGAGCAGCGCCCGGCCACCCTAACACCCATCGAGCACCGCATCGACGTGGGAGAGCTGCTCCCGGGCGAGGGGTCGCTCGAGGTGGCCGCGGACATCTTCTTCCCCTCGCGCCTGTGCTCCCCACCCACCGCGCTCTTCTGCCTGCCTGGAGGCGCACTCACGCGCGCTTACTTCAATCTCCTCGCGCAAGGCCCAGAGAGCGACTTCAGTTTCGCGGCGCACATGGTTGCCGCGGGCTTCATCGTCGTGACGCTCGATCCCTTGGGCGTCGGTGGCAGCACACGGCCACGCGATGGGTTCGAACTAACCCCTGACATTCTGACTCGCGCGAACGCGATTGCGGTCGAGCGCATCCGCCGCGATCTGCTTGCGGGTCGGATCGCTGGAACCCCCCTGCCGCAGCTCGACACGATCGGCATCGGCCACTCGATGGGAGCGATGCTCACGGCCATGCAGCAAGCGCAGCACCGCACGCACTCTGCGGTTGCGCTTTTCGGCTTCGGTACGCAAGGACTCGTGTCCGCGCTTTCGGCTGAGGAGGCCGCCCTCGCCGGAAATCCATCAGCCGCGCGCGAGAACCTGGTGCGCCTCGCGCGTACCCGCAGCCCCGATCCCTACCCCGAGATCGCACCGTCCGCGCAGAGCAAAGAGCTTTTCGCCGGCGATGCGGCCGATCGTCGCGGTGTCGAGGCACTGAAGCGCGCGCGGACGCACCTCCTACTCACCCCAGGGCTCTTCTCCATGATCCCGGGGAGCACGGCGCCCGAGTGTGCGCAGATTGACGTGCCGGTGCTGCTCGCGGTCGGTGATCGTGACATCGCAGGCCCGCCGCAGCAGATTCCCGCGAGCTTCCCGGGGAGCCCTGACGTCACGCTGCTCGTGTTGCCGAAGACCGGCCACTGTCATTTTCTCTTCGATTCGAGGGGCCGGTTCTTTGAGCGGGTCGTATCGTGGGCCGAGGCGATCCTGCGCGAGTAAAGGGGAGGGGCATGCCGAGGCGCACCGCCCGAACTACACCGCGCGGCCGATGGGTCGCCAAGGGTGGGCGGCAGCGGCAGTCCGAACTTCAAAGCGACGGCCGGCAGCACGAGCTTCACTGCTCGACGCGTTACGCCAACAAGCTGCTACGGGATTTGGGCGTAACGCAATTCCTGCCACCGCAAGAGGAAACGCACCCCGCGCAGCGCTGGGCTCGGAGCGGTCTCATGGCGTTGACCGGTGACGCCTCGGGTCCCGCGCAGGTCCTTCCTCTTCCGCTTGCCTCTTACGCCGACGGTGTGCTCGGCGCTTTGAGTTCCCTTCACCCCGCCTCCCACCTCGAGCGTCTCGACGGCCCCGCGCTTCTCGCCGAGCGAGCTGCACTCGCTGGCTTTCGACGCGCGGGATCGATTTCCGCCGGTGGTGGCTGTCACCTCCTGTCCGCAGCCGATGGGTTCCTCGCCGTCAACCTCGCGCGCGATGCAGACTGGGAAATGCTGCCCGCGTGGCTCGAAGCGGGCGCCATCAAGGACTGGCACGGGCTTGCGCGTGCTCTCCGGAAGCGGAGTGCGGCCCAATGCGTCGACCGCGGTCGGCTCATCGGCCTCGCGGTCGCGCCCGAGGCGAGTCCGAGCGGCGCGCCGCTGACACCTTGGTACCGGGAGATCTACCGCAGCGAGCGCCGGCGCACCCCCGGGGCGAGCGCGCCTCTTGTCGTCGATCTTTCGTCGCTCTGGGCCGGGCCGCTCGCTTCGCATCTGCTGCAGAGCTTGGGTGCGCAGGTTATCAAGGTGGAGAGTAGCGCCCGACCTGACGGGATGCGCAGCGGCGGCACGCATTTCTATGACTTGCTGAACGCCGGAAAAGCGAGTGTCGCGCTCGATTTCGAGCGGCCCCGAGGCCGCGCGCAGCTACGCGAGCTCCTCCTGCGTGCGGATATCGTGATCGAAGGCTCGCGGCCCCGTGCGCTGCGACAACTTGGGATCCGGGCGGAGGAAATCGTCGAGGAAAGCGCGACGACCTGGGTGGCGATTTCCGGTTACGGACGCGAAGAGCCTGCCGCAAACTGGGTGGCCTTCGGTGACGATGCCGGGGTGGCCGCCGGGCTCTCACGCATTCTGCGCGAGTGCACCGGGGTCCCGATGTTCTGCGCCGATGCGATCGCCGATCCGCTGACGGGCCTGCATGCGGCGCTGGCTGCCTGGAGCAGTTTTGCGAGCGGTGGCGGCCGGCTTCTTTCTTTGGCGCTGAGTGACGTCGTGACGCACTGCATTCAGTTCGGGGGGCCGCTGGACGCGGCCGCCCTTAAGGAACGCGCCGCGAAATGGCGCCGGTGCATTACTCCCGAGGAGGTGGCGGCTCCGCGCGCGCGACCGCTGCCGGCCCGCTCGGCGCGTCCGCTCGGAGCCGATACGATCTCGATCCTGTCGGGTCTTGG
>DASPTE010000025.1:0-2949 GCA_035623585.1 Steroidobacteraceae bacterium | reverse complement strand
GGCGTTACTCGAGCAGACCCCCGACCCCTCCGACGATGACATCGATGCAGCGATGTCGGGGAACATCTGTCGCTGCGGCACCTATCAGCGCATTCGTGCGGCCATTCACCGCGCGGCCCAACTCAAAGCCGGCGGCTGATTGCAGCCGCTCGCCGCTCCCCTGCAGAGCGCACCAGAGGAACTCCCGTGACTTCAAACGCCGATCTGCACAGCCGTCGTCAGCGCGCCGTCCCGCGCGGCATCTCGAACTCACTCTCGGTCTACACCGAGCGCGCTGAGAACGCCGAGCTATGGGACGTGGAGGGCCGACGTTACATCGATTTCGCGGCCGGCATCTCGGTCGTCAACACCGGGCACGTGCATCCGAAGGTGCGCGAGGCGATTGCACGGCAGCTCGCGAAGTTCACCCACACCTGCTTTCAGGTGACGCCCTATGAGAGCTACATCGCGCTCGCCGAGCAGTTGAATGCGCTCGCGCCGGGCGCGAGCCCGAAAAAGACGATCTTCCTCACGACCGGCGCCGAGGCGGTCGAGAACGCCATCAAGATCGCCCGCTTTCACACCAAGCGCTCAGGCGTCATCGCGTTCTCGGGCGGCTTCCACGGCCGCACGCTCGGCTGCATCAGTCTTACGGGCAAGGTTCAGCCCTACAAGAGCGGCTTCGGGCCGATGCTGCCCGAGGTCTACCACCTTCCCTTCCCGATCCCCTACCACGGCATCACTGTCGAGCATTCCCTCGAGGCGCTCGATCAGCTCTTCAAGGCGGACCTCGATCCGGCGCGCGCCGCGGCGATCATTATCGAGCCGGTGCTCGGTGAGGGCGGCTTCTACGCCGCACCGCCCGAACTCTTGCGACGCTTGCGCAGCCTCTGTGACACCCACGGGATCGTCTTCATTGCGGATGAGATTCAGTCTGGCTTTGGACGCACCGGAAGGATGTTCGCGATTGAACACTCGGGCGTCGAGCCCGATCTCATCACCATCGCGAAGAGTGTCGCGGGCGGCGTGCCGCTGTCAGCGGTCACCGGCAAGGCCGAGATCATGGACTCACCTGTTCCCGGCGGACTCGGCGGAACTTTTGCCGGCTCACCACTCGCCTGCGCCGCAGGGCTTGCGGTGCTCGAGGTGATGCGCGAGGAGCAGCTGCTCAAGCGCGCGGACGAGATCGGGCGCTTCATGAGTGCGCGGCTGCGCGGGCTGCAGACGCGCTTTCCCGCAATCGGCGAGGTTCGCGGCCTCGGAGCGATGATTGCGATCGAACTCGTGAAGAACTCGCGCGCTGATGCGCCGGATGCGGAACTCACCAAGGCTCTGGTGCAGGCGGCCGGCCGGCAAGGGCTCGTGATCCTCTCCTGCGGAATCTATTCGAACGTCATCCGCTTCCTGGCACCCCTCACCATCTCCGACGCGGTGCTGCGCGAGGGGCTGCATCTGTTCGAGCGCGCGTTGGATGAAGTCGCAGGGAGTGGGCTCGCGGCGAAAGCCGCGGTGTGACTCTCAGGCGCGACCGGCGTTCGCGTCCGTCGGTGTGTGGAAGTACTCGCTTTCAGAAGCGAGCTGCTCGATGAGGCGATTGAGCTCGGCCATGCGCCCCTGCGCGGTGCTGATCGGCATGCAATCCTGACAGCGCGGATCGCCGCAGGGTTGTCGCGAGTAGAGCCAATACTGAATGGCGCCGGCGAGCAACCCGTCGGCGATATCCCATAAGTCCGCGTCCTTCTCCTTATCCGCGATCCGATTCCCGAGATCGACGGCCTTAGAGAATGCCGCATCAAAAGTATCAGCAAGTTCGGTCATGCTGGCGGCCGCCCTTCATCGTGTGTCGCTAGTATAGGACAAAGCGCGCTGTCGCCAGTCCCGAACACCCCCTGAGCCTGCCCAAAAAAAGGCGCGTGCGGCCAATTTAACCCTCCGGCGCCCGACCGCGCGGTCGGTCACAGTCACCCTGGCACTTTGTGCGATGCCCGCCACGGAAGGGGAACCGTGGCCGCGGGCATCATGAGCCGCAGTTCATGACTGATTTGCCAAGAAAGCTTCGTCATTTGCCCTCTGCGGCTTATGTCGTATGCACGAGCCGAACGAAACCGTTGCGTGCGCCACGCCGCAGCCCACGCCTGAACCCCTGAAGAGACGGGGTTTCCGCATCCGCACGCCCCGCCTCGGCATCGGCTGGCGGCTCGGGCTCTGGCTCATGGCGGTGTTCGCGGTACTCGGCGCGGGCGAGCTCCTCGCGACTCGCACCACCGGCGAGGCCCTCGATGCGGTGCGCAGCATGCAGAACGAGCACGAACCGCTCGCGCGCAGCGCGAGCCTCGTGCTCGAGAAGTTCATTGTCTTCGATCGTGCCGTCGGCGAGTACGTGCAGGCGCACGGCACCGTCGACCTGAGCGCGATCAACGCCGCGGGCGATGAGCTCGAAGAGGCGGTCAGCAGTTACTTCGATTACGCGCCGCCCACGCTCGGCCCTACAGCCGCGGCACTCCGCGGCCAGCTCACCCGCCACATGGCCAATGCGCGCCAGCTCGCGAGCGCTGCGACGCAGCGCACGCAGTGGTCTGACAAACGTCAGGCAGCCCTCAACCGCGTGTACCAGTTGATCGCCGGCGCGGGCGGCAGTGGACTCGCCATCAACGGCAACCAGGTGGTGGCACGACGCTCACTCGCGGAGCTCGCCCAGGCCATCAACGCCGTGCGCGGCAACGCCGGCACTTCCGCGGTCATGGCACGCCGGGAGGCAGATTTCCTTGACGTGCTGGACGCGCACGCCGCGGAACTGCAGAACTCGCCCGGCCGAGCCTGGCTCGGACTCGTGCGGCAGGATTTCGCCGAGGCGATGCGCCTGCGGGTCGACATCGAGCGCTATGACGCAGTCAGCGGGCGGCAGTGGCACAGCCTCCTCGAAGACAGCGCCGCGCTCACCGACGGCATCCAGGAACAGTTGCAGAAACC
>DASPTE010000151.1:0-10571 GCA_035623585.1 Steroidobacteraceae bacterium | reverse complement strand
TGCATGGGCCGCCTTGCGGTGCGGGTGTAGTCGCGGGGGTTGCGGGCGGTGGCGGAGCCGGCACGGCAGTGCTGCTCGGCGCCGGGTTTCCGGGCGGAACCGCACCGGTGCCGGCAGGCGGGTTCGCCGGTGGCAAGTTCTGCTCGGCGCTGTGCGCGGCCGATCCGGCCGCCGTCGCCGGCGGGAGCGAGGGGAGCTTGGGCGCCGGCACACCCGGAAGCAGGGGCAGCTCTTCGTGGCTCTCGTGGTGGGCGAGGTCGTGTTGCTCGCCGAGCACGTAGTTGTATCTGAGGTCGGTCTCGTAAGCCGCCTGTTGCTGATCGCGCAGGATCTTCGGGCGGATGAAGATGATGAGATTGTTCTTCGACTGCATCGAATTACGCGTCTTGAAGAGCTGCCCGATGATCGGAATGTTCCCAAGGCCCGGCACGCGCGTCTCCCCGCTCGTGCGGTCGTTCTCGATGAGTCCGCCGAGCACCACCACCCCGCCATCCTCGATCAGAACGGTCGTAGTGATGGTGCGCTTGTTGGTGACGAGATCGACCGCTCCCGCGGGCTTCTCGCCGATGCTCGAGCTCTCGACCGAGAGTTTGAGCATGAGCGCATTTCCTTCCGGGGAGATGGTCGGCGTCACCTTCAAGATGGTGCCGACGTCCTCGCGCTGGATCGTCTGGAAGGGATTGACGGTGCCGCCCGTGCTCGCCGTGGTGTTGGTGAACTGGCCGGTGACGAACGGCACTTCCTGCGTGACCTTAAGTTCCGCCTCCTGGTTGTCCATGGTCACAGCCGAGGGCGTGGAAACAATGTTGGTTGTGGTATCGCTGCGCAACGCCCGCAGCATGGCGGCGAAGTTGACGCCGGTACCGCCGACGCGACCGATGCCGATCGTCGCACCCTGAAGGAGCGTCGTGCTGATGCTGCCCGGATTCTGCGAGGCCTGGGCGAGATCGACGATGCTGGTGCCGTTCACCGGGCTCACGAACGCCCCGACCGGGACGCTATTGGTGCCGTTCTGAAAGACCGCCCAGTTGACGCCGAGCTCCGCGTCCTTGCTCACATCGACCTCGGCCAGGATCGCCTCCACCAACACCTGCGGGCGGCGGATGTCGAGCCGGTCGATGATGTCCATCACGCTGCGCATGATCTTCGGCGGCGCGGTGATCACGAGCGCGTTGTTGGTCGGATCGGCCCAGATCATCGCGTTGCGCTCCGCCGCCGCGGCCGGGGAGGCGGTCTGGCCGGCGCCTCCCGCCGCGGCGCCCGCCGCCTGCGCGATGCCGGTGATCTGCTCTTTGAGTTTCGGCGCGATCTTCTCCGCGCTCGCGTAATGCAGGTACCGCACGCGGGTGTCACCGCCCTGCTCGAGCGGGGTGTCGAGATGGGCGATCAACGCCCGCAGGCGCAGCCGCTGATCCTGCTCGCCGCCGATCAGCACGCTGTTCGAGCGCTCATCCGCCACCACCTTGAACGCCGAGGCCTCGGTCCCCGTCGCGCCGGAGTAGACCGCGTTCACGACGCGCACGATCTCGCCTGCGGACGCACTCTGCAGCGGCACGATCTCCACGTCCTGGGTGCTGATCTGATCGATCCGCCGGATGATGCGGATCATGCGGTTCACGTTGCTCGCGTGGTCGGTGATGATGAGCACGTTCGAGGGCGGGTAGGCGGCGAGATGACCGTACTGCGGGATCATCGGCCGCAGGATCGGTACCAGGGTAGAGGCGCTCACGTTGCGCACATCGAGCACCTGGGTCACGACCTCGTCCGAGGTCGCATTCACGCTCGAGGGGAGATCGACGGAGGCGATCTGCCGCGCGTTGGCATCGGGGAGGATCTTCACGATATTCCCCGAGGGCACGGCGATGAAGCCATACACCTGCAGGATCGAGAGGAACGCCTCGTAGAACGCCGCCGGCGTCATCGGCGTCGTCGAGAGCATCGTCACCTGGGCGCGCACCCGCGGATCGATGATGAAGGTCTTGCCGGTCGCCGCGCTCACGGCCTCCGCGACCTGGGTGATGTCCGCGTCCTTGAAGTTCGGTGTAATGCGCTGCGCCTGCTGCTGTGCCTGCAGGAGCGAGGCGGCGAGGAGGAGCGCGAGCGCCCGCACCGCGATCGAACGTAATCCGCTCACTGACTTACCCCCGAAAATCACTCACCCGCCCGCTATTGGGTGCCGCCGCCGCCCGGAAGTTCGGGGGCCGGTGGTGCGGGCGGTACATTTCCCGCATCCGCGGGCATGGGAACGCCCACCGCAGCACCCCGTACCTGGCTCTGCGCGGCCACCGCATCGGCCTCCTGCGCGATCTGCGCGATATTGAGCATCAGTTCCTGCGACTGCCCATCGCGGATCACCGTCACGCGCGCTTCGCTCGAGCTCTGGAGCGTGCGCATGATCTGATCCCCCCGGTCGAGGTCATCAAGCGGCGTGCCGTTGATGGCGGTCACCTCGTCACCCGGCCGCAGCCCAAGACGCGCGAACGCCGCGCGATTTCTACCCGGGTAGACCCGAAATCCCTGTACCTTGCCCTCGACCTGCACGGCCTGCGGCCGCAGCACATCCCCGATAAGGCCCGGCTGCTCGGTGATCACGCGCCGCATGCGCTCGAGTCCGGCGCTGTCCCCGACCGCGGCGGTCGTCGGCAGCGGTGCGGTGGCGGCCATGCTTTGGCGCGGGAGGGCGAGCGATTCGAGCTGCCCGTCGCGATCGATGACGACCCGGTCGGTGTACACGGAATAGAGCTTCGCGCCACCCGGAACGCTGTCGCCCACGGCATACACCTTCGCACTTTGTGCGCTCGGTCCGAGGATCGCGAGCCCGTTTTGCGGATCATTGCCCGCGATGATCCCGGTGAGCACGAGCGGCATATTCGTCTGCGGCGCGTTCGCCCCATCCTGTTTTGGCGCGGGGGCGGCGCCAAAGAGATGGGCATTGGTGATCGCGGCGAGGTTGGTCGGATGGGTGGCAAAGGTGCGCCCGTGCCCAACGCTCGGCGCCGCGCGCGTGGCATTCACGACATCGGTCGCGATCAGCGACCCCTGCACGCCGAGGGCCAGTGAGAGCGTCCAGGTCGCCGCCCGCGGTCCCTCATTGATGAGGAGCGTCCGCCAGCGATCGGGCACCGGAAGACCCTCGAGCCAGGTAGCGGCGTTCATAGGCGTTGACGCATGGACGTAACGATAATCCTCCGCGGCCCCCCAAAGCCCCCAAGATGGCATGCACTAAAGCGCACGCCGGGGGCCGCAAGCGTCCTCATCATACGAGTGCCCCGCTTGGGCTCTCAAGCAATTGTTTCTTCAGGAGTAACTACTCCCCATTTTGGCGGACTTGTGTTGCCGTTTCACGACCCCTATAAAGACTCCCATGCCTGATCTGCACCCGGCCCGGCCCGACACCGGCGTTGTCGTCGAAGAGGCGCGCCCGCAGGTCAAGCAACCGCCACTTTACCGCGTGGTCTTACTGAACGACGACTACACGCCGATGGAGTTCGTGGTCGATGTGCTCGAGAGGTTCTTCGGCCTGAACCGCCCGAACGCCACGCGCATCATGCTGGAGGTTCATACCAAGGGTAAGGGAGTGTGCGGGGTCTTCACATACGAGATCGCGGAAACTAAGGTGGCACAAGTGACGAGCTACGCGCGTGATCATCAGCATCCGCTCATGTGCACTCTGGAGGAGGCGTGAGTCGCGCTATGCTTGTTGTCGTCTCAGATGGCGGCGCGCGTGAGCGCTTGAGCTGAAAGGTTCGCCCAAAGTGTTGTCCAACGAACTTGAGTACCGTCTGAACGACGCGTTCCACCAGGCGCGCGAGGCGCGTCACGAGTACCTGACGGTCGAGCACCTGCTGCTGGCGATTCTCGACACCGCCAAGGTGCGCGAAGTGCTGCGCGCCTGCGGAGCGGATCTCGCCAAGTTCAAACAGGAACTCAAGGATCATATCGAGCAGTCGACGCCGAGACTCGAGGAAGGTGAGGAGCGCGAGGTGCAGCCGACGCTCGGCTTCCAGCGGGTGTTGCAGCGCGCGGTGTTCCACGTGCAGTCGAGCGGCAAGAAGGAAGTCGACGTCGGCAACGTGCTGGTCGCGATCTTCAGCGAGAAGCAGAGTCACGCGGTGTTCCTCCTCAATCGCCAGCGCGTGACCCGTCTCGATGTTGTCAACTACATCTCCCACGGACTTTCGAAGATTGCCGAGGAGAAGACCGACAAGGAGGACAGCGCCGCCGAGGGCGAGCGCGAAGGCGAGGGCGGGAGCGCACTCGAGAAATTCACGACGAACCTCAATCGCCTTGCGCAGGAAGGTCGCATCGATCCGCTGATCGGCCGCAAGCTCGAAGTCGAGCGCACGATCGAGATCCTCTGCCGCCGCCGCAAGAACAATCCTCTCTACGTGGGTGAGGCCGGTGTTGGCAAGACCGCGATCGCCGAGGGCCTGGCGCGCCTTATCGTCGAGGGCCACGTGCCCGAGGTGCTCACCGATTGCACGATCTTCGCCCTCGACATGGGCGCGCTCATCGCCGGCACCAAGTACCGCGGGGATTTCGAGAAGCGCTTGAAGGGTGTGATCACCGAACTCAAGAAACTACCCGGCGCGATCTTGTTCATCGACGAGATTCATACCGTGATCGGCGCCGGCGCGGCTTCCGGGGGCGTCATGGACGCTTCCAACCTCATCAAGCCCGTGCTCACGGCCGGGGAGATCCGTTGCATCGGCTCGACCACCTACCACGAATATCGCGGCATCTTCGAGAAGGACCACGCACTCGCGCGGCGCTTCCAGAAGATCGATGTCGTCGAACCCTCGGTCGCCGAGACCATCGATATCCTCTTTGGACTCAAGCCGCGCTTCGAGGAGCATCACGGCATCACCTATGCGGACGATGCGCTGCGGGCGGCCGCCGAGCTCGCCGCACGGCACATCAATGAGCGGCATCTCCCCGACAAGGCCATCGATGTCGTCGATGAGGCCGGGGCGCGCGCGCGGCTTAAGCCCGTTGCCGAACGCGAGAAGACGGTCGAGAAGCGTCACATCGAGGATGTAGTCGCGCGCATGGCGCGCATTCCCGCGAAGAGCGTCTCGACCTCAGATCGCGAGATCCTGCAGAACCTCGAGCGCAATTTGAAGCTCGTGATCTTCGGGCAGGACAAGGCGATCGAGGCGCTGGCCGCCGCCATCAAGATGGCGCGCTCGGGGCTTGGGGAGCAGCGTAAACCGGTCGGCAATTTCCTCTTTGCGGGCCCGACGGGCGTCGGCAAGACCGAAGTGACGCGCCAGCTTGCGATCGCGATGGGCGTCGAGTTCCTGCGCTTCGATATGTCCGAGTACATGGAGCGCCACACCGTGTCGCGTCTGATCGGGGCGCCTCCCGGCTACGTCGGCTTCGATCAGGGGGGGCTGCTCACGGAGGCGATCACCAAACATCCGCACTGCGTGCTGCTCCTCGATGAGGTCGAGAAGGCGCACCCGGATGTCTTCAACCTGCTGCTGCAGGTCATGGATCACGGCACCCTCACCGACAATAACGGCCGCAAGGCCGACTTCCGCCACGTCATCATCGTCATGACGACGAATGCCGGAGCGCTCGAGATGGCGCGTCCCTCGATCGGCTTCACCCACTCGGACAACGCCTCGGACGGGCTTGAAGCCATCCGTCGCATCTTCAGCCCCGAGTTCCGCAACCGCCTCGATGCAGTGATCCAGTTCTCGGCGCTCGATCCGATCACCATCGAGCGCGTGGTGGACAAACTCATCGTCGAAGTCGAATCGCAGCTCGAGCAGAAGGGCGTGACGATCACCCTCGATGATGCGGCGCGGCGCTGGATCGCAGAGCGGGGTTACGACCCGAAGATGGGCGCGCGGCCGATGGCACGCACGATCCAAGAGCACATCAAGCGTCCGCTCGCCGAGGAACTCTTGTTCGGGCGGCTCGCGAACGGCGGCCACGTGCGCGTGTCGGTCGCCGCCGATGGCGCGCGACTCACGCTCGAGTGCGAACCGGCCGCGCAGGTGCCGGCAGTACCGGCTTAGCGAGAGCGCTAGCGACCGCGGTAGATGATGCGGCCCTTGGTGAGATCGTAGGGCGTCATCTCGACGGTAACCGCATCGCCGGTGAGGATGCGGATGTAGTTTTTGCGCATCTTTCCCGAGATGTGTGCGGTCACGACGTGACCGTTTTTGAGCTTCACCCGGAAAGTCGTGTTGGGTAGGGTCTCGACGACCTCACCCTCCATCTGGATCGCATCTTCTTTCGCCATACTGCCCTTGAGGCCCTCCGGGGGCGCGAATTGGAGCACAAGCGCGCTGCGCTGGCAATTTACAACCGTGATGATTCTCGGTTCCGCGCTGCGCGGCGCTCAGGGATCGACGAGCACTGGCGCAGGCGCACCCACATGTGCCGCGAGCAGCGCCTGGAAGCGGCTGCGCGGCAGGGTGCGGGCGCCAAGACTCGCGAGGTGGCGCGAGGGCAACTGGCAGTCGATCACCGTGAGCGCGTTGCGGCGGCAGAGGGCGACGAGGTGCGCGAGTGCGGCTTTGGAGGCGTCGCGCTCGCGGCTGAACATCGACTCGCCGAAGAACACACCACCGAGGCGCACCCCGTACAACCCCCCGGCCAGGTTCCCTTCCCGGTAGATCTCGATGCTGTGCGCATGGCCGAGCCGGTGGAGCTCGAGATAGGCGCTGCGCATCTCGGAGGTGATCCAGGTGCCGGGACTTGCGGGGCGCGGGGCGGCGCAGCCGTCGATCACGGCGGGAAAGTCGCGGTCGACGCTCGTGCTGAAGCCGCCGTTGCGCAGCGTCTTGGCAAGGCTGCGCGAGACGCGAAACTCCTCCGGGAAGAGCACCGCCCGCGGATCGGGCGACCACCAAAGCACGGGCTGCCCGGGCGAGTACCAGGGGAAGATGCCGCGCCGGTAGGCGGCGAGGAGCCGCTCGCTCGAGAGATCGCCCCCGGCGGCGAGGAGCCCGGCGGGATCTTCGAGTGCTTGCTCGAGCGGCGGAAACGACTCGGGTGCATCGTGCGGGGATAGCCAGGTAATGCTTTTCACCAGGGCTGTCCTGCAAGGCGCCGTCCCCGGTAAGGCACATGCCCCGCCACCTCGAGCGCATAGGCCTCGACCGCTGCACCCTCGCGCATGAGGTACTCGCCGATGGCGGCGCGAAAATCCGCATCGACGATGTAGTGCGCGGACCAGGTGAAGGTAGGCTCAAAGCCGCGGCTCACTTTGTGTTCACCCTGGGTGCCGGGCTCGAAGCGTTGAATGCGCCGCTCGATGCAGAATTCGATCCCCTGGTGGTAGCAGGTCTCGAAGTGCAGGCTGTGGAAGTCCTCGGCCGCTCCCCAGTAGCGGCCAAAGAGGGCTTGCTCGCTCACGAAGAAGATCGCGACCGCGACGAGCCGCCGTCCATGCAGCGCGAGCTTCACCATGAGGGATTCGGGGAGAGTCGCCACGATCTCATCGAAGAAGGCGCGCGTGAGATACGGCTCATGCCCGTGCCGCAGGAAGGTATCGCGGTGCAGGAGGTAGATCTCATCGAGCAGAGCTGCGTCGAGCTCACCACCGAAGCGAGTCTCGAAGTGAACGCCGGCTTCCTCGACGCGGCGGCGCTCGCGCCGCGCTTTCTTGCGCTTCTCGGCCGTGAAAGTGGCGAGATAGTCCTCGAAACTCGTGTAGCCGCGATTGCTCCAGTGGAACTGGCAGTCGCGGCGCATGAGCCAGCCACGCTGCGCACAGGCTGCGCGCGCGGCTTCATCGAGAAAGAGAGCGTGCACGCCCGAGAGATGCTCTCTTTGCGCATGACTCTCGAGCGCACCGAGGAGTCGCTCGGCGATGGCGACGCGATCGAGGTCGGCGCGCACCAGAAGTCGCGGACCCGTTGCAGGCGTAAAGGGCGCGGCGAGCGTGAGTTTCGGGTAATAGCGGCGGCCGAGCCGCTCGTAGCTTCGCGCCCAGGCGAAATCGAAGACGAACTCGCCAAAGGAGTGCCGCTTGACGAATGCCGCCGCAGCTCCCGCAAGTCCGCGCGCGTCCGCGAGCGTGAGATAGCGCGGCTCCCAACCGCTGTGTGCACCCACCGAGTGGCTGCGCTCGAGCGCGGCCAGAAATTCATAGCGCGTGAAAGGATTATCGGCCGCCCCGAGCGCGTTCCACTCGGCGGCCCGCACTCGCTCGATACTCGGGTGGAATTCGACCTGATCCCTCGACATGACGCGCAACGTGCGATTGATCAGTGGTGTAAATCGAGAGAGTCGAGATAGCGGTCGGCATCGAGCGCGGCCATGCAGCCCGAGCCCGCAGACGTAATCGCCTGCCGGTAGACGTGATCGGCGACATCACCGGCGGCGAAGACGCCCGGGACGCTGGTTGCAGTGGCATCGCCGTCAAGTCCGCCACGCACGCTGATGTAGCCGCCCTGCATCGCGAGCTGCCCGGCGAAGATCGTAGTATTGGGTGTGTGGCCGATGGCGACGAAGACGCCGGTCACGGCCAGATCTTGCACCTTGCCGCCCTCGCTCGCGCGCAGCCGCACCCCGTGCACGCCATTCTCATCGCCGAGCAGCTCCTCGACGGTGTGATTCCACACCGTCGAGATCTTGCCGGCACTCACTTCGCGAAAGAGTCGATCCTGCAGGATCTTCTCCGCCCGGAGCTTGTCGCGCCGGTGCACGAGCGTCACGTGCTGCGCGATATGGGCGAGATAGAGGGCCTCCTCGACCGCGGTATTGCCGCCGCCGATCACCGCCACGCGGTGGTTGCGGAAGAAGAAGCCATCGCAAGTCGCACACGCCGAGACGCCGCGGCCGCGAAACTTCTCCTCCGAGGGAAGACCGAGATAGCGCGCGCTCGCGCCGGTCGCGATGATGAGCGCATCGCAGCTGTAATGTGCCGCTTCCCCGGTGAGCTTGAAGGGGCGCGCGCCGAGATCGACGCGCACCAGATGATCGTTGACGATCTCGGTGGCAAAGCGCTCGGCGTGGCGCTTCATCCGATCCATAAGCGCCGGTCCCTGCAGCCCCTCGACATCGCCCGGCCAGTTGTCGACGTCGGTCGTGGTCATGAGCTGTCCACCCTGCTCGAGACCGGCGATGAGGAGGGGCGAGCGGTTGGCGCGCGCGGCGTACACCGCGGCGGCGTAGCCGGCCGGTCCTGAGCCGAGGATGATGAGGCGGCTGTGCCGGGTGGTGGTCATGCGCTTCTCGGGGATTTCAGTCTCAGTACATGGTAGCAAGCCCTATAATGGCGCCCGCCTATCTTAAGACGGAGGCCGGACGAATTGGCTGAAACCCAGGCGCAGGCACGCGGTGCTTGGCAGCTCACAACAGCGGTGAGCCGTGGATTGCGCGAGAGCGCAATCATCGCCCTCGTCATCATCGGGCTCGTTCTCTTCGTCGCGCTCGCGAGCTACAGTCCCGACGATCCCGGCTTTTCCTTCAGTGGCAACGCCACCGCGCTTCGCAACCGCATCGGTGTGGTCGGTGCGTGGGTGGCGGATGTGCTGTTCTTCCTCTTCGGCCGCCCTGCCTACCTCTTGCCGCTCGCGATCGGGACGCTCTGCATCGGGCTGCAGCGGCGCCTGAAAGGCGCTTCCGCCTCGCGCGCTGATACCGCAGTACGAATCGTCGGCTTCCTTCTCGTGCTCATCTCGAGCTGTGCGCTCGCGACGCTCCACTGGGAGGCAGGTCCCTTGCGGCAGGGTGCCGGCGGGGTGGTCGGCAGCCTCGTCGGTGGAGCGCTCGCCGCCGCGGTGAACTTCCTCGGCGCAACGCTCCTCATGATCGCGGCGTGGATGGCGGGGCTATCGCTCGCCTTCGGCGTCTCCTGGCTCACGATCATGGATCGCATCGGCACCTTCACCTGGGGAACGCTGCGCTCCCTGCGCGAGCGCCTGCTCGCTGCACGCGCTGCCGCCGCCGGACGCGAGCGCCGGCAGGCCCGCAAGGAGTCGGTCGAGATTCTGCAGAAGAAGGCCGCGGCGCGCTCACCACCGCGCATCGAACCCCCGCCCGCCACCGTCGAGAAGAGCGCGCGCGTCGAGCGCGAGCGGCAGGTGCCGCTTTTCGACCCGCCGGACTCGAACGAACTGCCCCCGCTCAAGCTCCTCGACGATCCGCCCCCGAGGGAACCGTCCTATTCCCCGGAGGCGCTCGAGGCGCTCTCGCGGCTCGTGGAGATGAAGCTCAAGGACTTCGCGATCGAGGCGGAGGTGGTGGCGGTGCAACCGGGACCTGTGGTCACCCGCTTCGAGCTGCGGCCGGCGCCGGGCATCAAGGCGAGTCAGATCACCGCGCTTGCAAAGGATCTCGCGCGTGCACTCTCCGTGCTCTCTGTGCGCGTCGTCGAGGTCATCCCCGGCAAGAGCGTGATGGGGCTCGAGATCGCCAACGAGAAGCGTGAGGTCGTGACGCTCGGCGAGATCATCCGCTCGAAGGCCTACGACGAGATGCACTCGCCCCTCGCCCTGGCCCTCGGTAAGGACATCGGCGGACAGCCCGTGGTCGCCGATCTCACCCGCATGCCGCACCTTCTCATCGCCGGCACCACCGGCTCGGGCAAGTCGGTGGGCCTCAACGCC